>JBKJML010000233.1:0-7835 GCA_046596415.1 Gaiellaceae bacterium | reverse complement strand
CCGCTTCAGGCCGGTGTCCTGACCCGGGAAGATCGTGGTGCCGATATAGAAGAGCCGGTCGCCGGTCGCGTTTTCGAGCTGGGTGGCGGCGAATGCGGGCGCCGCCTTGTTCTCGTCGTTCGCGCGGCGCGCGGACTCGGCGTAAAGCTGTGCGAGCCCGTTTGCCTCCCGGCGAAGCTCCCGCAGCGACTGCTCGTGGATGGAGCTCTGGACGAGCCGCACCGCGATCAGCGTCGCGACGAGTCCCGCGAGCGCGATCCCTGCCAGGAAGAGCGCCGGCAGGCGAAAGCGCAGGGAGCGGAACATCGAGCGGTCTATGCGGTCGAAGCCCGGGCCAGCGACCGGTCGGGGCCGACCTTGTAGCCAACCCCCCACACCGTCACGATCGGCGATGCCTCACCCAGCTTGCGGCGGAGCTGCCGGACGTGCACGTCGACCGTGCGCGTGTCGCCTGCGAACGTGTAGCCCCAGACCCGCTCGAGGAGTTGGTCGCGCGTCAGCACGAGGCCCTTGTGGTCGAGCAGCTCCCAGAGGAGGTCGAACTCCTTGGGCGCGAGCTGGATCTCCTCCTCCCCCACCTTGACCTCGCGGCGGCCGGAGTTGATCGAAAGCTCGCCGTGGTGGAGCTCGGACTCCTCGAGGCGCCGCTCGGGCGCCGAGCGCCGGAGCACCGACTTCACGCGGGCGACGAGCTCACGCGGGTTGAAAGGCTTCGTCAGGTAGTCGTCGGCGCCGACCTCGAGGCCGATGATCTTGTCGACGTCCTCGTCCCGCGCCGTCAACATCAGGATCGGGACGTCGGAGGACTTACGGATGCGCCGGCAGATCTCGATTCCGTCGAGGTCGGGCAGCATCAGATCGAGGATGATCAGCGCCGGCGTCTCGGCGGCGACGTGGGTGAGTGCCGCGCTACCGGTCGAGACGGTGCGGACCTTGTAACCCGCGTTCTTGAGGTAGAGCGCGACGAAGGAAGCAATCGACGCCTCGTCCTCGACGACGAGAATGGTCTGGGCGCCCGCGGACATGACTACGGCTGCCTGGCGACTCGGGGCGCGGTAATCGGGATCAACTGCCTACCGGGCGCGATCGTCGTGCAGCTTGCGGGGCTCAACTGGCAGTCGTCGCCGTTTGTCGAGTAGACCCCGCTGACTGCGTCGAGCGTGGCCACACCGTTGCCGACGACCGAGACGTCGATGCCGCGGCCGTCGATCGTGACGCGGAAGGCGCCGCCGATCAGGCGGAAACGGATGTTCTGGCCTCGATAGACGTAGAGCCCGTCGTCACCCTGCCGGAAATCGCGGGCACCCCAGACGGCAGGATCGGAGTCGTCATTCGGTGTCCGGTCGCGGATCGTGACGACGCCGCGTCCGACGCGACCGATGATGCCTCCGCGGGCGGCGACGACGACTCTGCCGTCGACACCGTCGAGCGAGAGTGTCCCGTCACCGAGCGCACCCTTGGCCGCGAAGGCTCCCACCGGCGCGAGAACCGCTGCCAGGACGATCAGGATCAGGAAGATGCGCCGCATCTGCGAAGGAGTATCGCCACGCGGGGTGTGGCCTGCGTGATCGAGACGTAAGGAAAGTGTAAGCACAGTCTGGGGTCTTGGGTCACTTCTGACCCACTCCCAGTCTAGAGTCGGTGTCGTGTCGGAAATCGGCGACTTCGGGCTCGTGGTCATCCTCGTCGCCGGAGCGGCCGCCGTTGCGGTCGCAGGCAGCAAGCTCACCGACTGGGTGCGGATCCCAGGGCCGGCGCTCCTGCTCATCGGGGCGGCCGTCGCCTCCGACCTGTTCGACGGGCTGCGCCGGGTCGATTTTCTCACCGTCGAGCGGATCGCCGTCGTCGCACTCGTCGTGATCCTCTTCGAGGGCGGCATGCACGTCGGCTGGCGGCGCTTCCGCGAGTCGGGCGTGCCGATCGTCGCCCTCGGCGTGCTCGGCACCTTCGCGACCGCCGCGCTGCTCGCAGTGACCGCGCACGTCCTGCTCGACGTCTCGTGGACGGTGGCGGGCCTGCTCGGCGCCGCGCTCGCGCCGACCGATCCGGCGGTGATGTTCTCGGTGCTCGGCAACCGCGAGGTCGGCGGTCGCACGGGCACGATCCTCGAGGGCGAATCGGGGGCGAACGACCCGGTCGGGATCGCGCTGATGATCGGGATGATCGAGCTCGCGACCCACGACGACGCCTCGCGGTGGGCAGTGCTCTCCGACTTCGCCGTCCAGATGGCGGTCGGCCTCGCGGTGGGGATCGCAGCCGGCCTCCTGCTCGCGCCGTTCCTGCGCCGGATCGGCCTGCCCGACGTCCAGCTCTACCCACTCCAGGTGCTCGCGCTCGCTGGGGTCGTCTACGGCGCCGCTGCGGTGGCACACGGCTCCGGCTTCCTGGCGGTCTTCGTCGCGGGCCTCCTGTTCGGCGACGCGCGCCTTCCCCACAAGCAGGAGATCGAGCGCTTCGCGAAGTCGCTCTCGAGCCTCGCCGAGATCACCGTCTTCCTGGCGCTCGGTCTCACGGTAAGCCTCGGCTTCATCTGGAACGAGCGCCTCTGGATCGACGGGCTCGTCCTGTCGGTGGCACTCGCATTCGTGATCCGGCCGCTCGTAGTCGGCCTCCTCCTCCTCCCCGCACGGCTCAAGACCCGCGAGCGCGTCTTTGTCGCCTGGGGCGGCCTGAAGGGCGCGGTGCCGATCCTGCTCGCCGCGCTCGCTGTGCTCTCCACGACGGAGGGCTCCGAGCGGATCTACGGGATCGTGTTCGTCGTCGTGCTCTTCTCAGTGGTCGTCCAGGGGACGACGATCCCAGCCGCCGCGAAGGCGCTCAAGATCCCGATGCGCAGCTTGCGCCGCCCGGACTAGTCGTACGTATAGAAGCCGCGGCCGCTCTTGCGGCCGAGCAGGCCCGCGTTCCGCATCGCGACGAGGCGCGGCGGCGGCGCCATCCTCGGCTCGCGCGTTTTTTCGTACAGCGCCTCGGACGCGTGCACGTGCACGTCGATCCCGACCAGGTCGACGAGCGCGCACGGCCCCATCGGCCAGCCGGCGCCGTTTCTCATCCCGGTGTCGAGGTCTTCCGGCGTCACGCGTGCCTCGTCGAGCACCCGGATGCAGTCGTTCAGGAGCGGGATCAGGACGCGGTTGACGACAAAGCCCGGCGTGTCGTGGCAGCGGATCGGCGTCTTCCCGATCCGCTCGCCGAACGCGTAGGCGGCCTCGAACGCCTCGTCCCCGGTCAGCTCGGCGCGGATGATCTCGACGAGCGGCATCAGCGGCGCCGGGTTGAAGAAGTGCATGCCGACGACCCGCTCCGGCCGCTCCGTCGCGGCTGCGATCTCGGTCACGGAGAGCGCCGAGGTGTTGGTCGCGAGGACGGCGGCCGGTGCGGTGATCCGGTCGAGCTCGGCGAAGAGCTCCCGCTTCGGGGCGAGCTCCTCGACGATCGCCTCGATCACGAGGTCGCAGTCGGCCAGGTCACCGACGTCGGTGGTGAGCGAGAGGCGCTCGACCGCAGCGTCACGCGCCCCCTGTTCCAGCGTGCCCTTTTCGACCTTGCGGGTCAGGAAGTGCGCGATCCGCTCGCGCGCGCCCTCACCGAGCTCGGCGGTCACCTCACGGCCGACCGTCTCGACGCCTGCCTCGACGCAGAGCTGCGCGATGCCCGCCCCCATCGCGCCGAGCCCGACCACCCCGACCTTGCGAATCGCCATCGTCGGCGATCCTACCGGCGGGCTCGAGAGCGACTTCGGGTCGAAGCGGTGATCGGCCACGGCCGGCCCAGGCGTCGTGCGGCTGCGAGCTTCCACCGAGTAAACTTGCGACCAGATGTTCCCGGCAGCGCTGGCGGATGGCAAGGGAAGCCGGTGCTGCCTTCGGCGCGCGAGAGCGCGGCGAAGCACGACCTCAGGGCGCGTGTTCCGGCCGCGAATCGCGGCCATGTTCCGCATTCGGCCGGGGCGCTGGACGCAGCTTCTCGGCGAGTATCATTGGGATACGGTCTGACGTGATCGCGTCCGGCTGTCGAGCGGGCCGATCGCCGCGCTACAGTCGTCGAATGGGCGTCGACCCGCTCACAGCCCCGATTGTCGAGGCACTCTCCGAACGGGAGTTGCGTGCCCTGACGCAGGCGGCGACCTGGTACGCGAGTTACCACGCGCACATCATCTCCGAGTCGGTGGACGATCCGTCAGCCGCGGCGGTCATGCGTCGCGAACGCTACATCGATCTGCACGAGGCGCTCTGGAAGCTCGGGATCCGGCGCCCACTCCCCGACGCGCTCCGGCGCTAGAACCGCTCGACGACGCCGGCGATCGCCTGGCCGAAGCCGATGCACATGCAGGCGATCCCGTAGCGCGCCTCGCGGCGGTCGAGCTCGTTCAAGAGTGTCGCGGTGACGCGCGCGCCGGTGGCGCCGAGCGGATGGCCGAGCGAGATGCCGCCACCGTTCGGGTTCACGTCCTCCATCCGGTCGCCGAGGCCGGTGTCGTGCGCGAACTGGAGCACGACCGACGCGAACGCCTCGTTCACCTCGATCACCGAGATGTCGTTCCAGCCGAGACCGGCCTTCGCGAGCGCCCGGTCGCAGGCCTGCGGGTTGCCATGGAGCATCCGGTGCGGATCGACCCCCGCAAGTCCGAAGGAGACGAAGCGGCCGCGCGGCTCGAGCCCGAGGCGCGAACAGGCGCCCTCGCTTGCGACGAGCACGGCCGCCGAGCCGTCGCAGATCTGCGACGAGCTGCCGGCGGTGACGACGCCGTCGGGCAGGAAGGCCGGCTGGAGCGCGGCGAGCCGCTCGGCGGAGGTGTCCGCACGCGGCGTCTCGTCGACGGCGAAGAGGACGGCCGCGCCGGCTGCGCCCACCTCGACCGGCACGATCTCGTTCTCGAAGTGGCCCGCCTCGATCGCGGCGAGCGCGCGGCGGTGTGACTCGAGCGAGTAGGCGTCGAGCGCCTCTCGGGACAGGTTCCACTCGCGCGCGATCACCTCGGCGGAGATCCCTTGCGGCACGATCTGCCAGCGCTCGTGGATCTTGTCCGAGATGTCGCCGCCGTTCGATCCCATCGGGACGCGGGACATCATCTCGACGCCGGCCGAGATCACGACGTCCTGCTGGCCCGACCAGACCGCGGCGGCGGCGTTGAGGTTCGTCTGCATCGAGGAGCCGCACTGGCGATCGACGCTCGTGCCGCAAACCGTGTCCGGCCAGCCTGCCGCCATCGGCGCCATGCGGCCGATGTTCCAGCCCTGCTCGCCGATCTGGGTCACGCAGCCCATCTGGATGTCCTCCACCTCACCAGGATCGAGGTCATGTCGCGCGACGAGCGCGTTCAGCACCTGACCTGCGAGCTCGTCGCCGCGGGTGCCCGCGAGCGAGCCGTTGCGTCGCCCGATCGGGCTGCGGACGGCGTCGACGATCAGGGCGTCGGTGCTCATCCCGTTAATTCTACGCCGGGTCCCACGGACGCCGCGAATGGGCGATCCAGACGCGGCGCGGCCCGAGAGCACGGATCCGCTCGATCGACGGATCGGCCGACGACGCGAGCTCGTCCCAGACGTAGGTGACGTCGCCCGCGAGCACGACCGGTCCCTCGTCCGTCGCCACGGCGACCGCCTGGTGACCAACGGAATGACCCGGCGTGGAGAGCACCGAGATCCCCGGCAGGATCTCGCTGTCGCCGTCGAGCGGCACGTAACTGTCACCCGGAAACCGCGCCCACTCGGTGAGGTAGTCGTCGCCGCCGGCCGCGTCGAGCTCGGCGCGCTGCACGAAGGTCGGGACGCCCGGGAAGCGGCGGTTGCCACCGCAGTGGTCGAAATGGAGGTGCGTGTTCACGATCGCGACGACCTCGCCGAGATCCGGCCAGTCGTGCAACGACGGCTGCCACTCCTCCACGGCCGGGTGGAGGTCGATCATCCCGGTGTCGACGAGGACTGTGCCCTCGCCGCCGCCGACCGCCCAGGCGAATACCGGCACCGTCCGCCCGGCCGAGACGACCGAGCAGAGCAGGAGCGGACGAATGTCGTCGATGGAGCGCACGAGTCGAGTCTCATAGACTCGCGCCATGGCTGCAACAGTCGCCGAGCGCGCACTCCTCCTCGACGGCGAGTGGGTCGAGACGGGCGCATGGGTCGAGGTCCGTTCGCCCTACTCCGGCGAGCTCGTCGCCCGGGTCGCGAAGGCGGGAGCGACCGAGACGCGACGCGCAGTCGACGCCGCCGAACGTGCCATGGACGAGCCGCTGCCGGCGCACAAGCGAGCGGAGATCCTCGTCAAGGTCGCAGGCCTGATCGGCCGCCGACACGAGGAGCTCGCGCAGACGATCTGTGCGGAGGCGGGCAAGCCGCTGAAGGCGGCCCGGGTCGAGGCGTCGCGCGCGATGTCGACCTACACCATGGCCGCGATGGAGGCGCGGAAGCTCGCCGGCGACATCGTGCCTCTGGACGGCTCGCAGGCCGGCGAGGGCAAGCTCGGGCTCACGTTGCGGCGGCCGATCGGCGTCGTCGGCGCCATCTCGCCCTTCAACTTCCCGCTCAATCTCGTCGCGCACAAGATCGCCCCCGCGCTCGCAGCCGGGTGTGCTGTCGTGCTCAAGCCGGCTTCGCAGACGCCGCTCTCCGCCCTCCTCCTCGCAGAGCTCGAGACCGAGGCGGGGCTCCCACCCGGCTGGCTCAATGTGCTCGTCGGCCCCGCAGCCGAGATCGGCGACGTGCTCGTCGAGGACGAGCGCGTGCGCCTGATCACCTTCACCGGCTCCGGCCCGGTCGGCTGGAAGCTCCGGGAACGCGCTCCGCGTAAACGGGTCAACCTCGAGCTCGGCAACGCGACGCCGGTGATCGTCGCCGCCGACGCCGACCTCGAGGATGCCGCAGCGAAGGTCGCGGCGAACGCCTTCTCCTTTGCGGGCCAGAGCTGCATCTCAGTGCAGCGCGTGTACGTCGAACGGCCGGCCTACGACGCGTTCATCGCGATCCTCGTCCCGCTCGTCGAGGCGCTGCGAGTCGGCGATCCGGCCGACGAGGCGACCGACGTCGGCCCGTTGATCGCGCCGGCCGAGCGCGACCGGGTGCTCGAGTGGATCGAGGAGGCCAGGGCTGCCGGTGCGGCGATTCTGACCGGCGGCACGCTCGACGGCGAGCTGCTGCGCCCCACCGTGATCGCCGGCGCCTGGCCCGAGTTGAAGGTGTCCTGTGACGAGGTCTTCGGGCCTGTCTGCACGGTAACGGGCTACGACACCCTCGACGAGGCGATCGCGCTCGCGAACGGCACTCGCTTCGGGCTCCAGGCCGGCATCTTCACCGCAAGCCTCGACACTGCGCTGCGGGCCGCGCAGGAGCTCGAGTTCGGAGGTGTGACCGTGAACGAGGCGCCCACCTTCCGCGCTGACCAGATGCCCTACGGCGGTGTCAAGGATTCGGGCAATACGCGCGAGGGGCCGGCCTACGCGGTCCGCGAGATGACCGAGGAGCGCCTGGTCGTCGTCCAGCTCCCGCGCTAGAGCGTCGGCGTGGCCGCGCCGACGCGCCCGGTAGACTCGCCGCGTCCTGATGGCGCGCCTAACGCTGCTCTCCCGGCTGCTCCCGCAGCGCCCTACACCGAGCGAAACGGCGGCAGAGCCACGGCGTGACCGCCGCACCGCACCGCCGCCGAGCGAGCTGCGGCGCGAACGGCGCGCGCTCCTGCGGTTGCGCGAGCAGCGGTTGCGCGACCTCGGCGGGCTGGCGCTCGAGATGTACCGCCGCGACCGCTTCCGCGAGGACCTCGTCATCGAGCGCTGCGCAGAGCTGATCGGGCTCGAGGCGCGCGTGGCGGAGCTCGACGCGATCCTCTCCGGTGGCCGTCCC
>JBKJML010000123.1:0-11539 GCA_046596415.1 Gaiellaceae bacterium | reverse complement strand
CAGACCGTCCATTCCTGGGAGAGCGGGCTCGCGATGGTGGAGATCCCGTCCACCTTCGGTGAGCTGCTGCTCGCGGACGAGCTCGCGACGGTCGCCGACGAGGAGACGACACGCGCGCTCGCCGTCCAGCAGCTGAACAACATGTTCGGCTCGATCCATGTCCAGACGATCTTCACCCGCTACGAGCAGCGCGCCTACGCACTGCGCGCCGAGGGGTCGATCCTGACGCCCGACCGGCTCGCCGGGATCATGCGCGAAGAGTTCGACAAGGCGTTCGGCGACGACCTCGCCTACCAGAATGCGAACCCGAACTGGTTCTGGGGCCGGATCCCGCACTTCATCGGTACGCGTTTCTACACGCACGCCTACGTCTTCGCGTTCCTCGTCGCGCTGATCGTCCACCGCCGCCTGCAGGAGCTGCCCGACTTCGCCGAGCGCTACCTCGTGTTCCTCGCGGCCGGTGGGAGCGCTTCGCCCGCCGATCTCCTCGCAGGGCTCGAGATCGACCTCGCCGACCCGGGCATCTGGCAGGTCGGGCTCGACGAGATCGAGCGGCGGGTCGACGCGATCGCGGTTTGAGCGTGGCGGTCGACCGGGAGCGGTTCTTCGCGATCATGAGCGCGTTCCCGACTGGGGTCGCGATCGTTACGACCCTCGCCGAGGACGGCAGCCCGCGCGGCCTGACGACGAACGCTGTCTGCAGCGTCTCCGTCGACCCGCCGCTGCTGCTCGTCTGCGTCGACCGTGAGAGCCGTACGCTGCCCGCGCTGCTGCACTCGAAGCGCTTCGTCGTCAATTTCGTCGCGGAGGGCCGTCACGAGCTTGCCCGGCTCTTCGCTTCGAAGGCCGACGACAAGTTCGTCCAGGTCGCGTGGCGTCCCGGGCTGCACGGGATGCCCTGCCTGCACGAGGACGCGCTCGCCTACGCCGAGTGCTCCACAGAGCAGGTGCTCGAGGCCGGCGACCACGTGATCCTGACCGCGCTCGTCGAGGACGGGGTCGTGCCCGACCCCGACGCGGTGCCGATCCTCTACTTCCGGCGCGGCTACGGTGCGACGCCGACCGCCGCCGCGTAGGCGCGTCGCGCCGCCTCGTCGACCGGGAGCGCCCAGAGTGAATCGAGCCGGTCGGGGTCGCCGAAGATCTCGACGTCGAGGTAGCCGTCGAAGCCGCCTTCGTGCAGCGCCGCGATGAGCTCGCGGGTCCGCGAGTGGCCCTCGCCCGGCAGCAGCCTGTCGCCCCGGCCGGTCTCCGCCGGCCAGTCCGCGACGTGCACTCCCGTCACGCGCGCAGCGTTCGAGCGCAGGTGATCCATGACGTCCGGCGTGTCCCAGACGTGGTAGGCGTCGATCATCACACCGACGTCGTCGAGACCAGCCTCGGCGAGCAGCGCAAGCGCCTCCGGGATCGACGTGATCAGCGAGAGCTTGTCGCGCTGCGAGACGTGGATCGGCTCGAGGCCGAGACGGACGCCCGACTCGCGCGCCACTGCCGCGACGCGACGCAGGCCGTCGATCACGATCCGGCGCGCGTCGTCCTCGTTGGTGCCGCCGGGCGCACCCGTCAAGCAGACGATCGACGACGGCCGGTACGGGGCGAGGCGGCGCACGCTGGCGCAGAGCAGCTCGATCCGCTCCTCCGGGTCGTCAGGGCCTTCGATTACGGCATTCGGCAGGATCGACGGGTGGGCGGGAACGCAGTTCGAAACGGCGAGGCCCGCCTCCTGGAGCAACGCGATGTTCGCGTCGTCGTCGTCGGGAAGCTTGAACTCCCAGATCCCGATCGCGGCGAAGCCGGCTGCGGCGTAGGCCACGACGTCTTCGGCGAACGTGGCCGAGACGGTCGAGATCTCCGAGAGTGAGAGCTTCACGCGCGAAGCCCCGGGACGCGTGCGAGCAGCCGGCGCGGCAACGGCGGGCGCAGGAGCTGCGTGGCGACCAGATAGCCGGAGCCGGCGCCGAGGCCCGGCCCGGGGTGCGTGCTCGCGCCGATGTGGAAGAGGGCATCGAGCGGCGTCGAGTGGCCGGGTGTTTCGGCGAGCGGCCGCCAGAGGAAATTCTGGTCGAGCGCGCACGAGCCACCGTAGATGTCGCCGCCGACCAGGTTCATGTTCGCGGCCTCGAGATCGGCGGGGGAGAGGACGGCGCGAGCGACAGTCGCCTGCTCGAGGTTCTCGATGTGGCCGCCGAGCCGGGTCACGATCCGGTCGGCGTAGGCCTCGCGGAGCTCCTCCGTCCACCGGCCCGCACCGGTATCGAGCTCCCCGGCAGCATCGCCCTTCGGCGCCGCGGGCAACTCCTGGAGCTGGATCCAGAGGATCGCGCAGCCGGCCGGGGCGCGTCCCGGGTCGAGCGCTGTCGGCTGGCCGCAGACGATCGTCGCCTCGGCCGGCAGGAGGCCACGGTCGGCCTCGTTCACGGCGCGCGACACCCCGTCGAGCCCGGGCGTGACGTGGACGATCGGCGTCCGGGCGAGGCGCTCGTCTCCCCGCCAGACAGGCGGCTCGGAGAGCGCGAGGTGGATCTGCATCTCGCCGCGGCCGTAGCGGAACCGACGCGCCGCCTCCGTCACCTTGGCGGGCACGTCGCCATCCTGAAGCAGGCGTCCGTAGAGCTGAGTTGGGGTCACGTTCGCGAGCACGGCGCGGCTCGCCGGGACGCGCTCTCCGTCTACGAGGAGGACACCGGTCGCCCGGCCCCCTGAGACGAGGATCCGCTCGACGTCGGCATCGGTCCGCAGCTCGCCGCCGGCATCCCGCACGATCCCGGCCAGGGCCTCGACGAGCCGGACACCACCACCCTTCGGCACCGGCATGCCGCCGAGCTGGAGCGCGGCCGCGATCACCTGCGTCATGAAGCCCGATGTGGCCTGCTCCGGGCCCAGGCCGGTGTGAAGAACCCAGGGAGCGAGCAGGCCGTGTGCCTGTTCCGATTCGAACGTCTCGCCGAGCCAGTCGCGGGCCGTCGAGAGCAGGCTGCCGCCGAACTCGAGCAGTCCGTGCCTGCCGAACCGCTTGTACGCCTGCCGCCCGAGGAGCAGCCCAGAGGTCGACCAGAGCTCCGTGCCGAGCACGCCGAAGCTAAGGTCGGCGTTCGCCATGAAGGCCTCGAACTGCCGCTTCCACGCCTCGCCGTCGCCAACCGCATGACGCTCCAGCTCGGCCATGTTGCCTTCGAGCGACGTCGTGAGGAAGGCGCTGGAGCCATCCGGGAAGGCCGAGGCGGTCGGCAGCTCGGTGTTCAGGTACTCCAGGCCGCGCCTGCCGAGCTCGTCGCCGAGCTCGGCGTAGGCGGCTGAGCCGGTGAAGAGCGGGTGCCACGAGCTGAAGACCTCGTGGTGGTAGCCCGGCGCGGTGATCTCGGCGGTCCGGATCGCCCCTCCCAACCAGTCGTTCCGCTCGAGGACGAGCACACGCCAGCCGCCGCGGGAAAGCAGCGCCGCTCCGACGAGCGAGTTGATCCCGCTGCCGACGAAAATCGCGTCGAATCCCGTCACGGCGGCGACTCTACACAGTCGGTTCCTTCTTGACATGTCACCGGCTCGTATGCTTTCAATACAGCATGCTCCTGCGCGAGGTCGAGTACGCACGCCCTTCCTCGGTCGAGGAGGCGTTGGCGCTCCTGGCAGCGAACGACGGCGCCCGCGCCCTGGCCGGCGGACAGACGCTCGTGAACGTGATGAAGGCCCGCGCGGCCTCGCCCGACGTGCTCGTCGACCTCGGCAAGCTGGAGTCGCTCCGCACGATCAGCGTCGCCGGGGGCACACTCGAGATCGGCGCTATGGCGACCTATACGCAGATCATGGCCTCCTCTGAGGTGGAGGTCTCGCGGCCGATCATCGCGGAGGTCTGTGGCCTGATCGCCGACGTTCAGGTGCGCAACCGCGGCACGATCGGCGGCAACGTCTGCTCGAACGATCCGACGAACCATCTGCCGCCGCTGATGGCGGCGCTCGACGCGCAGATGGTGATCGTCGGCCCTGACGGCGAGCGTGTCGTCCCGTCGGCCGACTTCTTCATCGGCGTCTACATGACCGCGGCCGGCCCGGGCGACCTGCTGACGTCGATCCGCATCCCCGCCGGCGCCGGCGACGCCTTCGAGGCGATCACGCTCGGCGCCGACGGCACCTGCATCGTCAGCGCCGCCGCGTCGCTCCGCGACGGCGTCCGCATCGGGCTCGGGTGCGTCGACGCGGTCCCGGTCGTCGTCACGGCTGCCTCCACCGACGAGGCGGCGGTCCGCGAGGCCGTTCGCAGCGCCGGGCTCGAGCCGCCGTCCGACGTTCACGCCTCCAGCGACTACCGCCGCCACCTCGCCGAAATCGTCGCCGTCCGAGCCGTCCGGAAAGCGAGCGGGAAGAGCTGATGGGGCCCCAGACCAGGCAGACGATCACCGTCGAGGTGAACGGGCTGAGCCACGAGCGCGAGGTCGAGACGCGCCGGCTCCTGATCCATTTTCTCCGCGACGATCTCGACCTGACCGGGAGCCACGTCGGCTGTGACACCGGCAACTGCGGCGCCTGCTCGGTGATCATCGACGGCACGCTCGTGAAGAGCTGCATGCTGCTCGCGGTCCAGGCTGACGGCGCCAAGATCGAGACGGTGGAAGGGCTTGCCGCGGGCGGCGAGCTCACCCAGCTTCAGCAGTCGTTCTCGGATCACCACGCGCTCCAGTGCGGCTACTGCACCCCCGGCATGCTGATGAGCGCCACCGCGCTCCTCCGGCAGACGCCGAAGCCGACCCCGGACGAGATCAAGAAGGGGATCCAGGGCAACATCTGCCGCTGCACCGGCTACTGGAACATCATCGATGCCGTCACAGCGGCCTCCGGTCAGGAGGTGCGAAGCGATGAGTGAGACGCTCGCGCCCGAGCAGGCACTCGTGGTCGAGGAGACCGGCGCGCCCGTCCGCGGCTTTGCCGGCCAGAACATTCCTCGCAAGGAGGACAAACGGCTCGTCCAGGGCGACGGAGTCTTCGTCGACGACATCAAGCGTCACGGGATGGGCTACGCCCACTACGTCCGCTCCCCCTACGGCCACGCGAACATCACCGGCATCGACCTCTCGAAGGCCGAAGCGGCACCGGGGGTCTACGGCACGCTCACGGGCGAAGAGGTGGCGTCGCTCACCGACCCGTTCTTCCAGCTCGCGACGCCGCCCGGCTCGCACATCAAGGACTACGCACTCGCGATCGGCAAGGTGCGCCACGTCGGCGAGCCGGTCGCGATCGTCGTCGCAAAGACGCGTGAGCTCGCCCGCGACGCAGCCGACCTCGTCGAGGTCTCCTACGAGCCGCTGCCCGCGCTGACCGACGCGCGGCAGGCGCTCGAGGACGGAGCGCCGCTCCTGCACGACGATGTCGGCTCGAACCTCTCGTGGAAGAGCTCGTTCGAGTGGGGCGATGTCGACGGCGCCTTCGCCGAGGCCGACAAGATCGTGAGGATCAGCGAGCTTCACTTCGAGCGCTTCAACTCGACGCCGCTCGAGTGCGACGCCGCCCTCGTCGAGTACAACCGCGGCACCGGCCAGTGGACGATCTACACGAACAACCAGTTCCCGGGTTTTGCCGCGATCATGATGGGCCCCGCGATGCGAACGGGGCTCGACAAGCTCCGCTTCGTCACCCAGGACATCGGCGGCGGCTTCGGCAACAAGATCACCTCGCACCCGCAGCTCGTCGCGTGCTGCCTGCTCGCCCGGAAGCTGAACCGCGCGATCCAGTGGACCGAATGGCGCACCGACTTCCACCTGACGATGTCGCACGGCAACGAGCGCTGGTTCCTCGACACCGAGGTCGCGGTCAAGGCGAACGGCGAACTGCTCGGCTTCCGTACGAAGGCGCTCGACGACGCCGGTGCCTATCTGCGCTACGAGCCGCTCGGTGGCGTGATCTGGGCGCAAGTGACCGCCGGCTGCTACCGCTGGAAGCACGTCAGCCTCGACTTCACTCAGGTCGTGACGAACAAGGCGCCGTGCTCGCCGAACCGCGGCTACTCGCGGATGCAGCACCTGTGGTTCACCGAGCGCGTGATCGACATCGTCTCCTCCGAGCTCGATCTCGACCCGGTCGCAGTGCGCAAGCTCAACTACATCAAGACCGAGGAGATGCCGTACACGACGCCGAACGGCTGCATCTACGACTCCGGCGACTACTCCCGGATGCTCGACGTCGGCTTGGAGCTGATCGGCTACGACAAGCTCGAGGAGCGGCGCTCTGAGGCGAAGGGGCGCGGGAAGCTGCTCGGGGTCGGGATCGGCTCGACGCTCGATTCGGGCACGAACAACTTCGCCCAATCGCGCCTGATCAACCCGGAGCTGCAGTTCTCGGGCAACAACGAGGTCGCCACGGTCAAGCTGGACATCTTCGGCGAGGTCGTGGTCACCCTCGGGACGACGCCGCAGGGGCAGGGCCACGAGACGACGGCCGCGATGGTCGTCTCCGACATCATCGGCGTCACCCCCGACGACGTCCACGTCCGCGCCGGGCACGACAGCTACTGGAACTCGCACGCCGGCTTCTCCGGCACCTACGCGAGCCAGTTCGCGGTCACGGGCCTCGGCGCCGTCAAGGGCGCGGCCGACCAGCTCGCGGGCGAGATCAAGAAGCTCGGCTCGGTCGTCCTCGGCTGCGAGGTCGACGACCTCGAGCTCGCCGAGGGCCACGTCCGGATGAAGGCCAATCCGGAGGCGGCGCTGCCGCTGATGGCCTGCGGCGCGATCATCAATGCGAACAACGCGGGGCTCCCCGAGGACCTCGACGTGACGCTGAACGCCCGCTACGTCTTCCGGCCGCCCTTCGAGATCCCGGACGTCGAGAAGAAGTACGGGAACCTGACGCTGACCTACGCGGCCCAGATCCACGTCGCCGTCGTCGAGATCGACCCGGAGACGGGCGTCTACGAGGTCGTCGACTACGCCGCCGTGGACGACTGCGGCAACCGGATCCACCCCCAGATCGTCGAGGGCCAGGTGATGGGCGCGACCGCGCACGCGCTCGGCGCCGCGACCCACGAAGCGTTCACCTACGACGAGGACGGGAATCTGTTGACGCCGAACTTCTACGACTACCACGTGCCTCACGCGATGGACATGCCGCCGCTGAAGACGGGCTACATCGAGTCTCCCTCGCCGTTCACGGCGCTCGGGACGAAGGGCATGGGCGAGGGCGGCGGCGCCGGGATCCACGCCGTCTGCTCGGCGCTCCAGGACGCGCTCAAGGGCAGCGGCAAGCCGATCATCTACGACAGCTTCAACCCCTACCACCGGGTCTGGGAGCTGCTGACGGACCCCGAGCCCTCCCGCAGCCGCGTCACGATGGAGTCCAAGTGAGGGTCGAAGGGGAGAAGCGGTTCGAGGCGCCGCGCGACACGGTCTGGAAGGTGCTGAACAGCCCCGAGTCGATGGCCGCGACGATGCCGGGCGTCGAGGGCTTCGAGATCCACGACGACACGCACTGGACCGCTCGGGTCAAGATTCCGCTCGGGCTCGGCGGCCTCCGGATGAAGATCAACTTCGAGAAGCTCGAGGAGCGCGAGCCCGAGTTCGCGCAGCTCTCCGCGAAGGGCGAGGGCGTCGGCGCGATCATGAACATGCAGACCTCCTTCGAGCTCGCGGAGGAGGATGGTGGCACCGCGATGAAGTGGGCCGCGGACGTCTCGATCGCCGGCCCCGTCGGCTCGATGGGCCAGCGCGTCCTCCAGCCGATCGTCAACCAGCAGGTCGGGAACGTCCTCCGCTCGCTCGAGAAGCAGATCGAAGAGGCCAAGGCGTGACCGGCGAGAGCGGAGACGCCGGCGCGCCAACGCCGCCGCCCGAGCCAACGACCGAGCAGGACGTCAAGGACTACGGGCCGCCTGCAGACAGCGACGCGGACACCGAGCCGGAGTCGGGCACGAGCGGCGCAGACGAGGGGATCAGCCCCTGGTCGCCCGAGGCATACGACGAGGACCCCAAGGGTCCGACGACCTCGACGGAGGACTGAGCAATGACAATTCCGTTTCGCATCGGCGTCATGCAACTGACGATGGAGCCCCTCGAGGAAATGCTCGAGTCGGCGCGCGTCATGGACGAGGCAGGCATGGACACCGTCTGGCTCGCCGAGGCCTACCCCTGGTGGCGCAAGCACGGGATGGAGGCCCGCTCCTCCACGGTCGTTTCGGCGCTGATGGCGCGGGAGACCAAGCGGCTCGCGATCGGCTGGGGAATCATCTCGCCGTTCACGCGCCATCCCGTCCAGGTCGCGATGGACGCCCGCGTCGTCCAGGAGGCCGCCGGCCCCGGCCGCTTCCTGCTCGGCTTCGGCACCTCGAAGATCTTCCTCAACAACGCCAAGATGCAGACGAAGAAGACGCTCGGGCCGATGCGCGACGCGGTCGAGATCGTTCGCGGCATCCTCGGCGGCGAGGCGTTCGAGTACGAGGGCGACACCTGGAGCGCGTCGATCCCGGCGCTGCAGGACGAGGCGCACACGCCGCGCGACGTCCCGCCCGTCTACGTCGCCGCGACCGCACCGAAGATGATGGGCCTCGCGTCCGAGATCGCTGACGGCTGTCTGACCCCCTCGATCACGACGCCGGCGTTCGTACGGCACACCCGCGAGCTCGTCGGCGACACGATCGACGTCGGCTGCACCGTCGTCTCCTCGATCCATGCGACCGACCGGGACCGCGGCCGCGACGGCGCCCGCGAGATCGCCGGGATGTACCTCGCGAACAAGGTCCAGAACATCCAGGGCTCCGCGGACACGCTGCTCGACCTCGCCGGCCTCGAGCAGGACGAGATCCGGCCCGTCGCCGAGGCGATGGAGCGGGGCGGCCGGCTGGCGGCGAAGGCCGAGGTGACCGACGCGATCCTCGACAAGTGCAAGCCGATCGCCGGAACGCCGGAGGACTGCATCGCCGCGATCCAGGAGTACCGCGACGCCGGGTGCACCCACGTGATGCTCGAGCTCTGGGGCGAGGACCGGCACGAGCAGATCCGCCTCTTCGGCGAGAAGGTCCTCCCGCATTTCCGTGACTGAGGTCGCGATCGACCGCGACCGCCTGGTGCGGACGGCGTCCGACCTCGTCGCGATCCCCAGCTTCACCGGCTCCGAGCAGGCCTGCGCCGAGCACCTCCGTGACGTCTTCACGGACCTCGGCCTGCGCGTGCAGTGGCAGCAGGTCGAGGACGGCCGCGCGAACGTGCTCGGGATCCGCGAGGGCGCCGGCGGTGGGAAGAGCCTGATGTTCAACGGGCACATGGACACGTCCTACTCGGGGCGCGAGCCGTGGCTCGCCGGGGTGCGCGGCTTCCAGCCCGACCCCTTCGTCGAGAACGGCCACCTCTACGGGCTCGGGATCTCGAACATGAAGGGCGCGCTCGCGTGCTACGTCGAGGCCGTCACCGCGCTCGCCGACGCCGGCGTCCGCCTCCGCGGCGACGTGCTGATCGCGGCCGTCTGTGGCGAGATAGAGAAGACGCAGCAGGGCGACGCGACCGGGGCGGAGTACCGCGGCTACGCGGCCGGCTCCCGCTACCTGGTCACCCACGGAGGGCTCGCGGACATGTGCCTGCTCGGCGAGCCGACCGAGGGCAAGGTCGTCCTCGGCCACTTCGGCTCGCTCTGGCTCCGCGTCTCGACCCAGGGCAACTTTATCCACACCGCCTTCAGCGAGGGGCTCCGCGACCGCAACTCGATCCTGCGGATGCGCGAGGTGCTCGACGCTGTGCTCGAGTGGATCCCCACGTGGGAGGACGACCCGGAGAACGCCTACCGCGGCGCCAAGGCGATCATCAACGTCGGCGCCCTCCAGGGCGGCTTCGGCTGGCGCGTCTCCCGGACGCCGCACCGGACCGACCTCTTCCTGGACGTGCGTGTGCCCCCGACGAAGTCGATGCCGGTCGCCCGGCAGCAGGTGCTGGAGATGGTGCGCGGGCTCGCGGAGCGCTTCCCCGACTACGGCGTCGAGGGCGAGGTCTACGTGACCGCGCCGGGCGCCGAGATCGAGGAGTCGCACCCACTCGTCGCGGCGATCGACGAGGCGCACGCCGAGGTCTTCGGCGAGACGCCCGGCCGCGACGTCACCCGCTGGTTCTCGGACGCCTCGGCGCTGACGCGCTACGACGTCCCCACGGTCAACTACGGCACGTCGACGGGGCTGATGGACACCACGCTCGGCGAGAACCTCGAGATCGAAGGGCTGGTCAGGATGGCGGAGACGTACGCACGGGTCGCGACGAAGGTGTGTGGGGTCGCATGAAGCTCGTCACCTTCGGCGAGAGCCCGCGGGTCGGGCACGTGGTCGGTGAGGAGATCCGCGTCCTCGACGTCCCGACGATGCGGGAGTGGTTCGAGCGCGGCGGGGCCGAGGAGACCGGGGAGGTCGTCCCCTTCGACGGCACCGGCCTGCGGGCTCCGATCGTCCCGAAGAAGTTCTTCCACACCGCCGGCAACTTCCGCGAGCACGAGGAGGAGTCGAAGAACGTCGAGTGGTCGCATGCGATCGCGCCGTGGATCAACTTCTTCCAGAACGTGGACGCGATCGTCGGCCCCGACGAGCCCGTCGTCTACCCGGAGCACCTGACCGAGGAGCTCGACTACGAGCTCGAGCTCGCCGTCGTCCTCAAGAAGGCCGGCAAGTGGTTCTCGGCGGAGGAGGCGATGGACTACGTCGGCGGCTACGTGATCTTCAACGACATCACCGCCCGCGACATCCAGCGCGGCGAGATGCGCTCGGGCGTCTTCAGTTTCTGCAAGGCGATCGACACCTTCTGCCCGCTCGGGCCGTGGATCGTCACGCCCGACGAGATCCCGGATCCGCACAACCTGAAGATGGAGCTGCGCGTCAACGGCAAGGTGCGCCAGGAGTCCCACTCGGGCCGCATGTCGGTGACGATCCCCGAGATCATCAGCCAGTACTCGGCCTGCGGCTACTCGGCTGGCGACATCGTCTCGACCGGCACCGTCAGCGGGGTGGCCGGCTTCTCGCCGGACGCGAAGCTGCTCTACCTGAAGCCCGGCGACGTGATCGAGGCCGAGATCGAGGGCATCGGCATGCTGCGCAATCCGGTGATCGGCTGGACGGAGGCGCACGGCACACCGGTGCCGCCGCGCGTCCGGCCCTGGGGCGAGACTTAGGCCGACCATGCAGTGGGCGCGCGACGACCAGAAGCTCGACCGCGTCCGCGCCCTCATGCGCGAGCGTGGCCTCGACGCGCTCGTCGTGCGCGCGCCCGACAACATCGTCTACCTGACGAACTTCTGGGGGATGAAGGGCTACGACGCCGTCGTCTTCCCGGTCGAGGGCGAGCCGGCGCTGATCTGCCTGGAGCCGTCGGCGGGCGACGCCGAGCGGACGGCCTGGACGAGCGACGTGCGCCTGTTCGACGGCTACTCGCCGACCGATCCGCGGCCACCCTCGCTGCGGGCGCTGGAGGGCGCCGTGGCGGCGGTCAAGGCAGAAGGCTACGGCAGCGTCGGCTGCGAGCTGTCGCTGGGCACGCAGGCCAGCGACCGCATGGTGGGCGAGCCGACGACGTTCACCAAGGGCTGGTTCGAC
>JBKJML010000279.1:0-4912 GCA_046596415.1 Gaiellaceae bacterium | reverse complement strand
CCACGCGGTCCGGCGTGCCGGTCCAGCGGGCCTCGGCTCCGGAGGTGAGGGCAAAGGACATGGGTCGACTCTAGGGAACTCGCTCCGGGCGATGGAGACGCAACCCGCCGTCGACCGGTACCTCGCGAGCCCCTCGCTCTCCGAGGCGACACGGCGCGCCTACGGGTTCGACCTGCGGGCCTTCTCTCACTGGCTCGCGGAGCGAGGGACGAAGGTCGACGAGGTCGACGTTCGCGTGCTCTCCGACTGGGCGACCGAGCTCGGCAGGTCCCGTAACGGCTTTGCGCCGGCGACGATCGCCCGCAAGCTTTCGGCGGTCCGGGCGTTCCTGCGCTTCACGCTGGGCCCGGCGCGCGTTCCCGACCGCTCACTGGCGCCACGGCGGGGCCGGCGGCTCCCGGACGCGCCGAAGCCGTCCGAGATCGAAGCTCTGCTCGACGCGGTCGAGGGCGACGAGCCGCTGGCGCTTCGCAATCGCGCTCTGCTCGAGCTCTGCTATTCGGCCGGCCTGCGCAGCGCCGAGGCAGTCGGGCTCGACCTCGCGGATGTCGACTTCGACCGGGAGGCGCTCCATGTGCGCGGCAAGGGCGGCAAGGAGCGGCTGGTGCCGCTCGGCGAGGAGGCAGCCCACGTGCTGGCGCGGTACCTGTCGGACGGACGTCCGGCGCTCGCCCGCGGCGCGAACGATGCGGTCTTCCTCTCCGTGCGGGGCCGGCGCCTCGATACGAGCACGCTGCGACGCCTGCTTCCCCACCCGCACCGGTTGCGTCATTCGTTCGCCACGCACCTGCTCGAGGGAGGCGCCGACCTGCGGACGATCCAGGAGCTGCTCGGCCACTCGTCCCTCTCGACTACGCAGGTCTACAGCCATGTCGACGCGAAACGACTACGAAAGGTCTATGACCACGCGCATCCCCGATCCTGAAGCTGCCGTCGAGGCGTTTCTCGCCCTCTCCGAGGCGCGCCTCGCGCCGGCGACGGTCGACGCGTACCGCCGCGACCTCGCGCACTTCGCGAACTGGCGAGCCGGGCCGGTCGGCGAGACGACGACCGAGGAGCTCGAGCGGTATCTCGCTCAGCTCCGCGCCGACGGGCGCGCCCCCACCACGATCGCCCGGCGGGTCGCCGCGATCCGTTCCTTCTTCCGCCACGAGATGCTGCTCGGCGCGCGGGCCGACAACCCGGCTGCACAGCTCGAGCTGCCGCGGCGGGCGCGCCGCCTGCCTCGGACGCTCTCGCCCGCCGAGGCCGAGCGGCTGATCGACGCCGCCGCGGGCACGACCCCGCGTGCGATGCGTGACCGCGCGCTCGTCGAGCTGATGTACGGCGCCGGGCTTCGGGTGGGCGAGGCGCTCGGGCTCGACCGCCGCGCCATCGACCTCGACGAGCGGCTGGTGCGGGCGCTCGGGAAGGGATCGAAGGAACGGATCGTGCCGCTCGGACGGCCCGCCGTCGACGCACTGCGCCGCTACGTGGCACTCGGCCGCCCCCATCTCGACCGCCGCCACCGGCCGGAGCTCTTCCTGAACGCGCGGGGCGGCGCGCTCACCCGCGCCGGCGCCTTCCTGATCCTCCGCCGCCTCGCCGAGCGCGCGGGCCTCGACCCGACGCGCGTCCACCCGCATCTGCTGCGGCATTCGTTCGCCACGCATCTGCTCGAGGGAGGCGCCGACCTCCGGAGCGTGCAGGAGATGCTCGGCCACGCCGACCTCGGCACGACCGAGCTGTACACGCACGTCTCCGACGTGCGGCGTCGAGAGCTGTACTTCCAGGCGCACCCACACGCCCACCGCAGGACCTCGACCGCTCGAGCCAGGACCGAACGGGACGAGAACTAGAGGCTTGCTGTGGATTAAACGCCCGCGGCGGGGCCGCGCGCGAGCGCGAGCAGCTCCTCCACCTGGCCGTCAGCCGGGTCGACGATCGTGACGTGACCGAGCTTGCGTCCCGGCCGCGGCTCCTTGCCGTAGTCGTGCAGATGCGCGCCGTTGATCGCGAGCAGCTCCGCGGTCGGCGGCATCGTCCCGATCAGGTTCACCATCACCGCCCCGTCCCGCGCGGCCGTCGAGCCGAGCGGCAGCCCGAGGATCGCCCGCAGGTGATTCTCGAACTGGCTCGTCTCGGCTCCCTCGATCGTCCAGTGGCCCGAGTTGTGCACGCGGGGTGCAAGCTCGTTCGCGAGCAGCCGCCCCTGCACCTCGAAGAGCTCGACCGCGAGCACGCCGACGTAACCGAGCTCGTCGAGCAGGAGCGTCGCGATCCGCTCGGCGTCCTGCTGGAGCTCGGGCCGCGCCGGCGCGCGCGACACGCGCAGGATCCCGTCCTCGTGCACGTTCTCGACGAGCGGGTAGAAGGCGGTCTCGCCGGTCGTACCGCGGACGGCGAGGATCGAAAGCTCACGCTCAAACGGGACGATCTCCTCCAGCACGGACTCCTCGAGCGCACGGCCGGTGCCAGGCACGGGACGGGTCTCGACGCGCTCCTGCCCCTTGCCGTCGTAGCCGAGCCGGCGTGTCTTCAGGAGCGCGGGGAAGCGTGTCACCTCGTCGTCGATCGGCGCGGTGCCGATTCCGAGCCGCCGGAAGAGCCGCTTCTCCTGGAGCCGGTCCTGCGCAACGGCGAGCGCCGCCGGCGGTGGCCAGACCGGTACCGTCTCGGCGAGCCACTCGGCCGCCTCCACCGGCACGTTCTCGAACTCGAAGGTGACGGCGGCGGCCTGCTCGGCAAGCCTGCCCAGCAGGCCGCGGTCGTCGTAGGCGCCCACGTGGAGCGCACCGACCTCCCTCGCGGGAGCGTCCGGAGACGGATCCAGGAAGCGAAAGTGGAGGCCGAGCGGGATTCCGGCCAACCCGAGCATCCGGCCGAGCTGCCCGCCGCCGATCACCCCGACCAGCACAGGCCTAGACGGAGGGGTCGGGGTCGGCAAGAACGGCCGCCGTCAGCTCGCTGCGGAAGCGCGCCAGCCGCTCGCGAATCCCGGCGTCGCCCGCGGCGAGGATCGACGCCGCGAGGAGCGCCGCGTTCACGGCGCCAGGCCGGCCGATCGCAAGCGTCCCCACCGGCACGCCCGCAGGCATCTGCACGATCGAGAGCAGCGAGTCCATCCCCTTGAGCGTCTTCGACTCGACCGGCACGCCGAGCACCGGCAGCGCCGTCTTCGCCGCCGCCATCCCCGGCAGGTGCGCCGCCCCACCCGCGCCCGCGATCAGCACCCGCAGGCCACGCGCCTCTGCGCCGGCCGCGTACTCGAAGAGCAGGTCCGGCGTCCGATGGGCGGAGACGACCTTCGTCTCGTACGGCACCTCGAGCGTCTCCAGCGTCTCGGCGGCGTGGCGCATCGTCTCCCAGTCGGAGCGCGAGCCCATGATCACGCCGACGAGGGCCGTCACTTGGTGTCGGCCCGCTTCTTGAGCGCGGCCGCAACGGCCTTGGCCGTCTTGCGCAACTCACCGTCCTGTTCGTCGTCGTCGGCGAGGCCGCCCAGGATCAGGAGCGTCTCGCGCGTCGAGGACCCGTTCTTCAGGCAGACGATCGCGAGCCGCCGCACGGCGAGGTTCGGGTCGTGCGAGGCCATCTCGTGGAGCAGCGACCGCTGCGCGTTGACGTCACCGGGATGGGCTCGGGAGAGCGACTCGAGTGCGATCAGCGCCGAGCCTCGAGCCGCCGGGCTCTCGTCCTCGAGCCCGCGCCGGAGCAGCTCCATCTTCTGGCGGTAGCGAAACTGTGCGATCGCGCGGTAGGCCTGCGCCCGAATCCGATAATCACCGTCGCGCGCCGCCCCCTCGAGCTCGTCGTCCCATTGCTGGCGCAGGGTCGCAAGCCCCTTCTCGTCGCCGGCTTCGGCGAGGCTCTCGGCTTGCGCTGCCGCCTCGGCAAGCGTCATGAGACCGACGATGCCGAGCGGGCCGCCGGGCCGACGTACAGCGCGGAGGGCCGGACGAGCCGGCCCAGCCGCTTCTGCTCGAGAATGTGCGCCGACCAGCCCGCGGTGCGGGAGCACGCGAACATCGCCGGTGCGAGCCGCGGCGGCACGTCGGCGGCGTCGAGCACGACGGCCGACCAGAACTCGACGTTCGTCTCGAGCGGCCGGTCGGGCGACTTCTTGCGCAGCGCGACGAGCGCCGCTTCCTCGAGCCGGTCGGCGACCTCGTAGCGCGACGCGCCGAGCTCCTTCGCGGTGCCTTTCAAGAGGCGTGCTCGCGGATCCTCGGCGCGGTAGACACGATGGCCGAAGCCCATCAGCCGCTCGCCGCGTTCGATCAGGCCGCTCACGTACGAGGCCGGGTCGCCGGAAGCTGCGGCCGCGTCGAGCATCGGCAGCACGCGCGCCGGAGCCCCACCATGGAGCGGCCCCGAGAGCGCGCCGACCGCGGACGAGAGCGCTGCGGCGCAGTCGGCGCCGGTCGAGGCGACGATGCGGGCAGTGAAGGTGGAGGCGTTCAGGCCGTGCTCGGCGGTACAGATCCAGTAGGTGTCGAGCGCCTGAACGTGCTTGGGATCGGCCTCGCCGCGCCACTCGAGCAGGAAGCGCTCGGCGGTCGTCGCGCCCTGCTCGACGAGTTCCGGATCGACCGTGTCGGTGTTGCCGTCGGCCAGCCTGGCGGACTGGGCGGCGATCGAGAAGATGGCGGCCGAGAGGCGGCGCAGATCCACGCGCGCCTGGTCGTCGGAGATGTCGATCAGCTGGCCGAGGTCCCACTCGGCGCCGAGCCGGGCAGTGCCGGACTGGAGATCGGCGGGCGTGTCACCGGTCAGCCCGAACGCCTCGAAGCGCGGCGAGACGGGCAGCCCTGGCTCGAAGCGCTCGTCCACGAGCAGGCCCCAGACGCGCTCGAACGGATAGGCGCCGACGAGCTCCTCGATGTCGACGCCCCGGTACCGGAGCGACCCACCGTCGCGGTCGGGCTCGGCG
>JBKJML010000003.1:0-3982 GCA_046596415.1 Gaiellaceae bacterium | reverse complement strand
GCGAAGGGCGGCTTCGCGATCGGCGGCGCCGTGGTCGGCCTGCTGCTCGGCGGCGGCGTCGGGGGCGCCGCAGGCGCGCTCCTCTTCACGGTGGGGCTCGCGACGCTCGGGTTCGTGGTGCCCGGGATCCTCGTCAGCGCACGAACGCGCCGTCGGCGCGAGGAGATCAGAGCGCAGCTGCCGGATGCGCTCGACCTGCTCGCCGTCTCGGTCGAGGCGGGCCTCGGCTTCGACGGTGCTGTCGCGAAGCTGACCGACCACCTCGACGGCCCGCTGGCCGACGAGCTCGCGCTCACGCTCGGCGAGATGCGCATCGGCGAGAGCCGCCAGGACGCGTTGAAGAAGCTGGCCGAGCGGGCTGCGACGCCCGAGGTCGCGACGTTCACGCGGGCGATCATCCAGGCCGACCAGCTCGGCATCTCGCTCGGCCGCATCCTGCGTGTGCAGGCGACGGACACCCGCCTCCGCCGCCAGGCGGCAGCCGAGGAGCGGGCAATGAAGGCGCCGATCAAGATGCTCTTCCCGACGGTCGCATTCATCTTCCCGGCGATGTTCCTTGTCATCCTCGGGCCGGCGTTCCTCAACCTCTCGAAGCTGTTCTGAGCGTGGAGACCGAGACCGGGTTCGGCACTGGGTTGCGCGAGCAGCTCGCGCGACGCCGCGAGCCGGTCCCGGCGGCGACGGCTGAGCCGGAGGCGAGCGGGCCCAGGCTTGACCCGCCGCCGGCTGAGGCCACTGCGGCCGCCGCCGGGCCGCCCGTGGCTGGCGACCCGGAGGGGCTACGGGCGGAGCTCGAAGCCGCCGACGCACGCGAGCGCGACCTACGCACCGCGCTTGCCGCGGCGGAGGCGCGGCTCGAGCGTGAGCACGCGGGCGGTCAGGCGCTCGACCTTCGCTCGCAGGAGATCGACGCACGCGCTGCACGTGTCGGAGCGTTCGAGTCGTCGCTCCAGGAGCGTGAGTCGGAGCTCGCGACCAGCGGCGAGGCGCTTGCGGGCGAGCAGCAGCGAGTCGCCGGCTTGAAGGCTGAGCTCGCCGCTGCGGAGACGCGCGCGGCGGAGCGCGAGCACCAGATCGCGGTCAAGTTCCGCGAGCTGACGGCCGCCGACCGAGACCGGACCGAAGCTGGCGCCGAGTTGGCGAAGCAGCAGGCGGCGCTGGGCCAGCGCGAGCGGGCGCTCGAGCGGCGGCACGCCGAGATCGAGAGTGCGGGCGCCGAGGCGGCGGCTCGCGTCGAGGCGCACGCAGGCGTCCTCGAGACGCGCGAGGGGGCACTGCGTGCTCATGAGGCGGAGGTCTCGGAGCACGAGCAGGCGGCGATCGAGCGCGAGCGCGAGCTGGCGCGAGCACTCGCCGATGCGCAGGCGCGACAGACCGACCTCGACGAGCGCGAGGTCGAGCTGCGCTCGCGGGCCGATCGGGCCGTGTCGTCCCGCTCTGCGGAAGACGGGGCGCGCGAGGTGGAGCTCGCCCAGCGTGAGGCAGAACTGAACCGCCGCGACGCCGAGCTCGCCCGGATCGAGTCCGAGCGGAGCGCCCTCGAAGGGGCGGTCGCCCGCTTCTACGAGCGGGAGCGTGAGCTCGGGGCGCGCGAGGCGGAGCTTGCGAGCGGCGAGAGCCTGCTCGGATCGCTCCGCGAGCGGGTCGAGCGCCGGGAACATCGCCTCGGGCTCACCGAGGAGGGGCTCTCCGACCGCACCCGGGAGCTCGAGGAGCGCGAGGCCGAGATCGAGGCGCGCGAGGCGAGACTGGACGCCGACGTCGATCTGCGCGAGCTGAAGCTCGAGCAGCGGGAGAGCGAGGTGGCGGAGCTCGAGGCGCGGCTCGCGAAGAAGGAGACCGACCTCGCCTCCTACGTCGGCGAGCTCCAGGACGGAATGGATCGCCGCGAGGCAGGTTGGTGGGAGAAACAGTTGGGGCGGCCGGTCGCCTGAAGTACGCTGCCTCCCTCACCATCCTGAGGGGGAGGTACCGAGTGAATCGCAAGCGCATCGCGGCCGTCGCGGCCGTTCTCGTCGCCGTCGCCGCGGTCATCGCGGCCGCCGCCGGCGCAACGAAGCCGGCGAGTGGCACGAGCACCGGCACGGGGCAAGTCTTCTTCCCGAATCCGGTTGCACAGCTCCAGGATCAGAGCCTCACCGACCAGAATGACGCTGACTACGCGGCGCTCGCACCGGCGTACACCAGGGTGACGCTCACCGATCTGGACGGCAGCGGCTATCTCCGAGGCAAGTGGGCCAACGTGCTCAGCGAGACCGGCAACCCGGCCTACTCGCCGACGAACACCTTCGTCTACGACCGTCACCAGGACGAGTTCGAGCAGGTGATGGGCTACTACTGGGTCACCCAGGCGCAGCTCTACCTCCAGAGCCTCGGCTTCGGCTCGACGCTTCGGCCCGTGAACATGGAGTCGCAGGATCTCCGGATCAACACGTGGGGTGTCGACAACTCCTACTCCTGGGACAAGCACGACGTGATGCGCTTCGGCAAGGGTGGCGTCGACGATGCCGAGGACGCCGAAGTGATCCTCCACGAGTACGGCCATGCAATCCACGACTCGCAGGTTGTGGGCTTCGGCTCGTCGCTCGAGGCGGGGTCGATCGGCGAGGCGTTCGGCGACTACATCGCCGTCACGATCTCGAACTACTACGCACCCACGCCCGACGCACCGTGCGTCGCGGACTGGGACGCCGTCTCGTACACGAGCTCGGTGCCGCACTGCTTGCGGCGGGTCGACTCGAATCTGCACTACCCGGAGAACGTGCGGGGCGAGGTCCACGCCGACGGGCGCATCTGGTCGCGGGCCCTCTGGGACATTCGGCAGGGTCTCGGCCGCGTGAAGGCCGACACGACGATCGTCGAGGCACAGTTCGCGTTCGCGCCCGACACGTCGTTCGCCGCTGCCGCGACGACGACGGTCGCGACCGCCCAGCGTCTCTACGGCGCGAAGGCTGCGGCGATCGTGCACGGCGCGTTCGCCGCTCGCGGCTTCATCCAGTAGCCGACCGAGGAGAAGAAGTGGGGCCCGGGCTTGAAGCCCGGGCCCCGGCTCCGAACGGTCCTGTCTGGGCCGAGCGGTGCGGACGTCGCCGTCCGCCCCGCCCGGAGGGGGAGAGGAGTCACGTTCGGAATCGGTATCAACCCATACCCGGGCCGTCTTGTCGAGGCTAGAATCTGCGGCATGGCCGAGATCGGGACGATGCGGGTGAAGAGCGGCCTCGCCGAGATGCTCAAGGGCGGGGTGATCATGGACGTCGTCAACGCCGAGCAGGCGAAGATCGCCGAGGACGCGGGCGCGGTTGCCGTCATGGCGCTCGAGCGCGTGCCGGCCGACATCCGGCGCGACGGCGGCGTCTCCCGCATGTCCGACCCGGCGATGATCACTGAGATCCAGGAGACGGTCTCGATCCCGGTGATGGCGAAGTGCCGTATCGGCCACTTCGTCGAGGCGCAGATCCTCCAGGCGCTCGAGGTCGACTACATCGACGAGAGCGAGGTCCTGACCCCCGCCGACGTCGCTCATCACGTCGACAAGTGGCAGTTCACGGTCCCGTTCGTCTGCGGCTGCACGGACCTCGGCGAGGCGCTGCGCCGGATCTCGGAAGGCGCCGCGATGATCCGCACGAAGGGCGAGGCCGGCACGGGTGACGTCGTCAACGCCGTCACCCACATGCGCGCCGTCTACGGCGGCATCCGCCGGCTGCAGTCGCTCCGCGACGAGGAGCTCTACGCCGAGGCGAAGGAGCTTCGCGCCCCCTACGACCTCGTCAAGTGGGTGGCCGAGAACGGCCGCCTGCCGGTCGTCACCTTCACCGCCGGCGGCATCGCCACCCCCGCGGACGCTGCGCTCTGCATGCAGCTCGGCGCCGACGGCGTCTTCGTCGGCTCGGGGATCTTCAAGTCGGGCGACCCCGCGCTCCGCGCGAACGCGATCGTCCAGGCGACGACGCACTTCCGGGATCCCGCGATCCTGGCGAAGGTC
>JBKJML010000252.1:0-5511 GCA_046596415.1 Gaiellaceae bacterium | reverse complement strand
GGGCCAGCGTCCGGGAATGTGCTCTGAGCACGCTGCCCATCGAGCGCGGAGACGAGGTCGTGTGCCAGGAGCGATGGTTTCCTGGCCCGCGCTGCTGCTTCGGGGATTACGCAGGTTTATCCGTCGAGTTGGCTCGCTCGACCGCGCCGATCACTCGACGGACCAGCGGCGGCCTGATTCCAATACCGATGCCACGGCCGCTCTGGCGAGTGCGGATGACAGAGTCGACGGCGCAGAGCTGCCGCTGAACTATGTCCGTTCGTACGACGACGGGCGGCCGAGGAAGTAGCCCGTCCTCCGGCCTTTCGAGGCGGCCGGTCGAAGTCCGCTACCAGCGAGACGACCGTCGGCTGGGTCAGCGTCCGGGAAGTCCCCTGGTGACATGCGCTAGTTGCTCGGAGCGACCGCTGGCTTCTTGATCCATCCACGTTCAGGGTGGGGGCGTGAAGCCGAGCGTGCCAGCACGATTCGCCCCATTGCGTGGGTGCGAAAGGCGAACTCGTCGTGATCTGCTGGGTGGTACACCTCGAGTTCTGCGAATGCGGAGTAGGCGGCAGCGATATGTTTCAGGCGAGCGCTTGGAAATGACATTACGGGGAGCGCGAGGCCGAGCATCACTTGCCTGCGCCAGTGTCCGGGAATGTCCCTCGAACCGATCCCAACGGCTCGGCTACCAGCGGGTCCTACGTGCGTGGTGCGTACTTGACGCTGGCGAACGGCCAGTCAGAATCCAGCCATTCACTGACGGCGCGCCAAAGTAGCGTGTCCAGGTGCGCGTGGCTTTCTCGCACCCACGAGAGTGTGCAGGCGTCGTGATCGCTGTCCGGCAGCGGGTAGATGTAGACGCACCCGATCACGTCGCGGCTGGCGGGATCGAGCACCGTGTATGTGAACCCCTTCCGATTGCGGAAGTCGTCGGCGTGACGTTGCAGGTCTGCGCGGTTTTCGTCTCGCGTCATCTCTCGCGGCCAGGAGCCGTCAGGGAACCCCGGCGTCTCCGCGATGTGACCCATCGACGATGTCCAGGCGTCGTAGTCCTGCTCGTTGTGCTCGGGGCCGAGCGGCTCAAGCACAAACTCGGAGGTCTCGAGACCGGGCGGGACAGCGAAGTCGGCTGGAACGAAATCGGCCACGCGACCGATCCTAGATCGTCCGCTCAGGCGGAGCCGGGGAAGCGAACCATGACGTGGGCCAGCGTCCGGGAATGTCACATGAACGGCCCGGTGCTCTCGGCGCGATTGCCGCGTCAGTCGGGCTGCGTGTAGTCCAAGTCGAGCGTGTCGCGCCGCCCTGACCAGTTGAACGTCAAACGCCAGCACCCCGCTGCTGGAACATCGACGATCGATGGGCCTGGACCCGTTGCGATGATCTTGCGGATCGGGGCGCCAACCGCGTGCTTCCCGTCCATCAACTGAAGCCGGATCCAAAACGGCGCGATCGTCTTCGAGTAGCGACGAGGCACCCAGAGAATCTTGTTGTTCCGGTTCGGCAGCGCGGGCGACTTCAGTGGCCACCCAAAAATGACCGCTCCGATCGCGCCTTTGTGCCCGACCGCATATGGAACACGCGGCTTGGGCCCGCTGAATCCTCCACGCATCCACACCGGCAAAACGTCGTGATGGACCTGTGCGCGACACGATGCCACGGCAGTAGAGGCTTGACCGGTACGCGCGTCCGGCCAGCCGGTCAAGACGGCAAGGACGATGGCTACAAGAAACCAGCGGTACGGACGGTTGCGGCTCACCTCCAAGATTGTGCGTTTTACGCGATAATCTGTCAAACGCGCCGTCGCGTGGGCCAGTGTTCGGGAATGTCCCCGAAACAGGCCTCCCGCTAGCTCGTCGCCGAGACGATCATGCCGGCGCCGACCGTGTCGTTCGTCGACTCGTCGATCAGGATGAAGGCGCCCGTGGCGCGGTTCTCGGCGTACGGGTCCACCGCGAGCGGCTCGGCGAGGCGGAAGCGGACCCGGGCGATCTCGTTCAGCTCGAGCCGCTCCGGCGAGGGCCGGTCCTCGAGCGTGGTGATGTCGATCACCGACAGGAGCTCCTCGACGATCGCGCGCACCGTACGCGTCGTGTGCTTGACGACCAGTCGAGTGCGTGGCTCGAGCGGCTTCTCGGCCATCCAGCAGACCGTCGCCACGAGCTCGCGTGCGACCGTCGGCGCCTGCTCCGGGTCGGCGAGCATGTCGCCGCGGGAGACGTCGAGGTCGTCGTCGAGCCGGATCGTGACCGACATGCCGGGCACGGCCAGCTCGAGCGGGCCGTCGCCCGTCTCGACGGCGGCCACCTTCGTGCGGCGCCCTGACGGAAGCACGACCACGTCGTCGCCCGCCTGCCAGACGCCGCCGGCGACCTGGCCGCCATAGCCACGGTAGTCGTGGTGTGAGTCGGAGATCGGGCGGATCACCCACTGGACGGGGAAGCGGCGATGGTCGAGGTCGCGGTCGCCGGCGATCTCCACCGTCTCCAGGTGCTCGAGGAGCGTCGGGCCCTCGTACCACGGCATCCCCGCGCCGCGCTCGACGACGTTGTCGCCACGCAGCGCGCTCAACGGGATCACCTTCACGTCGCGCAGGCCCAGCCGCGCGCTCGTCTCCCGCAGCTCCTGCTCGATCTCGCGGAAGCGCTCCTCGGCGAAGTCGACGAGATCCATCTTGTTGACGGCCACGATCACATGCGGCGTGCCGAGGATCGAGGCGATGTAGGAGTGGCGCCGTGTCTGCTCGATCACGCCCTTGCGAGCGTCGAGCAGGATGATGGCGAGGTCGGCGGTCGAGGCCCCCGTCACCATGTTGCGCGTGTACTGGACGTGCCCGGGTGCGTCGGCGAGCTGGAAGCGCCGGCGCGGTGTCACGAACGAGAGGTAGGCGACGTCGATCGTGATCCCCTGCTCCCGCTCGGCCCGCAGACCGTCGGTGAGGAGCGCGAGGTTCACGTAACCATCGCCGCGGCGCTGCGAGGTCTGCTCGATGTGCTCGAGCTGGTCGACGAGGATCTGCTTCGTGTCGTAGAGGAGGCGCCCGATCAGGGTCGACTTGCCGTCGTCGACGGAACCGGCCGTGACGAGTCGGAGCAGCTGGGTCGAGGCGAGCTCAGAAGTAGCCGACACGCTTGCGGTCCTCCATCGCGGCCTCTGAGGCGCGGTCGTCGGCGCGGGTCTCGCCGCGTTCGGTGACCCGGGTGGCGGCGATCTCGGCGACGACGTCGTCCAGGCTCGTCGCCTCGGAGGCGACGGCCCCGGTACAGCTCATGTCGCCGACGGTGCGGAAACGGACTGACGTGGTGAACGGCTCCTCGCCGTCCATTCGCTCCAGGTACTCGCTGACCGCGTAGAGCATCCCGTCCCGCTCGAACACCTCACGCTCGTGTGCGAAGTAGATCGGCGGCAACTCCAGCTGCTCGCGGGCGATGTACTGCCACACGTCGAGCTCGGTCCAATTCGAGATCGGGAAGACCCGCACCTGCTCGCCGCGCCGGATGCGGCCGTTGTAGACGTTCCAGAGCTCGGGGCGCTGCGCGCGCGGGTTCCACTGGCCGAAGTCGTCGCGGAAGCTGAAGATCCGCTCTTTCGCGCGGGCGCGCTCCTCGTCGCGGCGGGCGCCACCGATCGCCGCGTCGAAGCTGTGCTCCTCGATCGCGTCGAGGAGCGTCGTCGTCTGGAGCTGGTTCCGGGAGGCGCGCGGGCCTTGTTCCTCGACGACGCGGCCCTTGTCGATCGACTCCTGGACCGACGCGACGATCAGCGCCTCGCCGAGCTCGGCGACGCGCCGATCGCGGTACTCGATCACCTCGGGAAAGTTGTGGCCCGTGTCGATGTGCATCACCGGGAACGGGAACTTGCCGGGCCGGAACGCCTTTTCCGCGAGCCGCAGCAGCACGATCGAGTCCTTGCCGCCCGAGAAGAGCAGCACCGGGCGCTCGAGCTCGGCGGCGACCTCGCGCATGATGTGGATCGCCTCCGCCTCGAGCTCGTCGAGGTGGGTGAGGTGGACGGGCGCCTGCATCAGCGCGGCGGCGTAGGCTCGACGGAGCCGCCCCCGAGAGCGGCGGTGCCGGCTTCGCCGGCGCCGGAGTGCGAAACGTGCAGCCCGCACTCGGTCCGGTCGCTGCCGGCCCAGCGGCCCTCGCGGCCGGCGCCGGGCATTGTCGAGTGGGTGTCGCCGATCGATGCGTAGTCGCGGTCGTGCAACGCGTTGTAGGGGAGCCCGCGCTCCCGGATGTACGTCCAGCAGTCATCGTCGCTCCAGTCGGCGAGCGGGCTCGCCTTCCAGAGCTCGTGCCGTTCGTCCCAGCCGAGCTTCGGCGCGGTTGCGCGGGTCGGCGACTGGTCGCGTCGGACGCCGGTGAGCCAGCAGTCGAGGTCTCCGAGCGCGCGGCGAAGCGGCTCGACCTTGGCAACCGCGAGGTAGAGGTCGGGCTTGTGCTCCCACAGCTTCTCGCCATGGGTCGCCGTGAGCTCGTCGACGCTCGGTCCCTCGAACAGCTCGATGCTCGTGTCGTACCGCCGCTCCACCTCGCGCCAGAGCTCGTACGTCTCCGGGAAAAGGTAGTGGGTGTCGATCGCGAAGACGCGCGCCTTCGGTTCGACGCTGAAGAGCAGGTCGAGGAGCACGGCCTCCTCCTTCTGGAAGGAGCAGGCGAGCGAGAGGCCGTGGCCGAAGCGCTCGACCAGAGCGCGCACGAGCTCCTCGGCGCTCAGCTCCTCGGCGCGCGCGGCGAGTGCGAGCGCGTCGGGATCCGTCTCTGTAACCGTGACCATCGTCGCGAGTCTAGCAACCTATCCATAAGACGGCCTAATCGACAAGATAAGTAGACAGGCGATAGACTCGCTCGTCTGATGGACTGGAAACTCTCTCTCGCTGGCCTGTTGATCGGCGCGCTCGTGGGCATGACGGGCATGGGCGGCGGCTCGCTGATGACGCCGCTCCTCGTGCTCGTCTTCGGCTTCAAGCCGACCGTTGCGATCGGCACCGACATTCTGCATGGCGCGATCTTCAAGTCGTTCGGCGCCGTGCGCCACCGGCAGCTTGGGACCGTGCACGTGCGGCTCACGCTCTGGATGCTGCTCGGCTCCGCACCGCTCTCGCTGGCCGGGGTCGTGCTCGCGACCTGGCTCAAGCGCCGCTACGGAGACGGCTTCGAGGAGACGGCGCAGCAGATCCTCGGCGTCGCGCTCGTTGTCGGCGGGATCGCGTTCATGGTCAAGGCGTTTCTCCGCTCGAAAGGCAGCGATGCTCCCTTTCTGCTGCGGCGCAGCGACAAGCTGACCGCCGTCGCGATCGGCGTCGTCGGCGGGTTCATCGTCGGTCTCACCTCGGTCGGCAGCGGCACCTTCTTCGGGCTCGTGATGCTGATCGCGTTCCCGCTGACCGCGTCGAAGATCGTCGGTACCGACATCTTCCATGCGGCCGCGCTCCTCTGGGTTGCGGGCGCCGGGCATCTAGTGGCGGGCAACGTCGACCTGCACGCCACGGGCTGGCTGCTCATCGGCTCGATCCCCGGCGTC
>JBKJML010000052.1:0-5764 GCA_046596415.1 Gaiellaceae bacterium | reverse complement strand
TTGACGCCTTCGCGGGTCATGCCGATCCGTTCCGCGTGTGCCATCGCACGCTCGTTGAAACCGTAGATCTCGAGCTCGAGCCGCCGGCCGCGGAAGAGCGGGTGCACGGCAAGCCCGCCGAGCTGGGCGATCCGGCTTCGTTCGTTCGCGCGCTCGAATCGCATCGTCCCCGCCCGCTTGCCGTCGACCTCGATCATGAAGCGGCCGAACGCATCGGGCTCGCTCGCCGATCGTTCCAGCTCGCGCTCGGTCGTCCCCGGCTCCGACCGGTGCCGGGCCAGGTACGGCGCGACCTCGCCGTCCTGGACGAGCTCGAGCAGAAACTCGAGCTCGTCCGGTCGTGCGCGTCGGCTCGAGACGCTCACGGCTGTTGGGGGAGTGCGGCGCGCCTCGGCAGCCGTGCCGCGCCGGAGGCGATGGCGACCCCGGCGAGGATCAGAACCAGCCCACCGACCGTGGTCGCGGTCAGCTTCTCGTCGAGCAGCACCGCGCCGTAGCCGAGCGCGAAGCCGGGCATCAGGTACGTGACGAGCGACAATCGGGACGACCCGTGGAGCGCGAGGATCCGGAACAGGATCAGCTGGGCGAGCGCCGTGCCCAGCACCGTCAGTGCCGCAAGCGAGCCGGCCGCCTTCCAGCCGGGCAGCTCGCTGGGGAACTGGAAGAGCGCGAGCGGCAGCAGGATCAGCCCACCGGCGAGCATCGAGCCCGCAGCGAGCACCGGTCCGGCAGTGCCGGAAACGGCGCGCTGGCCATAGACGCCCCCCGCTGCATACGAGACGGACGAGACGACGATCGCGAGCGCGCCGGCGATTGCCCACCAGCCGCCGTCCGGGTGGATCCCGGTCACGACGGCGACGCCGACGATGCCGACCGTGAGCCCGAGCGCCCGTGCCCTGGTCAGCCGCTCATGCGGCAGAAACCTGATCACGAGCAGCGCGTTGAAGATCGGCACCGAGGCCTGGACGACGGCCGCCAGGGAGGAGTCGATGTGCTGCTCGCCCCACGCGATCAGCCAGAAGGGAAGCGCCGCGTTGATCACGCCGAGCACAAGGCAGTGCTTCCAGGCCTTCCTCAGCTCCTGGACTGCCTTGCCGAGGCCGAGGCGCCAGGCGAGGTAGCCGATGAGCATCGCCGCAGCCACGAGCAGGCGCGTCGCCATCATCGGCCCCGGCGCGATGTCCTCGACGGCGACTTTGATGAAGAGGTACGAGGCACCCCACGTCGCCGCGAGGATCAGCAGCATCGTCCAGTAGCGCGTCATGCGCCGAGGCTACCCGCAGCCTGTTCACCGACTCGCCGCCGGGACAGGTTGCCGGTGCCGAGTGCAACCCCGATCGACGCGAGCGCGAGCAGCAGGAGGGGACGGCGGCGGCTCATGCTCTCTTCCTCCTCAACGCGTCGAGCGCCGTCGGGGTTCCCGTCTACAATGAACCACCTGACCTCGGTCGTGGAACAGCCGTTGCACCACGCTCTCGGCCTGACGGACGGGGAGCTCCGGCGTATCTGCGACCTGCTCGGCCGCGACCCGAACCATTTCGAGCTGGCCGTCTTCTCCCTCCTCTGGTCGGAGCATTGCGGGTACAAGCACTCGGCTCTCCTGCTCAAGCGACTTCCCTCCTCGGGTAAACGCGTCTTGCAGGGCCCCGGTGAGAACGCCGGCGTGCTCGACCTCGGCGACGGCGAGGCGGTCGCGTTCAAGGTTGAGAGTCACAACCATCCTTCCGCAGTCGAGCCGTTCCAGGGAGCGGCAACCGGGGTCGGCGGGATCCTGCGCGACATCATTGCGATGGGAGCCCGGCCGGTCGCACTCCTCGACGGGCTCCGCTTCGCCGAGGGCGACTGGCGCTTCGACCGCGCGGTCGCCGGGATCGGCCACTACGGCAACTGCGTCGGGGTGCCCACCGTCGGCGGCGAAGTCGTGTTCGACGATGCCTATGCAGACAACGTGCTCGTGAACGCGATGTGCGTCGGCTTGCTGCCGACGGAGCGCGTCCTCTCGGCCAAGGCGACCGGCCCGGGCAATCTCATCGTGCTGTACGGCGCGACCACCGGCCGCGACGGGATCGGCGGTGCGTCGGTGCTTGCGAGCCAGGAGCTTGGCGAGGGCTCGGCCGAGAAGCGTCCTTCCGTCCAGGTCGGCGACCCGTTCACCGGCAAGAAGCTGATCGAAGTCTCGCTCGAGCTCGTCGAATCCGGGCTCGTCGAATCGCTCCAGGACTGCGGCGCCGCCGGGCTCGCCTCGTCGCTCTCCGAGATGGCCTCCGAGTGCGGCATCGACGTCCATCTCGACCGGGTGCCGCTCCGCGAGGAGGGGATGGAACCGTGGGGGATCATGATCTCCGAAAGCCAGGAGCGGATGGTGGCCGTCGTGCGACCGCAGATGCTCGCGGCGGTGCAGGCGGTGTGCGACCGCTGGGAGCTCCACAACGCGGTGATCGGCGAGGTCACCGACCATGGCCACCTGCGCGCCTACGTGGCAAACGAGGTCGTTGGCACGATCCCGGCTCGCTTGCTCACGGACGAGGCGCCTCGGTACACAGTCGAGCGGAAGCCGCGCGCGGACCCTGAGCCGGTGGGTGCGCCTGCGAACGCGCCCGAGCCGCGCCTGGCGCTCGTCGAGCTGCTCGGCTCGCCGAACATCCGCAGCCGGGCCTTCGTCTACCGCCGCTACGACCACCTCGTCGGCGCCCGGACGGTGCGGCGGCCCGGCCTCGACGCGGCAGTGATCCGGTTGCGCCCGTCGTTGCGAGGGCTCGCTCTCAGCCTGGACGGGCAGGGTCGCATGGCCCGCCTCGACCCGTGGACCGGCGGGGCGCTTGCGATTCTCGAGGCTGCGCGCAACGTCGCCTGTGCCGGCGGCCGTCCGCTCGGCTTCACCGACTGTCTCAATTTCGGCAATCCGGAGAAGGCCGAGATCGGTTGGGAGCTCGCCGAGGCGATCGAGGGCATGGCACAGGCGTGTGAGGCGCTGGCGCTACCGATCGTCTCCGGCAACGTCTCGCTCTACAACGAGACCGACGGCCGCGCGATCCACCCGACCCCGGTCGTCGGCTGCGTCGGCCTCGTCGACGATGTCAGGCTGGTGCCCGGGGGGTGGAACGCGGGCGACGTGGTCGTTCTTGCGGGCGCATCACCGATCTCTCTGGCCGGATCCGAGTATCAGGCCCGTTTCGGCGAGGTGGGCGGGCGCCCGGCACGGCTCGACCTCGCCGCCGAGGCCTCACTCGTCGAGTTCCTCTGGCGCGCCGCCCCGCACTGCTCGCTCGTGCACGACGTCTCCGACGGCGGCCTTGCGGTCTGCCTCGCCGAGGCCGCGATCCACTCCGCTGCGGGCGCGGAGGTCGAGCTACCCGACGACCCGCGCGCGCTCTTCGGCGAGGGCGGCGGCCAGGCGGTGTTCGCCTGCACGCCGGAGGCGCTCGAGCAGCTCGGCGGCGTTCCGCTGCGGCGGCTCGGCGTCGTCGGCGGCGACTCGATCCTCGGGGTACGCGTCGCCGAGCTCCGGCGGGCCTGGGATGGTGTCGGGTAGATGTGCGGCGTGTTCGGGATCCGGTCGGAGGAGCGCGATGTCGCGCGGCTCTCGTACTTCGGCCTCTTCGCGCTCCAGCACCGCGGCCAGGAGTCGGCGGGGATCGCGGTCTCCGAGCAGGGACGACTGACGGTGCTCCGCGACATGGGCCTCGTCGCCCAGGTCTTCAACGAGCAGAAGCTTCAGGCCCTGCCGGGCGAGGTCGCGATCGGGCACACGCGCTACTCGACGACCGGCTCGAACGCCTGGTCGAACGCGCAGCCGCTCGTCCACCACGGCCGGGCCCGCACCGTCTCGATCTGCCACAACGGCAACCTGACCAACACGACGGCGCTCCGTGAGGAGCTCGAGGCGGCCGGTGTGCAGCTCGGCGCGACCTCCGACACCGAGGTGATCGCGGCGCTGCTCGCGAACGACCCCTCGCCGCTGCCACTCGCCGTCGCCCAGACGATGGCTAAGCTCGAGGGCGCCTACTCGGTCGTTGCGCTCGCCGGTAGCGAGCTCGTCGCCTTCCGGGACCGGCACGGCATCCGGCCGCTCTCGCTTGGGCGGCTCGGCGACGACTGGGTCGTGGCCTCGGAAACGTGTGCGTTCGACCTGATCGGCGCCGCGTTCGAGCGAGACGTGCGACCGGGCGAGCTCGTGGTCGTCGACGCGGAAGGCTTGCACGCTACGCAGGCGCTCCCGGAGGCCCGCCACGCTCACTGCATCTTCGAGCACGTCTACTTCGCCCGGCCCGACTCGACGCTGGCCGGCACCGAAGTACACGGCGCCCGAGTTCGGATGGGTGAACGGCTCGCGGCGGAGGCACCTGCCGACGCGGACTTCGTGATGCCGATCCCCGACTCCGGCACGCCGGCCGCGGTCGGCTATTCGCGCGGCGCCGGCATCCCTTACAACGAGGGGCTGATCAAGAACCGCTACGTCGGCCGCACCTTCATCGAGCCGGACAACGAGCTCCGCAAGCAGGGGATCAAGCTGAAGTTCAACCCGCTGCCCGAGGTGCGCGGCAAGCGGATCGTGATCGTCGACGACTCGATCGTTCGCGGCAACACGATGCAGGCGCTCGTCGCGATGCTCTTCGACGCGGGCGCCGTCGAGGTGCACGTGCGGATCTCGTCGCCGCCGATCGTCTCGCCCTGCTTCTACGGGGTGGACATGGCCGACGAGGCCCAGCTGGCCGCCTCCGGCCGGACGGTCGAGGAGATGCGGGAGCTGATCGGTGCCACCTCGTTGCACCACCTCTCGCTCGACGGGATGCAGTGGGCGACGAGGCTGCCGGAGGAGGGCGTCTGCCGCGCCTGTTTCACCCGCGAGTACCCGACGCTCATCCCCGCGGAGCGGAATCTCGCAAAGCTCCGCTTCGAGCCCGCCCGGTAGCTTCGACCCCAGGCCCGTCTCTACGCGGCGTGCCCGGGGATGTGCACGATCTCGAGCTTGATCCCGTCGGGGTCGTGGAAGAAGAAGGCGTAGTAGCCCGGGCTGTAGGAGTACTCCTGCGGCTCGCTCTCGATCTCGGCGCCCGTGGCGAGGGCCCAGTCGTGGCGTTCGTCGACGACACTGCGCGACACGGCCTCGAGCCCGAGGTGGTGCAGCCCGACGCGGTAGCGGTCGTGGCCCCCGAGCGCCTGCGCCTGGCGCAAGCCGATCGAGGTTCCCGGCCCGGCGAAGTACCAGATCGTCTCGCTCCGCTCACCCTCGACCTCCGAGATCCGGTGGAAACCGAGCGGGCCGAGCAGGTCGCGGTAGAAGGGCAGGCTGCGCTCGATCGAGGAGACGACCAGGTCGACGTGATGGACGCCCGTCGAGCGCATATCGGAACCGAATTCAGCGTTTGTCCAGCAGCTCCTGCCAGCGCCCGTAGCGCACGGCCCGCCGCACCGTTCGCGGATCGAGGCCGCGCTCGAGGAGCAGCTGGCGCGCTTCGCCCTCGCGTGCCATGCGCAGGAAGAGCCAGACGATCGCGGCGAGGGTCACGAGCGACCCCTCGACCATCATCACCGCCCCCGCGAGGTTCTGGTCCTGGAGCGGTGAGATGCCCCACAGCTCGCGCGGATGGACGTACACGCCGTAGAACACCGTGCCGCTCCAGACGAACACGTTGCCGAGCACCGTCTCGACCGCACGCACGCCTGCGATGTAGGCCAGCTTCGGCCCGGTCCCGAACCACTCGGGTGCAGGCAGCGTCTCGAGCACCGGCAGCCACATGACAACCCCGGCCGTGAAGAACGC
>JBKJML010000285.1:0-9978 GCA_046596415.1 Gaiellaceae bacterium | reverse complement strand
CGCCGCCCGAGAGGGTTCGTGGGCGTCCGCGGGCCTGACGCGGAGGCCTATCTCCAGCGGATGGTCTCGAACGACGTGGCGCTCGATCCGGGCGCCTCGTGCGAGGCGCTGCTGCTGACCGCGAAGGCCCGCGTGATCGCACCGCTCGTCGTTCTCCGCCGCGGCCACGAGGACTTCCTACTCGCGACGGAGCCGGAGCTCCGCGACCGCGTGCTCGCGGAGCTGCGCCGCTTCCGCTTCGCGGTGAAGTGCGAGCTCGAGCCTGAGGAGCACGATTCCTACCTGCTGCTCGCCACCGAGCCACCCACGGAGTCACTCGCCTACGCAAACGCCGAGCTCGGCACTCCAGCGTGGGAGGTGCTGGACGCCGAGCCGCCCACCGGGCTGGCCGAGTTGGCCGACGAGGAGCTCGAGCGGCTGCGGATCCTCGCCCGCTCACCGCGCTTCGGCGCCGAGCTCGACGACCGCGTGCTGCCCGCCGAGGCCGGGCTCGAGGAGCGGATGATCAGCTTCACCAAGGGCTGCTACCCCGGCCAGGAGCCGGTCGCGCGGCTCCACTACCGCGGTCACGCGAACCGCGGCCTGCGCGTCCTCGCGCTCCTGGAGCAGGTCGAGCCGGGCGTCGAGCTCGACCACGACGGCAAGTCGGTCGGCCGCGTGACGAGCGTTGCACCCGACGGCAAGGGCGGCTTCGTCGCGCTCGCCTACGTGCGCCGCGAGGTGCCTGCCGAGGCCTCGCTCACGGCGGGCCGCCGCTCGGCCAGCCAGCTACACTGACCCAGCCCCGCGCGCCCGTAGCTCAGGGGATAGAGCGCTGCCTTGCGGAGGCAGAGGTCGCAAGTTCGAATCTTGCCGGGCGCATCTCCTCTCGAAGCATCTACTCTCGCCTCGTGATCACCTATCTCGCAATCGCAGCCGCCACCTGGGGGGTCGCGATGGCGCTCTCGCCGATGCTCCAGATCCGCGCCATCCTGGCCGAGCGCTCCTCGCGGGGGGTCTCCGCGAGCTACCAGTGCGTGCTCGTCGTCGGCTTCGTGCTCTGGCTCGCGTACGGGATCGCGCTCGGAAACTGGGCGATCATCGTGCCGAACGTGATCGCGACGGCTGTGTCGGTGACCACAATCGTCGTGACCAGCCGGTTCCGTCCCGAAGCCGCTCCGCGCTAGGCGCGGCCGCCCGCGGATCAGCGAGACGTTCAGGCCGGGTTCAGGCGGTCGGCCCGACACTGGCCGCAATGACCCAGACCCGAAACCCATCCGCGCCCCCACCGCGCGAGCTCGGCCCGATGATCGAGCTCGACGGCCTGATCCACCGCTACGGCGACACTACGGTGCTGCACGGCATCGAGCTGACCGTCGAACGAGGAGAAATCTTCGGCTTCCTCGGCCACAACGGTGCCGGCAAGACGACGACGATCCATGTCCTGACCACCCTGCTCGTACCGAGCGGCGGCAAGGCCCGAGTCGGCGGGCTCGACGTCGTGAGAGACCGGCTCGAGGTACAGCGCACGATCGGCTACCTGCCGGAGAACGTCCGTCTCTACGACAGCCTGACGGCGGCGGAGAACCTGCGCTTCTTCGCGCGACTCTCCGGCGTCACGGACGTTCCGCGAGCGATCGACGACGCCCTCGGCATCCTCGAGTGCCCGGAGCTCGCAGACCGGCGAGTCGGCACGTTCTCAAAGGGAATGCGCCAACGGATCGGGATCGCACAGGCGATCCTGCACAAGCCGCAGGTGCTGTTCCTCGACGAGCCCACCTCCGGGCTCGACCCGATGGGAGTGCGCCTGCTGCGCGAGACGATCGTCCGGCTCAACACCGAGCTCGGGATCACGATTTTCATGAACACCCATCTGCTGAGCGAGGTGGCACATGTGTGCACCACGATCGGCGTGCTCGCGGAGGGCGAGCTGATCTACCACGACTCGCTCGCCCGAACCCTGGAGCGCTTTCCGGACGAAGCATCGCTCGAGGACATCTACGCCCGGCTCGACGACCGATGAGCGCCGCCGCAGTCATCGCGCGGCAGCAGCTTCGCCTGCTGTCGCGCAGCAACACCTTTCTGCTGCTGCTTGTCGTCCTCCTCGGGATGACGGCCCTGTCCGGGTACATCGGCTGGTCGAGCCACTCGACGATCCTCAAGGTCTACGACGAGACGGTGCGGATCCTCAGGGCGGCCGGCAAGCCCGCCCCGCCCAATCCGTTCGCCGACAAGCCTCGCCTGTCGCTTCTGAACAACATGATCATCTACGTGCCGCTGATCGGGGCGCTGCTCGCAATCGTGATCGGGAACACGACGGTGACGGGCGACCGGCAAGCCGGCGTGACGCGAGTCATCTTCTCGCGTCCCCTGCGACGCTCGTCCTACTTCTGGGGCAAGCTCGGTGGGAGCTCGGTCGCAGTGACCGCGATCATGGCCGCTTGCCTCGCATTCAGCGCAATCGGCCTGACGCTGATCAACCACGGGCTCCCGACGACGACGGAGTTCCTGCGCCTGACGCTCTTCTACGCGCTCTCCGGCCTGTACCTGCTCCTGTTCGTCCTGGTCGGCATGGTGGCTGCCCTGCTCACCCGCAGCCAGTCGTTCGGTCTCTTCGCGGCGGTGGCCGTGTGGGTGCTCGTCACGTTCGCGACACCACAGTTCACGTCGGGGCTGCGGCCGGTCGCGTCGCTGAACCCGGTCACGAGCCCGGTCGGGGTAAGCCACTCCGGCTTCTTCCGCGCCACGTCGAAGGTGAAGCCGATCGCGGTCAACGAGCAGTACAAGGCACTCAGCACGCGGCTCCTCAGCCCGCAGGATGCCGTGCTCGGCGCAGGGCTCGGGCAGAGCGCGAAGCAGGTCGCCCCGATCGCGCTCTTCGTGCTGCTGCTCGGCGGTTGGGCGAGCCGACTCGTGAGACGACACGACTTCTCCGAGGAGGCTCCGCGTGACTAGGCGACCCATGGGCCAGGTCCTGACGCTCGCCGGCCACGAGTATCGCTCCGCTGTTCGCAGCGGCGTCCTCGTCCTGCTCGTCCTGAGCATGGTGCTCGTCGCGGCGGGCTCGATCACGATCGCCTCGTACGACTTCCGCGCCCAGGTCGCCGACTACAACGCGTACGTCCAGCAGGCGAAGGCGGCCGGCGCCGCGATCGTCGCCGCGCCGCAGTTCGCGCCGCTCCAGCTGCTGCGCGGCGTGCTCGAGTACGTCCAGATCATCGGGGCGGTGCTCGCCATCGGCCTGGGGTACCTCAGCGTCGCCCGCGAGCGCACGGGCCGGACGCTGCCGCTGATCCTGACGAGGCCGGTCCGCACCCATGACCTCCTCCTCGGGCGGCTGCTCGGCGCCGGCGCGCTGATCAGCACGATCCTCCTGGCAACTGCGGCGATCTCCGTGGTTGTGATCGGCACGGTTGGAGGCCGCTGGTTGAACGGCCCCGAGCTGATCAGGCTTGCCCTCACGTTCGGGATCGCCGTCGTCTACATGCTGCTCTTCTACGCGCTCGGAACCTGGCTGTCGGCGCGAAGCAAGGTGGTGGCGAACGGGCTCGTGGTCGCCTTGGTGATCTGGCTCTCTGTCGTCCTGATCGTGCCGCAGATCGGCGACACGATGGACCCTGACAATCAGGTTCCGGGCGGGCTGTTCGCCGCTCTCCAGGTCAAAAAGGCTGACGAGAAGAAGGTACTCGCCCACTTCTCGACCTACGAGCAGGTCCGAAACGGCATCGAGGAGACGTCTCTCACCAAGCACTACGAGCGACTCACCTTCGCGATCACCGGCATCAAGGACAAGTACAACGGCGCGCCGCTCGGCACGATCGCCCACGCGAAGCGCCGCGACATCGAATCGATCGCGCTGTATGCCGCGCTGCTCACGCTTCTGATGTGGGCGGGTTTGCGGCGCGAAAACGCAATCCAGAAGGAGACCTGATGAAGAAGGCAGTTTCCATCGGCGCGGTCGGGCTGACGCTCGCCGCGCTGCTCGCCGGCTGCGGAGGCTCCAGCTCCTCGTCCTCGCCACGGACGACGTCGCCGGCCACGACGCCGACCACGGGTACGGCACGGGTGCTTCCAGTCGCCACGAATCCGATCGCCAACACGTCGAAGGCACCCGGCCTCGCGATCACGAAGGCTCTGGTCGAGAACAACGTCTCGCCCGATTCGGGCAAGGCCGCCGCAGACCATCTCGAGGTGACGCTTCGGAACACGAGTGCGAAGCCTTTGGGCCAGATCGCCGTCTACTACAAGGTCAGCGACCCGGCCAAGAGAGTGTCGGAGGGGTACTACACGAAGCTCGACGGCGTAACGATCGCGCCCGGAGCCACGCGGGTCGTGCACTTCGACGGCACCAAGGGAACCGGTCACTACCCGGTCAACACCTACGGCCTCTACTACACCGACAAGAACGCGCTCGTCCTCGCTGTGGTGGCGAGCTCCCCCGCTGCGAAGCCGGCAACGTTCACGATCAAGAAGGACGCCGGCGGGGCGGAAGCAGGCGTCGAATAGGGATGGGCAGGCCGAGCCGGTGCTGACGGAGCGCGATACTGCCGACATGATCGATCCCCAGGTGATCGTCCTCGAGGACGACGTCGAGCTCAGGTCGTTGCTGCTGCGCGGCCTGCGCGAGGAGGGATTCCAGGTGACAGCAGCTGGGAGCGGCGCAGAACTACTCGCGCTGCTCCCCGGCAGGCAGCCCGATGTGCTCGTCGTCGACGTCGGCCTTCCAGACGCCGACGGCCGCGACGTCGTCCAGGCGTTGCGTGCGCATGGGTCGGCCGTGCCGGTGATCTTCCTCACCGCCCGCGATGCTCTGACCGACCGACTCGCCGGCTTCGCCGCCGGAGGGGACGACTACCTGACCAAGCCGTTCGCGTTCGAGGAGCTCGTCGCGCGCCTCCATGCGCTGATCAAGCGCGGAGGCGGTGACCTGGCGCTCGAGGTGGGCGGACTGCGGCTCGACCCCGGCACGCACGCAGCCTCGTGTGGCGGCTCGACCGCCGAGCTGACGCCGACCGAGTTCCGGCTCGTCGCCCGCCTCGCCGCAAAGCCGGGCGACGCGGTGCGCCGCCGCCAACTCGTCGAGGCGGCGTGGCCGCACGGTGCGATCGTCCACGACAACACCCTCGACGTCTACATCGCACGCTTGCGGCGGAAGCTCGCGACGCTCCCGGGTGCACCGGAGATCGGGACCGTGCACGGCGTCGGCTACTCGTTGCGATGACGATGCCGCGGCTCGGAGTCCGGTCGCGCCTGTTGCTCGCGATCGTGGGGGCGGTCTCGGTTGCGCTGGCCGTCGCGCTGGTGACGTTCTCGATCCTGCTGAATCAGCGGCTGTCGGCGAGCGCGACCGCGCTCGCCAAAGCCGAGGCCCAGGAGGAGCTCTCGTCGCTGACGGTCCGTGGCGGCATGCTCGTCGCCCTGCAGGAGCCCGACAAGCTCGCCGCGGCCAGCCAGGTGTGGGTCTTCTCCGGAACTCGGACGCTCGAAGCGCCTCGCGTCCGGGCCGATGTCGACCGGGCTGCGCGCGGGCTAGCCCACGGCCCGGAGCGCTCGCTGGACGTCGGCGAGGAAGCCCGGCTGTACGCGCTTCCCGTCGTCCAGAACGGTGTTCGCTACGGAACGGTCGTGGCCGCAGTCTCCCTCGCCCCGTACCGCGAGACGAGTGGCACCGCGCTGCTCGGTGCGCTCCTCCTCGTCGTCCTCATCCTCGGCGCGGTCACCGTCCTGTCGCACTGGATGCTCGGCCGGGCGCTCCTGCCGGTCTCCCGGATGACGGAGAACGCCGCCAGTTGGAGCGAGCACGAGCTCGACCGGCGCTTCGACCTCGGTGAGCCCTACGACGAGCTGACCCGGCTCGCAGCCACGCTCGACAGCCTGCTCGAGCGGATCGCGGCGACGCTTCGCCACGAGCAGCGCTTCACCGCTGAGCTCTCGCACGAGCTCCGCACCCCTCTCGCCAGGATCAGCGCGGAGGCCGAGCTGACGCTCCGACGCGACCGCGCGCCGGACGAGTACCGGTCAGCGCTCGCAGCGATCCTCCAGAACGCCGAGCACATGGCCCGAACCGTCGAGGCGCTCGTCGCGGCAGCACGACACGAAGCGGGCCTCGCGATGGAGACGAGCGACGCGCGCGAAGCCGTCGAGGCGATCGCACGGCAGTTGCGCGCGATCGCCCCCGGGCTCGAGGTACGCGTAACGCTCCCCGACGAGCCGGTGCGGGTGGCTGTCGACACCGAGCTGCTCCAGCGGCTGCTCCAGCCGCTCGCGGACAACGCCGTGCGGTACGGCAACGAGCGAGTCGAGCTCGCTCTCGAACGAATCGGCAAGGTTGCCTCCGTGACCGTCAGCGACGACGGCTCGGGTGTGCGCGACGACGAGTTGGCGCTGATCTTCGAGCCTGGACGGCGTGGATCGGCGGCGCTCGCCTCGGAGCACGGAGCCGGGCTCGGCCTCGCGCTCGCGAGCCGCCTGGCGCGAAGCGCAGGAGGCGAGATCGCCGCCGCCGCCAGCACGACGGGCGGTCGCTTCACGGTCACGCTACCGCTCGCTGGTTGAGGCGACGTTCAGGCTGCGGTCAGGTTGCGGTCGGCAAGCTGGCCGCCATGACGACGATCGCCAAGGGGGGGTCTGGCCCCTCGCTCACCCGAGCGCTGCTCAACAAGGTTCCGGAAGTCACTCTCTACTTCTGGGTGATCAAGATCCTGTGCACCACCGTCGGCGAGACCGCCGCCGACTTCCTCAATACCCACCTCGGGCTCGGACTGACCGGGACGAGTTATGTGATGGGCGCGTTGCTCGCCGTCACGCTCGTCTTCCAGTTCCGATCGAGCCAGTACGCGCCGGGCACCTACTGGCTCACGGTCGTCCTGATCAGCATTGTGGGCACGCTGATCACCGACAACCTGGTCGACAACCTCGGCGTCGCACTCGAGACGACGACGATTGTCTTCACGATTGCGCTCGCGGCGACGTTCGCCGCCTGGTTCGCCGTCGAGAGGACGCTCTCGATCCATACCGTCTATACGACACGACGGGAGGCCTTCTACTGGCTCGCCGTTCTGTTCACGTTCTGCCTCGGCACCGCCGCCGGCGACCTGGCTGCCGAGCGCCTTGCTCTCGGCTACTGGCTGTCGGCGGTCATCTTCGGCGCCCTGATTGCCGTCGTGACAGCTGCCCACCTTCGTTTCCGGCTGAACGCGGTTCTCTCTTTCTGGATCGCGTACGTGCTGACCCGGCCGCTCGGCGCCTCGATCGGCGACTATCTGTCGCAGCCGGCCACCGGTGGTGGCCTCGGCTTCGGCACCGTCGCGACGAGCGTCCTCTTCCTCGTGGCGATCCTCGGTCTCGTCGCATACCTGACCCGAACACGGGTTGACGAGACACCCGTCCAGATCGCGTCCGGCAACCCCGCTCTCGGTACTTCGAGCGCGACGTGATCACCTCACCTTCACCGGCGACGCGCGACGCCCTACCGGCTCGGCTCGCCCGGTGAACGCTACGGGGCCTGGCGACTCCCTCTCCTCCTCCCCTCGCCAGGCCCCGTAGCACCCCTTCCTGCGCCGCCTAGGACGGCGGCCCGAGGCGTGGCCGCGCGAGCGTCAGCAGCCCCGAGAGGACGAGTGCAGCGCCTCCGAAAGCAAGGAGCGACGGCCGCTCGCCGAGCACGACGACCCCGAGCGCCGTCGCCGTGAGCGGCTCCGCGAGTGTCAACGTGACGACGGTGGCCGACGGCAGCGCCTGGAGGCCCCGCGCGAAGAACACGTAGGCGAGCGCAGAGGTGAAGACACCGAGGTAGGCGGCGAGCGCGAGCCCGCTCGGCTTCGCGAGCCAGCCGGTGTCGCCGAGCAGGAGCACCGGCGCGAGCACGAGCGCCCCGGTCGAGAAGGCGGTCGCCATCACCGCGGTCGGCGGATGGCCAGCGTCGAGCTGCGACTTGCCGATCAGCGTGTAGACGGCGTACCCGAGCCCGGCGACGAGCGCGAGCACGACGCCGAGCGGGTCGACGCCGATCGAGCCACCGCCCGCGACGAGCAGGGCGCTGCCGGCTGTGGCGAGCATCGTCGCGAGCGCCCAACGGCGCCCGGGCCGCTCGCCCAGGACGATCCGGCCGAGCAGACCGGTCAGGGCGGGAGCGCTGCCGAGCGCGACGATCGTCCCGATCGCAACGCCGGTGCGCGAGACCGACGAGAAGAAGCTCACTTGGTAGATCCCGACCGCGAGCCCCGAGCCGGCGATCAGCCGAAAGTCCCACGGCTGCGTGCGGAGCTCGCCGCGAACGACTGCGTAGAGCAGCAGCAGCGCGCCGCCGATCGCGACCCGGGCGGCACCGACCGTTGCCGGCGACGCGTCGGGCCCGAGCGCCTGTGCGGTGCCCGTCGTCCCGAAGAGGGCTGCCGCCGCGAGAACCAGCAAAAGCGGCGCGCGGTTCATCCGGGCTTTCTACCAGCGCAGCGAATCACTCGATCGAGCGATGTCCCGAGCGACAACGACGCCGATATCTGGGCAACCACCCTCTCCCAGATCCAGCTCGAAGACCGCGGCCCCCACCGCGGTCTTCTTTTATGAGGGGAACTCAGGGTTCCCCTCATGGCTCCCCTTCGCCGTTGCCGCGAGAGGTGCGATCCGGGCCTCCCACCGGGCGAAGCCCGGCTCCGGCCGCAAACCGCGCCCCTTGCACCAACGGCCGAAAGACGAAGGGCCGGCAACGCTGCCGGCCCTTCGGTTCTTCACGCGAGTCCTGGAACCCGCTGTCTCGGGCGGAGCCGGGCTTTGCCCGGCTGGGAGCCCAACCCACCTCTCTCTCTCGCGCAGGCGAGAGAAAGAAGCGGGCTCGCGGGGAAACATGGTTTCCCCCGCGCTTGTTACATCATCCCGCCCATGTCGCCCATGCCGGGCATGCCGCCACCGGCGCCACCCTTCTCGGGTGCCTCGGCGACGATCGCCTCGGTCATGAGAATGTTCTTCGCGATCGACGCGGCGTTCTGGAGCGCCGAGCGCGTGACCATCGTCGGGTCGATGATGCCCGCCTGGACGAGGTTCTCGAGCTCACCGGTGTCGACGTTCAGGCCCTGGCCGGTCTCGGCCGCGCGAACCTGATTGACGACGACCGAGCCCTCGAGGCCCGCGTTGTAGGCGAGCTGGCGGAGCGGCTCCTCGAGCGCACGCAGGATGATCTGCGCGCCCGTCTTCTCGTCGCCGTCAAGCGACTTCAGGAGCTTGGTGCGGATCGCGTCCGTCGCGTTCAGGAGCGCGACACCACCGCCCGGCACGATGCCCTCCTCGAGGGCGGCGCGGGTGGCCTGCACAGCGTCCTCGACGCGGTGCTTCTTCTCCTTCATCTCCGTCTCGGTCGCGGCGCCGACCTTGATCACTGCGACGCCGCCGGCGAGCTTCGCCAGCCGCTCGTTCAGCTTCTCGCGGTCGAAGTCGGAGTCGGTGTTCTCGATCTCACCACGGAGCTGCTTGATGCGGCCCTTGATCGCGTCAGCGTCGCCGGCACCGTCGATGATCGTCGTCGAGTCCTTGTCGACGACCACACGGCGCGCCCGGCCCAGCTGGGCGATCTTCGTGTTCTCGAGCTTGAGGCCCATCTCCTCGGTGATCACCTCGGCGCCTGTGAGGATCGCGATGTCCTCGAGCATGCGCTTGCGGCGGTCGCCGAAGCCCGGAGCCTTGACGGCCACGGCGGTGAAGGTGCCGCGGAGCTTGTTGACCACGATCGTCGCGAGCGACTCGCCCTCGACGTCCTCGGCCACGATCAGCAGCGGCCGACCGGCCTGGATGACCTGCTCGAGCACCGGCAGGATGTCCTTGACGGCACCGACCTTCTGGTTCGCGACCAGAATGAACGGGTCGTCGAGCACGGCCTCCATGCGCTCGGCGTCGGTGATCATGTACGGCGAGAGGTAGCCCTTGTCGAACTGCATGCCCTCGGTGAACTCGAGCTCGAGCCCGAACGTCTGGCCCTCCTCGACGTTCACGACGCCGTCCTTGCCGACC
>JBKJML010000227.1:0-3138 GCA_046596415.1 Gaiellaceae bacterium | reverse complement strand
TGACTACTTCGGTGAGGTCGCGCTCGCGATGAGCATCCCCCGCACGGCGTCTGTCCGCGCACTGACGCTGGCGGTCGTCGCGAGCTGCGACGCCGAGACCTTTGACGAGCTCTTGCGGCCGCTCTTCAGTGACTGACGCCCTGCTTCTCCACGCCGGGATCGCCGACAGCCGGATGTGGGTGCCGCAGGTCTCGGCGCTCGAGGCCGCCGGCCACCAGGTGACCGCTCCGGATCTCCCCGGTTTCGGCGAGACGCCGCTGCGTCCAGGCGAGGTCGACTACGTGGGCCACGCCGCCTCGTACCTCGACCGGTCGGCCACTGTCGTCGGCAGCTCGTTCGGTGGCCGGATCGCGCTCGAGCTCGCAGCGGCGAGGCCCAGCCTCGTCGAGCGGCTCGTGCTGGTCGGAGCTGGTCTCGGCTCCTGGGCGTGGTCGGACGAGGCCAAGGCCGGCTTCGCGGAGGAGGAAGTGGCGCTCGAGCGGGGTGACCTCGCCGCGGCAGCAGCCGCCCAGGCACGGCTGTGGCTTGCGGCCGACGCGAGCGCGGAGGTGCGCAACCTGACCGAGGCGATGACCCGGCGGTCGTACGAGCTTCAGCTGCCGGTCGGGGACGAGGTGACGGCCGTCTGGCCCGACCCGCCCGCCGCCGAGCGCCTGGCCGCGATCTCCGCCCCGACGCTCGTCGTCGTGGGCTCGGAGGACGTGCCCGACATCCACGCGATCGCCGACCGCCTCGTCGCAGGCATCCGTGGCGCGTGCAAGGCCGTGATCGACGGCGCCGGCCACCTCCCGGGCCTCGAACGGCCCGACGAGCTCAACCGACTACTGCTCGAGTTCCTCTAGAACCGCATCCGAGAGCGCCGGCCAGGCCACGAGCGCCCAGTCGTCGAACTCGCGATCGGTGAGACAGGCCAGCGCGACGTCGCGCTCCGGGTCGACCCAGAGGAACGTGCCCGATCCGCCGAAGTGGCCGAAGGTGCGCGGTGAGGTGCGGGCTCCGCTCCAGTGGCCGGGCTTGCCGTCCTTGAGCTCGAAACCGAGACCCCAGTCGAGCGGGTCGAAGCGGCCGATCCCCGGGAGCACGCCCTTCAGTCCCGGGAACTGCACGGAGGTGGCTTCGGCCAGTGTCTCGGGAGCGACCAGGGTCGGCCGCAGGAGCTCGAGCGCGAGCGCCTCGAGGTCGGCGAGCGTCCCGTGCACGTCGGCGCCGGCGGAGCCGCGTAGCTCGGCGGCCATCCCGAGCGGCCGGAACACCGCAGCCTCGATATATTCCGGGAACGCGATCTCCGTCCGCGCCGCCACGTGCGTCGCAAGAGCCTCGAACCCCTGGTTCGAATAGATGCGCCGCTCACCGGGGGCGGCAATCGTGCCGCCGCCGTCGAACGGGAGGCCGCTCGCGTGCGCGAGGAGGTGGCGCACGGTCGCTCCGGGCGGGCCGGCCGGCTCGTCGAGCTCGACCGCCCCCTCTTCGACCGCGACGAGCGTCGCGAGCGCCGTCGCCGGCTTCGTCACGGAAGCCCAGCGGAAGACGTGCTCGCGCGGCCCCCGCTCCGCCACCACCTCGCCGGGGCGCAGACAGGCGGCCGCAGCGTGATGCGCGGACCAGCCGTCGATCTGGCGAAGGGCATCCACGGACGGCGATACTAGAGGCCTGATGGAGCGCCGAGCCATCGCAGGCCACTCGCCGCTCGAGCCGATCGTCGGCTACTCGCGCGCCGTCGTCGCGCATGGGGTGGTTCATGTCGCCGGGACGGCGCCGATCCCCAAGCAGGGGGATCCGCCCGTGGGCGCCTACGAGCAGGCCCGCCTCTGCCTCGAGATCGTTGGCGGCGTGCTGGCGGAGGCGGGCTCGTCCTTCGCGGACGTCGTGCGCACGCGCATCTACCTGACGAGCGCCGACGATTGGCGCGAGGTCGGCCGTGCGCACGGAGAGGTGTTCGGAGAGATCCGCCCCGCGAGCTCGATGCTCGTCGTCGCGGGTCTGCTCGACCCTCGCTGGCGAGTCGAGATCGAGGCCGACGCGGTGCTCGGGGCGGGCTCGCCGTGAAGCAGATCTATCCGGCCTCGATGACCGGTAAGGGCGCGATCCAGGGCGGCAGCGTCCTCGATCATGCTTTCGGCAGCTCCGACCCGTACACGCTCGGGGTCGAGGAGGAGTACATGCTCCTCGACGGCGAGACGTTCGACCTCGTCCAGCACATCGAAACCGTCCTCTCGGCGATCTCCGGCCATGAGCTCGAGCCGCGAATCAACGCCGAGTTGATGCAGTCGGTGCTCGAGATCGCGACCCCGGTGTGCCGAACCGCCGGGGATGCCCACCGCGAGCTGACGAAGCTGCGCGGTTACGTGACCGGGGTGGCTCGGGAGCGTGGGATGCGGGTCGGCTCGGCAGGTACCCACCCGTTCAGCCTCTTCGAGCGCCAGCGGATCACCGCCCGCGATCGCTATCGCAACCTGGTCGACCAACTCCAGTACATCGCCCGGCGCGAGCTCGTCTTCGGCATGCACGTCCACGTTGCTGTCGACGACGCCGAGAAGGCGATTCAGGTCGTCAACGGGCTCCTCCCTCACCTCGGGCCGCTGCTCGCGCTCTCGGCGAGCTCCCCGTTCTGGCGCGGCGAGCCCACCGGTCTTGCCTCGAGCCGACAGATGGTGTTCGCTGCCTTCCCGCGCTCAGGCCCGCCGCCGCGGTTCAAGGACTACGCGGACTACGCCGAAGTCGTCGGCCAGCTCGAGCGGACGGGCTGCATCGCCGACTACACCCACATCTGGTGGGACATCCGCCTGCACCCGCGGCTCGGGACGATCGAGATCCGAATCTGCGACGCAGTCACGCGGGTCGAGGACGCGACCGCGCTCGCCGCGTACTGCCAGGCGCTCGTCAAGTCGCTCTGCGAGCGCTTCGAGAAGGGCGAGGAGGTCCCCACGTTCCACCGGATCCTGACCACCGAGAACAAGTGGCTGGCCGCGCGCTACGGGCTCGAGGCGCCGGTGATGGACCTCGGCGCCGGTCGCCGGAACCGGGTTCCGGTGGCTCAGATCATCCGGCGGACGCTGAAGGAGATCGAGCCCCACGCGAAGGAGCTCGGCTCCGATCGCGAGCTGGAAGGGATCGGCGAGATCCTCGGTCGCGGCAACG
>JBKJML010000248.1:0-4087 GCA_046596415.1 Gaiellaceae bacterium | reverse complement strand
GAGCGAGACGAGCGAGGCGGCCGTCTTCGGCGCCAGCTTCTGGTCGAGCGTGACGGTGAAGGAGCCGCAGCTCGTCTCGAACACGAGCCGATAGGTCTTGGCGGCGTCGAGATCCTGCTCGGGCGCCTGCTCGCTCCCGTCGGCCCGTGCCGCCGGCGCCTCGACGTCTCGGCACTCGCCGTTCGTCGTTGCGTCCGTCGTGGCCGGCGCCGGCTGGGTGGGAACGGTCGTGACGCCGTCGCTCGAGGCGGTTCCGCCATCGCCGCCACCACAACCGGCGAGCACGACCACGGCGAGGATCGTGAGTAGCCGAGCTAGCTGCATGCCACGAGCTTACGCGGTGGGTGGCGCTTCGACGGCGGCGAGCGCGCGGCGAACGAGCGCGCGTGCGAGCTCGACCTTGTAGGCGTTGCCGGGCAGTGGCGTTGCCCGTTCGAGCGCCTCGGGGCCGTCGAGCAACCAGGGAACAGGCGCGACGCCGGCGAGCGCGAGGCGAGTGCCGTCGGCGCGGCGGACTGCAGCGACGCCGACGAGCGGGAAGGAAAACCGCTTCCGATCCATGGCCTTCAGGTACGTACTCGCCTCGACGGCCGGCAGCTCGAGCTCGAGGATCAGCTCGCCCGGCTCGAGTGTCGTCGTCCGTCGGTCATCCTCGGTCGGCAGGCGGTAGAGCTCGGCCACGTCGAGCTCTCGACGGTCGGTGCGAAGGCGCGCGCCGAGCGCGAGGAGGGCGGCGGCGGGGTCGGATGGATGGGCCGAGGCGCAGTAGTCGTTGCCGAGGATCGCGTGCTCCCGATGCTCCCCCTCGCGCGCATGGCAGTGCTCGCCGCCGTGCAGGCGGCACGGGAACTTCAGCCGCCAGTACCAGCAGCGGGTCGCCTGGAGCAGGTTGCCGCCGATCGTCCCCGCGGCACGGAGCTGCGGGGATGCAGCCAGCCGGCACGCCTCGCGTAGCGCCTCGGGCACGGCGTCGCTTGCCTCGAGCTCGGCGAGTGTCGTGCCCGCGCCGATCGTCCCGTCCGCGATGCCGCGCGGCAGAGCCTGCCGGAGCTCGACGAGCTGCTCGGTTCGCACGATCCCGTCGCGCAGGAGCGTGACGAGGTCGGTGCCGCCCCCGAGCGGGAGCGCGTCCCCACCGGCGAGCAACGCGACGGCCTCGGCGGTGCTCGTTGGGCTAACGAGCTCCAACGGTCTCCTGCCGGCGCTCGCGGTCGGCCACCTCGCGCAGAGCGCGCAGCAGCTCGGCACGTGTGATCGGGAGTGAGCGGACGTCGGCACCGGTGGCGTCGCGGATCGCGCTCGCGATCGCCGCCGAGGTGGGGATGATCGGCGGCTCGCCGAGCCCCTTGGCGCCCAGGTTCGTCAGGTGAGCGTCCGGCTCGTCGATGAACTCGCAGACGATCTCGGGCACATCGGCGATCGTCGGCATCCGGTAGGCATCGAGCGTCTGGGTCAGGATTGCACCCGTCGTCGGATCGAGCAGACGCTCCTCCGAGAGCGTGTGGCCGATTCCCTGGATGATCCCGCCCTCGACCTGGCTCGCCGCCCCGAGCGGGTTGACGATCCGGCCGACGTCGTGGATCGCGGCCAGCCGCTCGACGCGCACCTCGCCCGTCTCGATGTCGACTGCGACCTCGGCGACCTGCACGCCGAAGGTGAGGACGCGCATCCCGGCCGGATTCGGGCCGCGTGCGCCCTTGCCGAGGATCTGGGCCTCGTCGAGCAGCCCGAGTAGCTCCTCGAGCGGCCACGACTCGCCGTCGGCCGAGACGATTTGGCCGCCCTTCAGCGACAGCACGTGCTCCTCGCGGTGCCAGCGCTGCGCGGCGAGCTCGATGATCTGGCGGGCCGCGTCGGCGGCGGCCGACCGCACGGCAGGTCCCATCGACGGAACCGTCGAGGAGCCGGCGGAGAGCGTGGCGTAGGGGCCACGTGCGGTGTCGCCGAGCTGTACCTCGACCCGGTCGAGCGGCAGTCCCAGCTCCTCGGCCGCGATCTGCGCCATCGCGGTGCGGGTGCCCGAGCCGATGTCCTGCATCGCCGTGATCACGGTCACGCCCCCGTCGGAGCCGATCCGCACCCAGGCATACGAGGGCGGCCCGCCGCCGCCGTACCAGACCTGGCTCGCCATCCCGACCCCATGACGCCACGGGCCCTCGGAGCGCGCATGCACAGCCTCACGCCGTGCCCAGTGCGGCTCGGCGCGGCGGTAGCACTCCAGCAGGTTCTTCGACGAGAACGGCCGGCCGTCGAGCAGGTCGTTGCTCGCGTGGTTGCGGCGGCGTAGCTCGAGCGGGTCGAGCTCGAGCTTGCGCGCGAGCTCGTCGATCAGGCTCTCGAGGCCGAATGTCCCTTCGACGAAGCCGGGCGCGCGGAAGGCCTTCATCGGTGGCGTGTTCAGCTTCGCTCCGTAGAGCTTCGTGCGCACGTTCTCGCATGCGTAGAGAAGCTGCATCGGCCCGTCGGTGCCGGCGATCCAGCCGTCCCAACCGACTGCGTTCACGAACTCGCCGCCGAGGGCGACGATCGTCCCGTCGGAGCGGGCGCCGATCGTGAGGCGCTGGATCGTCGCATTGCGGTTCCCCGCTGCCAGGTGCTCCTCGCGGCGGGTCAGCGCGCAGCGGACGGGGCGCCCCGTCCGACGCGCCAGCTCGGCGGCGACGAACGCGTAGTCGCCGGCGCCGGTCTTCGCGCCGAAGCCACCGCCCATGAACTCGCAGACGACGCGCACCCGGTCGGCCGGCAGGCCGAACGCCTTCGCCATCTCGTCGCGGACGCCCCAGAGGTACTGCGTCGAGATATGCACCACGAGCTCGCGCCCGACCCACTGGCAGACGGCCTGGTGCGTCTCGAGCGCGTTGTGGAGGACGGTCTGTGTCCGGTACTCGGCCTCGACAACGACGTCAGCCGCGGCGAGCGCCGCGTCGAGATCGCCGCGCTCGTACGTCCGGGGCTCGTCGAGAAGCGAGCCGCGACGCACCGCCTCGTCCGCGTCGAGCAGCGGCTCCAGCACCTCCCATTCGACCGCAATCGCATCGAGTGCGGCAGCCGCCTGGCATTCGGTGTCGGCGCAGATCGCGGCCACCGGCGCCCCCTGGTAGCCGGCCTCCTGCTGGAGGAAGTCGCTGTCGGCGAACGAGATCCCGGCGTGGACGCCCGGCGCGGCAAGCGCCGGCCCGAGGTCGAGCGAGCGGACTCGGGCGTAGGGGTGCGGGCTACGGAGGATCGTTGCGTGCAGCATCCCGGGGAGCTTCACATCGGCGGTGTAACGCGCCTCGCCGCGGGCGCGCTCGAGCCCATCCTTGCGGGGCGCGGGGCGGCCGACGACCTCGAGCGGCCCGGCCGGCCACTGGACGAGCGCGTCCTCTTCGACCACCGTCCAGATCTCCTCGTAGCGGCCCTCGACCTCCTTCTCGGTGCGGATCAGCCTCGCCACGTCTGGATCGCCTCCTCGATTCTGGGATACGCCCCGCAACGGCAGATGTTCCCTGCCATCGCGTGCCTAATCTCCTCGCGCGTCGGATCCGGGTCGCGGGCGACGAGCGCCGCCGCGGACACGATCTGGCCCGGAGTGCAGAAGCCGCACTGGAGCGCGTCCGCGCGCACGAACGATTCGACGAGCGGATGCTCTCGCAGGCCCTCGATCGTCGTCACTTCGCGCGAGCCGACTGTGTGGATGAGCGTGATGCACGAGAGCGTGGGGATGCCGTCGAGCTGCACGGTGCACGCGCCGCAATGACCCTCGCCGCAGCCGATCTTCGTGCCGGTCAGGCCGAGGTCGTCGCGCAGCGCTGCGGCGAGCGTGCGCCCGACGGCCTGCGTCGGCAGCTCGTAGTCGTGGCCGTTGACGCGCAGCCTGGAGCCTCTAGGCATCGGCCGTCACCGTCTGGATGCTCGCAAGGTGGAGGAGTTGGAAGGCGCGCCGGGAGGTGAGGGCTGCTTCTTTCTCGTCGGCGGCGTTCGGGATCAGCCGCCACAGGGCCTGCGCGCCGAGGAGGAGCTCCTTGATCCGGTCGGTCTCCTCCGGCCGTTCGCCGCGCTCGAAGCACGTGTTGATCGCGAGGCCGAGCACACCGACCGTGTCGGG
>JBKJML010000238.1:0-2946 GCA_046596415.1 Gaiellaceae bacterium | reverse complement strand
CTCCTCGCGCAGGATGCCCGTCGGCTCGCCTCGCTCGTCGCGCTCGACGACGCCGCCGTCGACGTCCAGATCGCCGCTGGCCAGCGCGAGCGCGGCCGAGTTGAGCCAGAGCGAGTGATAATCCTTCGCCCACAGGGCGGCCGGCCGCGCACCGGTCACCTCGTCGAGCGCCTGCCTCGTCGGCGGCGCCTCCCAGTCGCCGTCGCGCCAGCCTGTGCCGCGGAGCCACGAGCCCCAGGGCGTCGCCGTCCGCACCCGGTCCAGCGCTTCGGCGCGCGTCGTCACGCCATCGAGTTGGAGATCGCGCTGCGCCATCGACCACGTCGGGAAATGGACATGCGAGTCGGTGAAGGCCGGCAGCACGCAGCGGCCGCCGAGGTCGACCGTCTCGGGGCTCGCGAGCGCCGACTCGTGGACGCCGACGCCGCCGGCGACATGGCCGCCCGCGACCGCGAGCGCGCGCGCCAGCGGTAGCTGCGGGTCCATCGTCCGGACGAAACCGTTCTCGAGGATCACAAGCCCAGCCTAATAGACTGCACATCGTGGCCTGGGACGTCCTGACCGAGGAACAGCGCGAGATCCGTGAGCTCGTCCGCACGCTGGCACGCGAGCGCGTGGCGCCGCGCGCGGCCGAGATCGACGAGTCGCACGAGTTCCCTTGGGACATCGTCGAGCTCTTCCGCGAGCACGAGCTCTTCGGGCTCCTGTCCGAGGAGGAGTGGGGTGGCTCCGGGACAGGCACGCTCCTGGCGCTCGTCGCGATCGAGGAGATCTCGAAGGTCTGCGCCACGAGCGGCCTGCTGCTCGCGGTCCAGGAGCTCGGCTCGCTCGGGCTGAAGCTTGCCGGCACGCAGGAGCAGAAGGAGCGCTACCTGCCGCGGCTTGCGAGCGGCGAGTGGCTCGCCGCCTACGCGCTCACCGAGGCCGACTCCGGCTCCGACTCGGCCGCGATGCGCACGACCGCTCGTCTCGACGGCGACGCCTACGTCCTCAACGGGAGCAAGCGCTTCATCACGAACGCAAGCGTCGCGAACCTCTACACCGTCTTCGCGAAGACCGACGCCGACGCCGGCCATGCCGGCATCTCCGCATTCGTCTTCGAGGCGGACACGCCGGGCTTCTCGGTGACACGACTCGAGTCGAAAATGGGGATCTCCGGTTCGACCACGGGCGAGCTTGCCTTCGACGACTGCCGGATCCCCGCCGCGAACCTGCTCGGCGCCGAAGGTGAGGGTTTCAAGATCGCGATGCGGATCCTCGACCGCTCGCGCCCCGGCGTCGCCGCGCAGGCGCTCGGGATCGCGCAGGGTGCGACCGATTACGCACTCGAGTACGCGAAGACGCGCGAGACGATGGGCAAGCCGATCGTCGCCCATCAGTTGATCCAGGCGAAGCTCGCCGACATGGAGACCGAGTGCGAGGCCGCCCGCGGGCTCCTCTATCGCTTCGGCCAGATGTGCGACGACGGCGCCGACGATGCCGAGCTGACGAAGGCCTCTGCGATGGCGAAGCTCAAGTGCGGCGATGTCGCGATGTTCGCCTCGACCGAGGCGGTGCAGATCCTCGGCGGCTACGGCTACATCAAGGAGTACCCGGTGGAGCGCTACATGCGTGACGCGAAGATCACGCAGATCTACGAGGGCACGCAGGAGATCCAGCGCCTCGTGATCGCCCGCGAGATGGCGCGCGAGAGTCGCACCTTCCTGCTCGCCGGCGTCTAGCGCTTCGTCTCGACGACCTCGAACGCGGAGCCCGGCACCCGCCCCAGCGTGTGGAGCTCGTCGTTCGACCAGCGCGAGTCGGGGGCGCCGCTCACGTACCAGTTCGCGCCGTTGTCGGCGACGATCATCCCGTACTCCTTCAGGGCCTGGAGGACGATTCGCGCCTGGCGCGGGAAGCCGTCGATCCGGTAGCTCTGCTTGAGGCGGAAGCGCATCCCCATCGGCGGCAGCGACGGGTCGGTGAAGTCGCTCGCGAAGTGGCGGGCCGGCCACACATAGGCGCGGCGAGTGTGCTTGACCGTGAACCGCAGCGCGTGGTCGATCCGTCCTTTCGCGACCTCGTCGTAGCGCGCCAGGCCGGGGAGGATTGGCAGCCCGGCCGCGTCGGCCGACGTCCAGCCGGCCGGGCGCGCCTTGTTCGAGCGCAGGTCGAAGATCGCGCCGGAGCCCGCCTGCCAGCGTCCACCGGCCTGCGGGTAGAGGGCGTAGAGCTCGTAGAGCCTGCACGCGTCGCGGTCGAGCAGCAGGGCGTGGCGGTCGCCGTCGGCGGCGCGGCCGCCCTCGATCCCGACCGTCGCCGGGATCGGGTAGGGGGCCTTGTCGCTCTCGTCGGCGTACTCGAATGCCACGCGGCTGCGCGGGGTCGCGCGCGAGACGACGGTGATCGGGATCCCGATCGGCCCGCCGGCCCAGAGGCCGGAGCCGAAGTCGGCGTGCAGCGCGTCGTTCTTGCCGATCGCGGCGACGACCTTCGCCGAGTTGGGTGCCACGGGCAGCCGGTCGACCCGCTGGTTCCACGCGTTGGAGGCGGGGAAGATGGGGCACTTCGGTGCCTGCGGCAGGCGGGAGCCAGTCGCGGCGGCAGCGAGCGCGAGTGTGGCGAGCGCCGCGCAGCCGGCGGCGATCCTCACGCGGCAGGCACGCTCGCCGGCGGGTACTTCGAGCGCACCTCGTCGACGTACGCGGCGAGCCGGTCGGCGAGCGCCGCGTCGTGGATCTCGAGCACGTTCTCGGCGTTCCGCTCGCCCGAGCGGGAGAGGTTGAACGAGCCGACGAAGACGACGTCGTCAGCGACGACGAGTTTCGCGTGCATGAAGTTGTGCGTGCGCTCGGGGCTCCACGGGATCGAGCCCTTGCCGGAGAAGGGGGCCTCCTCGAGGATCCGTTGCAGCAGCGGTACCTTCCAGCCGCTGACACCGTTCGTGCGCCACTGGAGGAACACCTG
>JBKJML010000177.1:0-8973 GCA_046596415.1 Gaiellaceae bacterium | reverse complement strand
CGGCGGGCTCGCGCACCTGCAGGCGACGGAGCTCGGCTCACTCGCGATCCGCGCCGGCCTCGACCGCGCCGGGATCGAGAACGACGAGGTCGAGTACGTGATCATGGGCCAGGTTTTGCAGGCCGGCGCAGGACAGGCTCCCGCGCGCCAGGCGACGATCGGCGCGGGGCTGCCGAAGGGGACGCCGGCCGACACGATCAACAAGGTCTGCGCGTCGTCGATCAGAGCGATCGAGATCGCCGACCTGATGATCCGTGCCGGCGAGCACGACGTCGTCGTCACCGGCGGCATGGAGTCGATGTCGAACGCGCCGTACCTGCTGCAGAAGGCGCGCTTCGGCTACCGGCTCGGCCACGGCGAGCTGCTCGACTCGATGGTCTTCGACGGGCTCACCGACGCCTACGACTCCCTGCACATGGTGCAGCACAACTCGCTCGTCTCCCGGGAGCTCGGCATCACCCGTGAGGAGCAGGACGCGTGGGCGTTCCGCTCTCAACTGCGCGCCGCGGCGGCGCAGGACGAGGGCCGTTTCGCCGACGAGCTCGTCGCTGTGCCGAGCAAGGGCGGCGACGACCTCACCGCCGACGAGTCGATCCGCCGCGACACGACGACCGAGTCGCTCGCGAAGTTGAAGCCGGTGTTCGACCCGAAGGGCACGACGACGGCGGGCAACGCGCCCGGCGTGAACGACGGTGCCTCGTGCGTCGTCGTCACGTCGGAGGAGTTCGCGAAGCGCCGCGGCCTGCCGATCCTCGCGACGATCCTGGCGCAGGGCTACGTCGCCGACGAGCCTGCCTACCTCGTCCGCACGCCTGCGAATGCGGCCGGCATCGCGCTCCGCAAGGCCGGCAAGACGATCGGCGACGTGAAGCGCGTCGAGATCAACGAGGCGTTCGCGTCGGTGTCGCTCAACTCGACGCGCCTGCTCGGCGCGGACGAGGAGCTCGTGAACGTCAACGGCGGCGCCGTCGCACTCGGGCATCCGATCGGCGCCTCGGGTGGCCGAATCGTCGCCACGATGGTGCACGAGCTGCGCCGCCAGGGTGGCGGCCTCGGCCTCGCCGCGATCTGTTCGGGCGGCGGCCAGGGCGATGCGCTCCTGATCGAGGTGTAGCCGCGGTGGAGCTCGAGCACGTTCTTGTCGTCGGCGCCGGTCAGATGGGCGGCGGCATCGCCCAGGTCGTTGCGGCATCCGGCCGCCGGGTCTCGCTCCACGATCCCTACCCCGGCGCGATCGAGCGCGGGCTCGCGACGATCGAGAAGAGCCTGACCCGGCTCGCCGAGAAGGGTGGGGGAGACCCCGCCGAGATCCTGGGGCGGATCGCGCCCGTCGAGGAGATCGCCGCAGCCGACCTGATGATCGAAGCGGTCGTCGAGGACGCCGCGATCAAGGCGGACATCTTCCGCCGCGCCGACGACGCGTTCCCGGCCGGCGCCATCCTCGCCTCGAATACCTCCTCGATCCCGATCACCTCGCTTGCGGCGGTCACGAGCCGGCCGGAGAGCGTCATCGGCATGCATTTCTTCAACCCGGTTCCCGTGTTGAAGCTGGTCGAGGTGATCAGAGCCGTCCAGACCTCGGACGAGACAGCCGCCGCGATCATCGCGCTCGCCGAGGATCTAGGCAAGGTGCCGGCACAGGCGAACGACTTCCCCGGCTTCGTCTCGAACCGGATCCTGATGCCGTTCGTGAACGAGGCCGCCTACGCGTTGATGGAGGGCGTAGCCGACGCGGAGGCGATCGACACGATCGCGAAGCTCGGCTTCGCCCACCCGATGGGGCCGCTGGCGCTCGCCGACCTGATCGGGCTCGACACGTGCGTCGCGATCATGGAGGTGCTGCACGAAGGGCTCGGCAACCCGAAGTACGCGCCGTGCCCGCTCCTGCGCCAGTACGTACAGGCGGGCCGGCTCGGCAGGAAGTCTGGGCGCGGCATCTACGACTACTCCTGAGCATCCCCCAAAAGGGGTATGCGCGCTCAACTCGAAGGCTGTGGAGGCCGAAGCAAGAAGCTCAAGCGTCCTGCCATCGGTCCGGGGGGAACGATGCGACTCCTGCTCGTCGACGACGATTCCGGCTTCCGTGCCCTGCTCCGGACGACCTTCGAGGCCGTATCGGTGGCCGTCGACGAAGCGGGGAGCGCAGTCGAGGCAGCAGCCGCGATCGGCCGCAGCCGCCCCGACGTGATCGTGCTCGACGTCGGCATGCCCGGTATGGACGGGCTCGAGTTCTGTCGCGTCCTCAAGAACGACGCGGCGACCGCCAACCTGCGGATCGTGCTCCTGACCGGCCTCGACGACGTGGAGGCCGTTGCGGGCGCCGCCGGTGCGGACGCGTTCCTCGTCAAGCCGTTCCGCCCGCTCGAGCTGCTCGCTGTCGTGGAGCGTCTGGCCGGCAAGCGGAGCGGGATTCCGCGCGGCGCACGCCCGAGAGAGGAGGAAGGCGAACAGCTCCTCCTCTACGCGCGCGACCTGCGCCACCTCGTCGAGATCGAGCGGGGCCAGCGCGCTCTGCTCGAGAACGCGTACCGCCAGACCGTGCAGGCGCTCGCGACGGCGCTCGAGACGAAGGACACCGGCACCCGCCAGCATTCGCAGCGCGTCCAGCGGTACGCGCTCGAGCTCGCCCGGACGATGGAGCCGGCACTCGCACGCGACACCGCCGCGGAGTACGGCTTTCTCCTGCACGACCTCGGCAAGATCGGCATCCCTGACGAGGTGCTCCTCAAGCCTGCTCCGCTCACGGCCTCGGAGCGGCGCCTCATGCAGACGCACACGATCCTCGGCGAGCAGATGCTCGGCGGCGTGGCGTTCCTCGAGGGGCCCGGGCTCGCGATCGTCCGCTCACACCATGAGCGCTGGGACGGAGCCGGCTACCCGGATGGGCTCGCAGGGGAAGAGATCCCGCTCGGGGCGCGCATCTTCGCCGTGGCCGACACGCTCGACGCGATCACGAGCCACCGGCCCTACCGGCAGGCACGAGGCTGGGGCGACGCGCGGCGCGAGATCGTCGCGGAGGCAGGGAAGCAGTTCGACCCGGACGTGGTCGACGCGTTTCACGAGCGCGAGTACGCGCTGCACGAGATCCGCCGCGAGCTGCTCGTCCCCGCCTAGAAGCTCTAAACTCGCACTCGTGGACTTCGCGCTCACCGACGACCAGCGCGAGATTCAGGCGCTGGCGCGCGACTTCGCACGAGCCGAGATCGAGCCGCACGCTGCCGCCTGGGATCGCGAGCACCGCTTCCCCGCCGAGCTGTATGGGAAGCTCGGCGCGCTCGGCCTGATGGGCGTGTGCGTACCGGAGGCCCACGGTGGCGCCGGCGCCGACTTCCTCTCCTACATCCTCGTGCTCGAGGAGCTTTCCCGCGCCGACGCCGGCGTCGGCGTCACGGTTGCCGTCCACACGAGCGCCGCCACCCTGCCGATCCTCGCTTTCGGCACCGAAGCGCAGCGGGACGCCTTCGTCCCGCCACTCGCGCGTGGCGAGACGATCGGCGCCTTCGCGCTCACCGAGCCCGAGTCCGGCTCCGACGCAGGCTCGCTACGCACATCAGCCGAGCGCGAGGGCGACGGCTGGCACATCTCCGGTGCCAAACAGTGGATCACGAACGGCAGCTACGCCAGCACGTTCCTCCTCTTCGCGCGCACCGACCGCGACACGCCCGGCGGTCGTGGCGTCAGCGCGTTCCTGCTCGATGCCGAGCACGTCGAGGTGACCCGCGAGGAGGAGAAGCTCGGTCTCAACTCGTCGTCGACCGTCGACCTGCGGATCGACACGCACGTCCCGGCCGACCGGCTCCTGCACGAGGAGGGGAAGGGGTTCGCCGTTGCGATGATGACGCTCGACGGCGGCCGGATCGGGATCGCAGCGCAGGCGGTGGGGATCGCCCAGGCAGCTTTCGAGGCCGCCCGTGCCTACGCGCTCGAGCGGGAGCAGTTCGGGCGCAAGATCTCCGAGTTCCAGGCGATCCAGTGGAAGCTCGCCGACATGGCGACGCAGATCGACGCCGCGCGGCTGCTCGTCCATCGCGCCGCCTGGCTGAAGCAGCAAGGACTGCCGCACACGGCCGAGGGAGCGAAGGCGAAGCTGTTCGCGTCGGAGATGGCGCGCCTCCAGACCGCGGAGGCGATCCAGGTGCTCGGCGGGTATGGCTACACGAAGGAGTTTCCGGTCGAGCGGTACTATCGGGACGCCAAGATCACCGAGATCTACGAGGGGACGAGCGAGGTGCAGCGGATCGTGATCGCGCGCGCACTGCTCGCCGAGGCGGCGAAGGCGCTTGCCCCGGTCTAAGAAAGTGCCGGCTAGGAAACTCGCTGAGCCCGTGCGGCTGACGCGGATCTACACGCGCGGCGGCGACCAGGGCGAGACGTCGCTCGGCGACGGCAGCCGTGTTTCGAAGCTCGACTGCCGGATCGGCGCCTTCGGCACGATCGACGAGCTGAACGCCGCGATCGGGGTCGTGCTCGCCGCCGAGCCGCCCGCCGCGCTCCGTCCGCCGCTTGGGCGCGTTCAGAACGAGCTCTTCGACGTCGGCGCCGATCTCTCCGTGCCCTGGGGCGTCACCGACCGGCTCCGCGTCACACAGGAGCTCGTGGACGGGCTCGAGCAGGACTGCGACGCGTTCAACGCCGAGCTGCCCGAGCTTCGGAGCTTCGTCCTGCCCGGTGGCACCGAGGCGGCCGCGCGCCTGCATGTGGCGCGCACGACCTGTCGTCGGGCCGAGCGCGACGTGATTCTCGCGGCCCGCGAGGTGGAGCTGAACCCGCTCGTGCTCGCCTACCTGAACCGGCTCTCCGACCTGCTCTTCATCCTCGCGCGCGCCGCCAACGCGCACGCCGGCCAGGCCGAACCGCTGTGGTTACCTGGCAGCTCGCGCTAGCGTTTCTGGGCTCGTTCGTCGCGGGCTACCTTGGCTCGGCGCTCGGGCTCGTCCTCGGCACGCTGCGGCTGCCGCTGATCGTGCTCGCGTCGGGCAGCCCGCTGGCCGGGGCGGGGACGAACATCGCGATCTCCGCCGCCGCAGCGGCCTCAGGTGGGCTCCGCCACGCGCGCGAGGGCCGGGTCGACTGGCTTGTGGTCGCCTGGATGGCGCCGCCGTCGGTCGTCGGCGCGGTGCTCGGCGCGCTCTTCGCGGGTGACGTGCCCGAGCGCGCAATCCTCGCTTTGATCGCTGCCGTCCTTGTTTGGAGCGGGATCGACCTCGCGCTGAGGCCGATCGCTCCAAAGCTGCGCGCGCGCCCGCGACTCGCACCAGCGGCAGCGTTCGGGCTCGCGATCGGGGCGCTCGGCGGCGCGGTCGGCGTCATTCTCGGAACGCTTCGCATGCCGGCACTCGTCCGCTCGGTCGGGCTCGACCTCAGGCGCGCGGCGGGAACGAACCTCGTCGTCGGCTTCTTCCTCGGCGCCGCCGGCTTCGCGACCCACGCGGCGAGGCTCGACGTCGACTGGGCGATTCTCGGCGCGGGCCTGGCGGGCGCCGTGCCCGGCGGCTGGCTCGGCGCTCGTCTCACGGGCCGCCTTCGCGAGGACGCGCTGCGACTCGCCCTCGGCACCGTGCTCGTCGTGATCGGCGCCGCATTCGCCCTACGAGCGCTGCTCTAGAAGATCGGCGTCGTGGCGAGCTTCGCGATCGCGCGAGCGATCGACGAGGCCGGAGTCGTGCGCGGCAGCGCGAGCGTCGCGCCGGCCTGAACCGAGCGACCGAGCATGCCCGGGTCGTTCGAGAGCGCCAGCACCCGAATCATCGGGAACATCGTCCGCAGGTCGCGGACGAACGTGAGACCGACCTCGTCGACGTTGACGACGACGACGCCGACGTTCCTGCTCTGTGCACCGGCGAGGGTGAAGGTCATGTCGTTCGACGACTCGATGGCGCGCGCGTTCGAGCGGGCGAGCGTCGGCTCGATCTGCTTCGCGCTCGTCTGAGCGCCGACGAGCACGACATCGACACGACGCATCGTGCCGGGCTCGACGGGCTTCAGCGGCTTGAGCGTCGGGCCGACGACGGCCACCTTCAGCAGCTGCCGGCTGGTCGAGTTCCCGGCGCGCGCCACGAGCTCGAGCCGGTAGCTGCCGGCGCGGCGCAGCTTCAGCGGCAGATGCAACTTGTCGATCCGGACGCCCGCCTTCAGCTTCAGCCGCCACGTATGGAGCGATCGCAGGGTCGTCGTGCGCAGAGTGGCGGTGACAGTGGCCGGGCGCGAGGTCTTCATTCGTGCCGCGATGTAGTTGCGCTGCGAGAGCGGCAGCCGCTTGGTTGCGACAGCCGAGAAGATGAGCCGCGTCTGCGCTGCTGCTCCGGAGCGTGCGACCGACAGGTCGATGGCGCTGCCGGTGGCGGCGAGGCGGACTTCGGTGGCTGCGACGACGGTGCCGGCGACGACGCCGGGCGCGCTGGTCTCGATGACGGAGCCGACCGAGAAGCCGCGTGCGGCGAGCGCAGCGCGTGCCTGGTCGAGCGTCAGTCCGGCGAGTTGCGGCAGTGCGCGGAGCGCCGCGGTCGGGCGGCTCCCGTTGCCGGCAGCGTCCGTTTCGACCATCGTGAAGGTGCGCGTGTCGGCAGCGTCGAAGGCGCCCAGCTTCGTCTCGAACTGGGTCAGGTCGAAGTTCTGGAACGGCTCGCCGTTGACGTACAGGATGAAGTGGCCGAGCTGGCCGCTGTTGTCGGTGCCGGGCGCCCAGCGGAGCGTGAGCCCGTCGGCGGCGACGACGGCCTCGAAGGCGGGCGGCGACGGCGGCTCGGTATCGAGCTGGAGCGCGAAGTAGGTGAGGTGGCGCGTGTAGATGTGGACGCCGTCGGCCGCGCGGCTGAATCCGTCGGCCCGGGTTGCCGGCAGCACACCCGGCGTCGCAAGGAGGGCGAGTGAACGCCACGTCAGGCCGTCGTTCGACGTCGCTGGGACGAGCGAGCGAGAGGTGTTGTCCGGGATGACGATCTCGAGCGGGCCATTGAAGTCGTGCATGCTCACGCCGGACCCGGCCCACGTCGCCAGGATCGAGTAGACGCGGCTACCGAGCGCGAGGCTCGGCAGGCCGGGAAGGGCGGGGCTCGGGTCGACACGCAGCACCGGGAAGTCGCCGGCTCCGCCGCCCGCTGGGATGATCCACGACGGCATCGAGACGGTGGCGCCGCCGTCGGACGAGGTGAGAGTCGTCGTGCCCGTGGCGCCGACGGACGTCTCGGTCGGCACGAACGAACCGCTGCCCGGCGTCATGACGGAGACGGCGACGCGGAACATGGTGTGGGTGCCCCGGACGTCGACGAGGTCGCCCTTCAGGACGTGCAGCCCGACTGCGAGCGCGCCGGTGGCGAAGGTGAGCTGGTTGCCCGAGCTGGTCGGGGCGGGAGCGGCCGACCCGTCGAGCTTGACGCTCGCTACCGAGACGGGCTCGCTCGCGGTGAGCACGAGCTGGTTCGCCGAGGCGACTGTCGAGCCATCGGCGGGAGAGGCGCCGACGAGGCTCGGGGCGGTGTTGTCGATTCTCACGTTGCTGCGGACGTGGCTCGAGGTGTTCCCGAGCCCGTCGCTGACGATCGCGCGGAGCTCGTAGACGCCGTCGCCGACCGTCCGCGTGTCGAACGACGTGCTGTACGGGGCGGTCGTGTCGGTTGCGATCGACGTCCAGGAGCTCTGGCCCGCCGGCGTGATGCCGAAGGCGACGCTCGTGGCGCCGGCACCGGCCGTGGTCGCCGTCAGCGTGACGGTGCCGCCGAGCAGCGCGCCGGGGTCGGCGAGCGTGACGGCCGGAGCAGTCGAGTCGATCGTGACCGAGGTCGAGCCGGTCGTGCGCGCGTTGCCCGCCGCGTCGGTGATGACGAGGCGCACCTGGGCCGGGCCGTCGGCGGTCGTGCGCGCATCCCAGGTGGCGGCGTAGGGGGAGGAGGTATCGGTCGCGACGGTCGTGAAGACGGCGGCACCCGTGGCCTGCACCTGGAACTGGACCGAACCGACGCCGGAGAGCGCGTCGGCGGCGCTCGCGGCGAACGCGACGTTGGCGCCCCCGATCGCCTGGGCGGCGCTCGGCGCGGTCAGGGTGCCCGTCGGGAGCGTCTTGTCGACGCGCACCGAACCGATGCCGCTCGTGCCGGTATTCGCACTCGCGTCCGTCGCGATCGCCCGGAGCTCGTACGTGCCCTCGCCGACGCTCATGTCGAAGGTGCTCTGGAACGGTGCGGTCACGTCAGTGCCGAGGCTCGTCCAGGTGAGCGTGCCGGTGGGGCGCCGCTGGAACTCGACCTGCTGGGTGTCGGCGGCAGCCGTGGCCGACAGCGTGAAGGCGCTCGAGGCGTCGGCGGGCGGCGCGGCCAGGGTGATCGTGGGCGCGTTGTTGTCGACGTTGACCGTCCGCGTGGCGGAGGTGACGGTGTTGCCGGCGACGTCGGTGACGACGACCTGGATCTCGAGCGGTCCGTCGACGACGGTTGCCGAGCTCCAACTCTGGCGATAGGTCGAGCCGACGATCGGCGTGGTCTGCGTCCCGACCGGCGAGAACGAGCCGGCACCCGCGGGCTTGACCTCGAAGCGGACGGCGCTGACGCCGGAGGCAGGCGGCGTGATGCCGTCGCCCGCGCTCGCGGTCAGGTCGATCGTGCCGGCGACGAACGCGCTCGCGGCCGGGCCGTTGACGGCGCCCGTCGGGGCGGTGTTGTCGACGTACTTCGGGACACCCGGCAGAAGCTGAGTGCTGGAGTTGCCGGCGCTGTCGACGACGACGACACGGAGGTCGTAGGCGCCGTCGGTGACGAGGCCGCCGCCGGTGTTCCAGTTGACCGCGTACGGAGCTGCGATGTCGGCGCCGCCGATCGCGGCCCACGCGTTGGCGGAGGCGGGCGAGAACTCGAACTGGACGGACGCGACGTCGGTCGCGCTCGTCGAGTACGTCAGAGCAGCGATCCCGCGCAGGTAGTCGCCCGGGTTGCCGGGCGTGCCCGACGGGGCGGTCGTGTCGATGACGATCGTGATCGTCTT
>JBKJML010000126.1:0-2881 GCA_046596415.1 Gaiellaceae bacterium | reverse complement strand
CTTGTGGACTTCGAGGTATTCGATCGACGGCGGGCGTCCGCCAAAGCCTGCTTCCTCACGGGCAGCGGCGACCTTCTCGCCCCAGGCCTCGGCTTGTTCGCGCGAGTCCCAGACTTCGACGATCCGTACCGTGCCGTCCTCGCCGAGAGCGGCTACATGAAATACACCTCCGGGCGGCGGCGGGTCGCCGACCCCCAGACGTTCCCTCATCTGGTCGTACTCGTCGGACGTGATTCCCGTCTCGATGATCCGTGCAGTTGCCACCAGTTGGCCTCCTCGATTGACGGGAAGATTCTACTCCTCGTCACCGGCGCTGTGCCTCGATCGTGCGCTGGTCGCTACGGGAACACGGACTCGCGATCAGTTCGATCGTGCAGAGAGGACGGTGCTCGGTCTCACTCCGGTTGTGCATGACGCAATTCGCGCCGGCCTCGATCCGCTGCGCCGTCCGACGCGACTCGGATCCTGGTACGGGAAGCTACGGACACGCCGCCCGTCGCTGTCACGGCCGCGTAGTCTTCGCGGCGAATGGCGCGCAGCTACCCGATCCTGCTCGACCTCGTCGGCTCGACGCCGATCGTGCGGCTCGACCGCTTCGCCGCCGACGTGCCCCCGGCGTTGCTCGCCAAGCTCGAGTTCCTCAACCCCGGTGGTTCCAACAAGGATCGCATCGGGCTCGCCATGATCGAGGCTGCCGAGCGTGAAGGGAAGCTTCGCCCGGGCGGCACGATCGTCGAGCCCACCTCCGGCAACACCGGCGTCGGGCTCGCGATCGCCGCTGCGGGCAAAGGCTACCGCTGCATCTTCGTGATGCCCGACAAGATGAGCCAGGAGAAGATCTCCACTCTGCGCGCGTACGGCGCCGAGGTCGTGATCACCCCGACCGCCGTCGACCACGACTCGCCCGAGTCGTACTACTCGGTCTCGGACCGGCTGGCCGAGGAGATCCCCGGCGGCTTCAAGCCCGACCAGTACTCGAACCTGTCGAACCCCGAGGCGCACTACCAGCTCACCGGTCCGGAGATCTGGGAGCAGACCGGCGGTGAGCTCGACGCGATCGTCGTCTCCGTCGGTACCGGCGGCACGATCTCCGGCGTCGGCCGCTACTTCAAGGAGCGCCGGCCCGAGGTGCTGATCGTCGGGGCCGACCCCGAGGGCTCCGTCTACACCTCCGACGAGACGCATCCGATGCACCCCTACCTCGTCGAGGGGATCGGCAAGGACACCTGGCCGAAGACGATGGACCCGTCCGTCGTCGACGAGTGGGTCCGGGTCTCTGACCGCGACTCCTTCGTCTATGCAAGGCGGCTTGCCCGCGAGGAAGGGCTGCTCGTCGGCGGCTCGGCCGGGACGACGATGGCGGCTGCGCTCCAGGTCGCGCAACGGTTGCCGGCAAGCGCCCACGTGCTGATGATGTTCCCCGACAGCGGCCGCTCCTACCTGTCGAAGTTCTACGACGACAACTGGATGCTGCAGTACGGATTCCTGGAGCGCGAAGCGCCACCGCCGACCGTGGCGCAGGTGCTCGCCTTCAAGCAGCGCGACCACCGCGGCGCTCCCGACCTGCTCGTCGTCGGCACACATGAGAAGGTGGCGGCCGCGATCGCGATCATGCAGGAGCACGGGATCTCCCAGCTCCTCGTCGCCCGCGACGGCGGTGCCGTCGACACGCTCGCCGATGTCGTCGGCTCGTTGAACGAGCGCGACCTGCTCGACGTCGTCTTCAAGAACCCCGACGCGCTTCACCAGGACGTCGTCAACGCGATGGCGCCCCCGCTCGGGGCGGTCGATGTCAGTGAGTCGCTCGACGGCGTCTTCGCGACGCTCACCGGTCGTAGCTCGGCCGTCGTCGCGGCACGCAACGGGCGGCCCGAGGGCGTGCTGACCCGCTCCGATCTGCTCGAGTACCTGTCGCACGCCCGCTCGCAGGCGTCGTAGGCGCCGCTAGGAGCGGATGAAGCTGGCCGCGTGGCCGCGGTCGTTCGCGGCTACGAGCTCCTCGTGGTCGAGTGCGCCGATCCGCTCGAGCAACTCGAGCTCGTCGCGGAGATGCGTGTGCATCATCTCAGGCCCGTCGGTGGCGATCGTGAACGCCACGCCGTGCTCGACGAACGTGCGGATCGTGTCGCGCACCGCCGCTTCGTCGGGAAGCGCCTTCGTCAGTAGGTTCGAGGTGGGGCAGATCTCCAGCACGGTGCCGGTGTCGCGCAGCAGGCGCATCAGCTCCGGGTCGTGTGCGGCGAGGATCCCGTGGCCGATCCGCTCGGGACGGAGGTGCTCGACGACCTCGCCGATCTCCTCGCCGCCGGTCGCTCCCTCCTCGCCGACGTGGATCGTGACGCCGAGGCCCGCTGCGCGCGCGGTCTCGACCATCGGTGCGAGCTGCGTGTAGTCGTAACGCGTTCCGCCCGGGCGCGGCCCCGCGATGTCGACGCCGACGATCCCGCGCGACGCCCAGCCGATCGCCTTGTCGACCACGATCGCGTTCTGCTCCGCCGTGAACGTGCGGTCCATCATCAGGATCAGCCCGGCGCGCACCTGCGGGTACTCGATGCTCGCCCGGTCGAGGCCGCGGATCGCGGCCAGGATGATGTGGTCGAGGTCTCGCTCGCCGCCGCGGTTGCGTTTCATCGGGTTGAAGCGAAGCTCCAGGGTGGTGATTCCCTGCGAGCGGTAGGCGCCGCCGATCGCGGCGTGCACGGAGCGCTCGACCGCGAGCGGGGAGGACTGGATCAGCTCCGTCCAGTGGTAGATCGCGTCGAGCGCGTCGAGGTTCTCGACGCCGCGCGGGTCGGAGACGGTGACGAGCCGGTCGAACTCCCAGTAGTCCTTCACCGGCAGCGCGATCCCCTGCTCGTGCGCGAGGCTCCACATGATGTCG
>JBKJML010000102.1:0-3862 GCA_046596415.1 Gaiellaceae bacterium | reverse complement strand
AAAGACCGCCAACATGCGGTGTAATCGTGACGTCCATATGGGTGGCATCAAAACAGTGAGCATCAAGGGAGGGCATGTGAAGAGGAAGTTCATCGGGTCCGTCGTGGCCGGTCTCGTCGCGGTTGTGGCACTCGCCGCCGCGTCGGTCGGCTCTGCACGAACGGACTCCGCCGCCGCGCCGGTCAAGGCCGCGGCGACGATCAAGGTCGGTCTCGTTACCGACATCGGCGGTCTCAATGACCGCGGCTTCAACCATCTCGCGTTCCTCGGTCTCCAGCGGGCGCAGAAGCAGCTGGGCGTATCGGGTCGCGTGGTCGAGTCGAAGTCGGCTCAGGACTACATCCCGAACCTGTCGACGCTCGCGAGGCAGAAGTACGACCTCGTGATCGGGGTCGGGTTCCTGATGGCCGACGCGGTCGACACGGTCGCGACGAAGTTCCCGAAGACGAAGTTCGCCATCATCGACGTCGATCAGACCTCGATGAAGCACAAGCCGAAGAACGTCCAGGGCCTGCTCTTCAAGGAGCAGGAGGCCGGCTACCTCGCCGGTTACCTGGCGGCACTGGCCGAGAAGTCCCGCCCCGGCAAGGACGTCATCGCGTCCGTCGGCGGCCTGAAGATCCCGCCGGTCGACCGCTTCATCGCCGGGTACCGTGCCGGCGCGAAGAGGCTGACCCCTGGGATCGTCACGCTGAACGGCTACTCCCAGGACTTCGTCGATCAGGCGAAGTGCAAGGAAGTCGCGCTGGATGAGATCGCCAACGGTGCCGGCGTCATCTTCCAGGTGGCCGGCGGCTGCGGCCTCGGCGCGCTGAGCGCGGCGAAGGAGAAGGGCCTCTACGGCATCGGAGTCGATGCCGACCAGGGCTTCCTCGGCAGCTTCATGCTGACGAGCGCGACGAAGAAGGTCGACAACGTCGTCTTCTCGTCCGCCAAGGCCGTCAAGAACGGAACCTGGAAGGGCGGCAACAACGCCGTCTTCGGTCTCAAGGAGGGTGGTGTCGGGCTCGGCAAGATCAGCTCGAAGGTCGTGCCCGCCTGGAAGAAGGCAGTCGCCTCGATTCAGGCACAGATCATCTCGGGGAAGATCAAGAACATCCCGACGACGGTCAAGTAGAGCCTCCAGGCTCTCCGAACGCCGACGAAGGGCGGGCCACTCGGCCCGCCCTTCGTCGTTTCGCTCCCGGTTCGTGGCCGCCACGTCCGGGAACGCTCGTCTTGGAACAACCGACGGAGGGAAGACTCGATGCACAGGTACGCACACCGGACCGCCCTGCTGGCGCTCGTCGCGATCCTCGCCGCACTCGCCGCCGGCTGCGGCGGCGACACCGGGGCGACCGGAGGACAGACCGAGCCCACGCCGACCGGGACAACCGGCGGCTCGGGAGGCGGCGCGTCGATCACGGTCGGTCTCGTCACCGACATCGGCGGGCTGAACGACCGCTCGTTCAACACGCTCGCGAACGAGGGCTTGAAACAGGCGCAGGACGAATTGGGGATCGAGGGGCGCGTGCTCGTCTCTCGCTCGGGCCAGGACTATGTGCCGAACCTGTCCTCGCTCGCGAAGCAGGACTACGACCTCGTGATCGCTGTCGGCTTCCTGATGGCGGACGCAGTGGCTGTCGTCGCGCCGCGGTTTCCGGACACGAAGTTCGCGATCATCGACTTCTCCCAGGCCGGCTTGAAGGGGAAGCCGGCCAACGTGCGAGGCTTGCTCTTCAAGGAGCAGGAGGCCGGCTACGTGGTCGGATACCTCGCGGGACTCATGAACGCGCAGTCCTCCGGCGGCCGACAGGTGATCAGCTCGGTCGGCGGGCTCAAGATCCCACCGGTCGACCATTACATCGCCGGCTTCCAGGCCGGGGCGAAGCGGGCGAATCCGAAGGTCACGACCCTGAACGGCTACTCGCAGGACTTCGTCGACCAGGCCAAGTGCAAGGAAGTCGCGCTCGACCAGATCGCGCAGGGCTCCGACATCGTGTTCCAGGTTGCCGGCGGCTGCGGGCTCGGCGCGCTCGACGCCGCGCGGGAGAAAAACCTGTGGGGGATCGGCGTCGATGCCGACCAGTCCTACCTTGGCGATCACATCCTGACGAGCGCGGTGAAGAAGGTCGACGTGGCCGTCTTCCAGACGATCCAGTCGGCCCAGGACGGCAGCTTCCAGGGCGGCGAGGACTCCGTCTTCGACATCGCATCGGGTGCGGTCGGGATCGGGAAGATCAGCGACAAGGTCCCAGCCGAGATCGTGAGCAAGGTCCAGCAAGTGCAGGAGGATGTCGCGGCGGGCCGGGTCGCGAGCATCCCCGACGCGGTGAAGTAGCGCCTCGGTGAGCACGGGCCGGTCGGCAACGTAGAATCGCCGCGGATGACCGACCGGCCCGTTCTCGAGCTCCGCGGAATCACCAAGCGATTCCCGGGCATCGTCGCCAACGACGCGGTCGACTTCGATCTGCACAGCGGCGAGGTGCACGCGCTGCTCGGGGAGAACGGCGCCGGCAAGTCGACCCTGATGAACGTCCTCTACGGGCTCTACCACGCCGACGAGGGCGAGATCGTCGTCGGCGGCAAGCCGCAGCGCTTCAGCGGCCCGGGCGACGCGATCGAACACGGGATCGGCATGGTGCACCAGCACTTCATGCTCATTCCGGTCATGACCGTCGCGGAGAACATCGTCCTGGCCGTCGAGCCGCGCCAGGCAGGTTTCCTGCTCGACTACGGCGTAGCCGAGCGGCGTGTCGCCGAGATCTCGGAGCGGTTCGGGCTCGCGGTCGACCCACACGCCTACGTCCAGGGCATCACCGTGGGGCAGCAACAGCGGGTCGAGATCCTGAAGGCCCTCTACCGCGGCGCCGAAATCCTGATCCTCGACGAGCCGACCGCGGTCCTGACTCCGCAGGAGGCGAAAGAGCTCTTCGCGATCATCCGCAGCCTGACCGAGCAGGGCAAGTCGATCATCTTCATCACCCACAAGCTGAACGAGGTGCTGGAGATCGCCGACCGGATCACGGTGCTTCGGCGCGGCAAGAAGGTCGACACCCTGCCGGCCGCGGGTGCGACGGAGGAGAGCCTCGCCCGGCTGATGGTCGGCCGCGAGGTGCTGCTGCGCGTCGAGAAGACGGCCGCGCAGCCCCAGAAGCCGCTGCTCACCGTCGAGGGGTTGTCGGTGTTCGACGACCGCGGGATCGAGGCTGTGCGCGACGTCGATTTCCAGGTCCGTGCGGGCGAGATCGTCGGCATCGCCGGCGTCGACGGCAACGGCCAGACGGAGCTGATCGACGCGATCTCCGGCCTGCGCAGGGTGCACAGCGGCAAGGTCGTGGTCGACGGGCACGACACCACCCACGTGAACGCCCGCCATGCACTGGACGCCGGCCTCGGCCACATTCCCCAGGACCGCCATCGCCGCGGCCTCATCCTCGACTTCTCACTCGCCGAGAACATCGCGCTCCACGACTACGGCAGCGAGCCGGCATCGAAGTACGGCTGGCTCTTCCCGCGGCGCCTCGTGAACCGGGCGCGCGCCTTGCTGAAGGAGTTCGACGTCCGCGGCGGGTCACCACAGGCGCGAGCCTCCGAGCTCTCGGGCGGCAACCAGCAGAAGGTCGTCCTCGCGCGCGAGATCTCGCGCGACCCGCGGGTGCTGGTCGCTGCGCAGCCGACGCGGGGGCTCGACGTCGGCGCGATCGAGTTCGTCCACCGCCGGCTGATCGTGGAGCGCGACGAGGGCCGCGCGATCCTGCTCGTCTCGCTCGAGCTCGACGAGATCCTTTCCCTCTCGGATCGGATCCTCGTCATGTACGAGGGCGAGATCGTGGGCGAGTTCGCCCCGGGCGTGACCGAGGAGGAGCTCGGGGTCGCCATG
>JBKJML010000020.1:0-3943 GCA_046596415.1 Gaiellaceae bacterium | reverse complement strand
CTTCTGCGCCTGCAGGGACTGTTGATGGCCGGCGTGATCGCGCTCGGCGCGATCGCGCTCCTTGTGCCGGGGCTCGTGCCGCGCGTCCCGGAAGCAGGCGGGACTGCCGCCATGGCGCTCCTCGTGACCGGCCTCGTCTTCTACGGTTTCCTCGGGCTGCGCGCCCTCCGCACGGTTCTGCTGGCGCGCCGGCGCGCCGACATGCTCGTTCTCGCCGGCCTCGTCTGGCTCGCGGCGGCGCTCGTCCCGGCGCTCACCCAGACCTATCTCGATCTCGGCTGGTGGCTCGGTCACGGCTTCGAGGTCGCTGGTGTCTTCCTCGTCGGGGTCCCCGTCGCCGCTGACCTCTACCGGGCGACGCCGTCGCGGCCGCTCGCCGGCGACCTTCGCGGCGCCGACCTCGTCTCGCAGGAGGAGGCGTTCCTCGGCTCGCACGTTCGCGCACTGACTCGGCTTCTCGCCGAGAAGGACGAGTACACCGAGGATCACACGCGCCGGGTCGCGCTCCTCGCCGTGCAGGTGGGGGAGCAACTCGGCTTCGCCCCCGGCAAGCTGCGGGAGCTCGCGATCGGCGGCCTGTTGCACGACATCGGCAAGCTCTCCGTTCCCGACGCGATCCTGAAGAAGCCGGGGCCGCTCGAGCCGGAGGAGTACGAGATCGTCTGCCGTCATCCGGTCTGGGGCGATACGCTCCTCGGCGAGCTCGGCTTCTCGCGCCGTGTGCGGGGGCTCGTGCGCGACCACCACGAGCGGCTGGACGGATCGGGCTACCCGAACGGTGTCGCCTCGGGCCTGCCGCTCGAGACGAGAGTCCTTGCCGCCTGCGACGTGTACGACGCGCTCTGCTCGACGCGCGTCTACCGAGACGCGTGGTCGCACGAGCGTGCGCTTCGGCTGCTGAAGGACGAGGCGGGCGGCGCCTTCGACCTGCGCTGCGTCGAAGCGCTCGAGACCGTGCTCGAGGGGCGCCCGGAGGGCGCCGCCCTGACCGCCGCAATCGCTGTCTAGCTGTCTAGTACCACTTGCCCTTGGCGAAGCCGCCGAAGGCGACGAGGCCGACGAGCGCGAGGATGATCCCCCAGATCGTGTACCCCGTGATGAGGAGGATGATCCCGATGATCACGAGGATCCCTCCGAGTCCGATACCAGCCATGCTCGTTACTCCTTTCGTGTCGGCCGTGCGGCCGATCGTCCCGCTGTTGGCGACCGTTCGGGAGATTCCTTCCCGACTGGTCCGACCGTCAACCACCGATCGGGAGTGCGAACGCGCAGCAGGGGCGACAGGATTCGAACCTGCGACCTACGGTTTTGGAGACCGCCGCTCTACCAACTGAGCTACGCCCCTGGGCAGGGCGGATTGTAGTCGCGCCGAGCGCGATAGGCTCGGCGCATGTCGCAGCGACTGGCGCTTGGGCTTCTCTTCCTCCTGCTCTCGTTCGCCCTCTTCGGGATCGGGATCGCAGCCGCCGGAGCGGGCGGGAGGGCCTGGGTGATCGCTGTCGCGGCGGTCGCTCTCGGCGCGTGGCTGGCAGGCCTCGCTGCCCGCGGTCTCTCCCGCCGCTGAGGAATCCGGCCCGGCACGGCGTATTCTCTCCTCGTGAGTCCGCCAGAGGACACCCAGAGCCTGTGGCTCGAATACACACGCACACACGACCGTGCGGTGCGTGACCGGCTGATCCTGACCTACGCGCCACTGGTCAAGTTCGTCGCAGGCCGCCTCGGCAGCGGCCTGCCGGCCCATGTCGACGAGGGTGACCTCGTCTCGTACGGGCTCCTCGGCCTGATCGGCGCGATCGAGCGTTTCGACCCGACGCGCGAAATCAAGTTCGAGACCTACGCGATCGCGCGGATCAAAGGTGCGATCATCGACGAGCTCCGCGCGCTCGACTGGGTGCCGCGCTCCGTCCGCTCCCGCGCCCGCGAGATCGAGCGGGCGATGGCCGAGCTCGAACGACGCCTGCATCGGGCGCCGACCGACGAGGAGATCGCAGCCAAGCTGGGGATCGCCGTCGAGGACCTGGAGGAGAGCCTGATGGAGATCTCACGCTCCTCGATCGCCGCGCTTGACGAGCTCTGGACCGTGTCGGCAGGCGGCGACCAGATCGCCCTGATCGACACGATCGAGGACACGCAGGGGCCGGAGCCGCAATCCGCGCTCGCCCAGATGGAGATGCGGGAGGCGCTTGGCGAGGCGATCGCGCGACTCCCGGAGCGGGAGAAGCTCGTCGTGACGCTCTACTACTACGAGGAGCTCACCCTGCGCGAGATCGGCGAGGTGCTCGGCGTCACCGAGTCGCGCATCTCCCAGCTCCACACGAAGGCGATCCTCCGCCTCAAGGCCCGCCTCGGCGGCCAGGCGCGCGCGGCCGTCGAGCTCTGACCGCGGGCCTGCTCTAAGATCGCCGAGACACCGCCTATCGCGCAGGAGGATGCCCACGCATGCCCGCTTTCGAGCCCGCAAAGCTTCGCAACGTCGCCGTCGTCGGCCATCGCGGCACGGGCAAGACCTCGCTCGTGGAGGCGCTGCTCTACCAGGCGGGTGAGCTGAACCGGCTCGGGTCGATCGAGCAGGGGACGACAACCTCCGACTGGGACGACGATGAGCAGAAGCGGCGCCTGTCGATCTCGCTCTCGCTCTGTCACGCCGAGTGGCAGGGGCGGAAGGTGAACCTCGTCGATGTGCCGGGCGACCCGAGCTTCCAGGGCGAGTCGCGCTGTGCGCTGCGCGTCGTCGAGGGCGCTCTGTTCGTGATCAGCGGCGTCATGGGCGTCGAGGTCGGCACGACTCGCGCGTGGGCGCGGGCCGAGGAGCTCGGGATCGCGCGCCTGCTCGTCGTCAACATGCTCGACCGCGAGCGCGCGGACTTCTTCCGCGCGCTCCGTCAGCTCCAGGAGCAACTCTCGCCGCGCTGTGTCGCCGTCCACCTGCCGATCGGCTCCGAGCACGAGCTGAAGGGGATCGTGGACGTCCTGCACATGACCGCGTACACGAGCCCGGAGGGCGGCAAGGAAGGCAGCCCCGGGCCGATCCCCGACGAGCTCGCGGGCGTCGTCGCCGAGTACCGGGAGAAGCTGCTCGACGCCGTCGTCGAGACGGACGAGGACCTGATGGAGCGGTACCTCGACGGCCAGGAGCTCGGCGTCGAGGAGGTGGCGAAGGCGCTCAAGACGGCCGTCACGCGCGGCGAGGTCTTCCCGGTCGCCTGCGGCGTCTCGACGAAGAACCTCGGCACCGCCGCGCTGCTCGACCTGATCGTCGAGGGCGTCCCCTCGCCGAACCGCAAGCCCACCACGATCGACGTGGGCGGCGCTGGCGTCGCCGCGTTCGTCTTCAAGACGATCGCCGACCCGTTCGCCGGCCGCATCAACATCTTCCGCGTGCTCACCGGCACCGTCACTGCCGACGCGACCCTCGCCAACGCACGCACGCACCAGAAGGAGCGCCTCGGCACACTGCTCCAGCTCCAGGGCAAGGATCACGTCGGGGCAGGGGAGTTCGGCCCCGGCGACATCGGCGCCGCCGCGAAGCTCAAGGAGACGCAGACCGGCGATCTCCTGCTCGACAAGGAAGTGGCCGCTGCGCTGCCCGAGATCGGGTTCCCCGAGCCGGTGATGAGCTTCGCCGTGACACCGAAGGCGAAGGGCGACGAGGAGAAGGTGGCCTCCTCGCTGCGCCGTCTCCACGAGGAGGACCCGACGCTGAGCCTGCGGCGGGACCCGCAGACCGGCGAGCAGGTGCTCTCCGGGATGAGCCAGATGCACGTCGAGATCGCCGTCGAGCGCCTCAGGCGGCGCTTCTCGGTCGAGGTCGATCTCCAGCCGCCGCGCGTGCCCTACCTCGAGACGATCCGCAAGGAATCCCGCGCGCAGGGCAAGTACAAGAAGCAGACCGGCGGCCGCGGCCAGTACGGGGACTGCCACATCGTGCTTGAGCCGCTCGACG
>JBKJML010000202.1:0-14894 GCA_046596415.1 Gaiellaceae bacterium | reverse complement strand
GAAGGGCAAGCTGGCCTTCAGCTTCGGCAACATCGCGCAGGACGAGGGCTCGGCGATGGCGGAGTACGCGTACCGGCACGGCTGGCGCACGGCGTCGCTCGCGACCAACACGCTGCTGGTCTACTTCAAGAACGTCGTGCAGGCGTTCGACAAGCGGTTCACGCAGCTCGGCGGGAAGATCGTCACTCGCGAGAGCTACGCGACCGGCGCGAACAACGTCCAGAATGCGGTCAGCCGCCTGAACGGCAAGAAGGCGGACGTGATCGTCACGTCGACTGCGTTCGGTGAGCTGCCGGCGCTCGTCTCGGGGCTTCGGTCGCTCGGCAACAAGACCGCGATCCTGAACTCGTGGGCCGGTGACGGCACGTACTGGAACACCCCGAACCCGAAGGTCACGAACTACTACGCCGTGACCTACGCGTCCGTGTTCGGGGACGACCCGAACAAGGCGGTCCGCGCGCTGGCCGCACAGGTCAAGGCCGGCACGGGCGGGTTCCTCACCGGCTCGGCGTCGATCGACGGCATCGTGGCGGCGATCAACCGCTCCGGTGGCTCCACGAACGGCGCCACCCTGGCGGCGACGATGGAGAAGTTCAGCAAGGTGCCGACGCTCTCGGGCCTCGTCAGCTTCTCGGCGCGCTACCACAGCGTGTTCGGTCGTCAGTACCGCGTGATCAAGATCGACAACAACAAGGGTCGGTACGTGGGTGCTGTCACCGCGAAGGTCGTTCCGAAGCTCTAGCTTCGGGTGACTGGTTCGACGATGCAAACCGACACGGCAGGGAGGCCCGGAGGAACGCTCCGGGCCTCCTCCGTATCGCGTTCCTTCACGGGCGTCCAGGCTCTGTCCGACGTGACGCTCGAGCTGCACCGCCACGAGATCGTCGGGTTGATCGGCCCGAACGGCGCCGGCAAGTCGACGCTCGTGAACGTCCTGACGGGCTTCGATCAGCCGACTGCGGGCACGGTCGAGCTGGAGGGGCGCGACGTGACGGGGTGGTCGCCGCATCGACGGGGCCGCTCGGGTCTCGCGCGCACCTTTCAGCACAGCCGTTCTTTCGGCGGGCTCACCGTGCGCGAGAACGTCGAGACGGCGGCCCTCGGAGTCGGGGCGGGATCGCGGGAGGCGCGGCGCCGTGGGGCCGAACTGCTTGGACTGCTCGGGCTCGACGGGCTGGCCGACCTGCCCGCCTCAGCGCTTGCACACGGAAATGAACGGCGCCTCGGGGTCGCCCGGGCGCTCGCGACCGAGCCGCGGTTCGTCCTCATGGACGAGCCGGCCGCCGGGCTGCCGGAGGCGGAAGTCCCCGACTTCGCGGCCGTCGTCCGGTCGGTTCGCGACGACCACGAGGCCGGGGTGCTGCTGATCGACCACAACATGGCGCTGATCATGGAGGTGTGCGACCGAATCCACGTCCTCGACCAGGGACGAACGCTCGCCGAGGGAACACCGCTCGAGATCCGCGGCAACTTCGACGTGACCGCCGCCTACCTTGGCGAGAGCGCCGTGGACGAGGAGCAGTCGTGACGCGGTCCCAGACGGCGCCGCTCCTCGAGCTCGACGGGGTCGAGATCCGTTACGGGACAGTGACAGCGGTGCGCGGGCTCTCGCTCGAAGTGCACGCGGGCGAGATCGTGGGCTTGATCGGCCCGAACGGCGCGGGCAAGTCGACGACGCTGCACGCGATCATGGGCGTCCTGCAGCCGTCGGCGGGCGAGATCCGTCTTGCGGGCGGCTCCCTCCGCGGCCGGCGCCCCGAGCAGGTGGCGCGGGCCGGGATCGCGCTCGTGCCCGAGGGGCGGCGGATCTTCGGCGACTTCACCGTCGAGGAGAACCTCCGCCTCGGTCTCTCCGCCCGCCGCGACCCGGGCGACGGGGCGCTCGCTGAGGTCTACGAGCTCTTTCCGATTCTCGACGAGTTCCGGCGTCGGCAGGCCGGCGTGCTCTCCGGCGGTCAGCAGCAACAGCTTGCGATCGGCCGGGCACTCGCCGCCGGGCCTGACGTTCTTCTGCTCGACGAGCCCTCGCTGGGTCTTGCTCCGAACGTGGTCGATGTCGTCTTCGACGCGCTCCGCGCGATCCGTGACCGTGGCGTCGCGGTGCTCCTCGTCGAGCAGCGCGCACAACGAACGGTGGCGCTCGCCGGCCGCACCTACGTGCTCGCGAACGGCGAGCACCGGCTGACGCTCGGCCCCGACGACGCGGCGGACACGCAGACGCTGATCTCCGCCTACCTCTCATGACCGGCCTCCTCGCCACGATCGATGCCCAGACGATCGTCGACGCGCTCGGGCTCGGCGCCGTCTACGCGCTGATGGCGGTCGGGATCGGGCTCGTCTTCGGCGTGCTGCGGCTCGTCAACTTCGCCTACGGCCAGCTCGTGATGGCGGGTGCCTACACGCTCGCCTTCACCTCGGCCTGGCCGGTCGTCTGGAGCATCGTCGCCTGCTTCGCGGTCGTGATCGCGCTAACGCTCGCGATGGAGCGCGTCGTCTTCCGCCCGCTCCGGGCACAGTCGCCGACGGTGATGCTCGTCACGACCTTCGCCGTTGCGTTCCTGCTCCAGAGCGTCGCGCTGATCATCGACGTGCGCGACGGCACGATCGGCGAGGCGGCCGCCTCGGTGGCGCCGCTCAACCAGGCTGTCACGGTCGCCGGCACGGATGTTCGCAAGGTCGTCTTCGTCTCAGTCGGTGTCGCGGTTCTCTCGCTCGGGCTGCTCGCCGTTCTGCTTGGCCGGACGACGATCGGGCTCCAGATGCGCGCTGCGGCTGCCGACTTCCGAACGGCGCGACTGCTCGGAGTCCAGGCCGACCGTGTGATCGGGCTCGCCGTCCTCCTCTCGGGCGTCCTGGCGGCGATCGTCGCGGTGATCCTCACCGTGCAGTTTCCGCTGGTCACGCCCGACTTCGCCTTGAGGGACACGATCGTCGTCCTCGTCGGCGTCGTCGTCGGCGGGATCGATCGGCTCTGGACCGCAACCCTCGGCGGCTTCGCGATCGGCTTTGCGACGGGCGTGATCAATGGCGCGCTGCCAACCGATAAGACGGTGTTCCTGCCGGCCTTGGTCTTCGCGCTCGTGGTGCTCGTCCTGCTGCTTCGGCCGTCGGGCCTCTTCGCCCGCGGCCGAGTCTCCGTGGTCGACCGCGTATGAGCCGTCGCGCCGACCAGCTGCTCCAGTTGGCCGCACCCGCGGTGCTCGTCGCCGCGGTCGGGCTCGCATCGGGCTTCGTCTCGCGGTCGAACGAGATCTACTTCTTGAACGCGCTCGTCTCGGTCGCGATCGTCGTCGCGATCTACGTCTTCGTCGGCAATTCGGGCGTTCTCTCGTTCGGCCAGATCAGCTTCGTTGCCGTGGGCGCCTTCGCCGCCGGGGTGATGACCGTGCCGCTCGAGTCGAAGGTCGGCGTGCTGCCGGAGCTCTTTCCCCTCCTGCGCGACCACACGCTCGGCAACGTGCCCTCGCTCCTGCTCGCGGCTGTCGTCGGCGCTTCGCTGGCGCTCGTCGTCGGGCTGCCGCTGATGCGACTCTCGGGCCTCGCTGCTGGCATCGCGACGTTCGCCGTGCTCGAGATCACGCACAACCTCCTCCGCGAGTGGGTGAAGATCGGGCCGGGCGCCACGACGCTCTCGCTCGTGCCCGAGTCGACGGGCGCTCTCCAGGCGACCGTGGGCGCGCTCGTCGTGATCGGCGTCGCGTTCGCCTATCAGCAGAGCCGCTTCGGCCGGATGCTGCGCGCGACGAGGGAGGACGGCGCCGCGGCGCAGGCGGTCGGGATCGACGTGCACTTGCAGCGGCTGTGGGCGTTTGTTCTCTCGGGCGCTCTGGCGGGTTTCGCCGGCGGTCTCTACGTCCACATGCTGGGGTCGATCACGACCGAGCAGGTGTACCTCGAGCTGACGTTTCTCACCCTGGCGATGCTCGTCGTCGGCGGCGTCACGAGCCTCTGGGGTGCGGTCGTCGGTGCGCTCGCCGTCAGCGGCCTGGACGCGTTCCTCGGCAACGCCGAGGACGGCGTCCACGTGGGCGTCACCCTGAACCTGTTCGACGGAGCCCGGCTCGTCGTGCTCGGTGCCCTGATGGCGGCGATGCTCATCCTGCGGCCGTCGGGGATCACCGGCGGCCGCGAGTTCGCGCTGCGGCGACCGAGGAACGACGCATGAGGGTCTGCATCGTCGGCTGCGGCGCAGTCGGCAGCCTCTTCGCGGCGAACCTTGCCTCGCTCGACGACGTCGAGGTGTGGGCCTACGACCGCTACGAGGCGCACGTCGACGCAATCAACGAGCACGGCCTGCGGCTGTCCGGCGCGGGTGAGGTCGTGGGGAGGCTGCGGGCGACGGCTGATCCCGCCGAGCTGCCGCCCTGCGACTTCGGGATCGTCGCGACGAAGGCGATGCACGCCGACGCCGCCATCGCCGAGACCGCCCCTGCGTTCGCAGGCGGCTGTGTCGCGTCGGTGATGAACGGGGTCGGGAACGAGGAGACGCTCGCGCGGCATGTCGAGCGGGTGATCCGCGGCACGACCTTCCCCGCCGGGAAGCTCCTCGAGCCTGGCCACGTCCAGTGGGACGTGAAGGGCGACACGACGTTCGGGCCGTTCGAGCCGAGCCCCGCGTCCGAGGACGCGATTTCGCAGCTCGCAGACGCCTGCTCGCGTAGCGGCATGCCTGCGACGGCGGTCGAGGACGCACGGGGCCCGCAATGGCGCAAGGTGATCTTCAACGCCTCCACGAACCCGGTCGGGGCGCTCACGGGTCTCACGCACGGCCGCGTCTGCGAGGACACGTCTCTGCGCGCCTTCGTCTCCGGCCTCGTCGACGAGGGCAAGGCGGTCGCGTCAGCGCAGGGGATCGTGCTCGACGCCGACCCCGAGGAGCTGATCGACTACGCCGCCCGGCCGGAGGTCGCGTACGGGCACCGGGCGAGCATGCTCCAGGACGTCGAGGCGCGCCGAACGACCGAGATCGACTATCTGAACGGCGGCATCGCGCGCTTCGGGCGAGAGCTCGGCGTGCCGACGCCGCTCCATGACGCCGTGACGGCGCTGATCAAAGGAGTTGAAGCCTCGTGGATGCAGAGCTGACCCGGCGCTACGCGAACGTGCGCGCCGCCATGGCCGAGCACGGTCTCGACGCGCTCGTCGTGTCCGGGACCGAGTACAGCGGCTTCGAGGGGTCCGTCACCTACCTCTCGGGCTTTCAGATCGTCCACCGCTACGCGTATGTCGTCGTGCCGGCGGCCGGTGAGCCGTTCATCGTCTTCCCGACCGAGGCACGCTACGTGGGAGAACATGGCACCGCCCGCATCGAGCAGGTCTTCGTCGATCGGCCGGGCGCGGAAATCGCGAGTCGCGCGAGCGACGCAGGCTGGGGCCGGGTCGGGGTCTACGGGCTCGACTACATCATGACCGTCCGCGACGAGCGCGCACTCGCCGAGGCTGGGCTCGTTCTCGTCCCGTTCGATCTCGAATTCGATCTCGCCCGTGCCGTGAAGAGCGACGCCGAGCTCGCGTCGGTACGCGACAGCGTGCGGATCAACGAACGCGGCTTCGAGGTCTTCCTGGACGCCTGGGCGCCGGGGCGTACCGCCGCCGAGGTGATGGCCGAGGCCGAGCGCTACTTCGTGCAGGAGGGCTGCGGGCGCCTGACGATGAACATGGTGCTGACGGGCGACGGGAATCGGGCCCGCCCCGAGTTCAAGATCGCGCGCAAGGACGAGGTGCTGGGCGCGTTCATGCTGCCGTCGCTCGAAGTCGCCGGCCCCGGGATGCATTGGGTCGAGGTCTCCCGCGCGATCGGCAGCCCGGACGCGGAGACACGACGGATGCTCGAGGCGTACGAGGAATACTTCGCCGTCGCGCCGTCGGCGATGCGTCCCGGTGCGACTGCGCACGACGTGCACAGGGCGGTCTCGAAGGGATTCACCGACCGCGGCTGGAAGCTCGGCCACGTCACCGGCCACTCGATCGGGATGACGATGATCGAGCACCCGAAGATCGGCGAGGGGATCGAGACGACGCTCGCCGCCGGGATGGTCTTCTCGATGCACCCGCACGTGATCTCGGAGGACGGCGAGGCGTGCCTGTACATGCAGGACACCTGGCTCGTCACCGAGGCGGGTGGCGTGCCGCTCTCGCGCCTGCCGATGCAGATCTATCCGTAGAAGCTGGCGCTAGACTCGATGCGTGGGCTGGCCCTGGATCGTGCTCCTCGCTCTGGCCGCCGCGGTCGTCGCCGGCGCTGAATGGCAGCGCCTCGGCGCCCGGCTCGGCGGTGATGCGCGCCGGCTGCGCGGCCGGCAGAAGCAGAAGTCCAACCTGCGCCTGATCCGCAGCGAGACCGACGAGTTCGCCGAGAGCGTCCAGCGCGACCTCAAGAACCTGCCGACGATCGACGAGCGAGACCGGACTTAGCGAACGCTAAAGCGCGTCGTGACGACGCGCGTGTTGCCGAGGATCCGCGCAACGTTCTCCGTGTTCCGCGTCTCCTGGTAGTCCGAGACCTGGATCCGGAGCGTGTGGGCGCCCCGGCGAAGCGCGGTCGTCGGGACGCGAATCACGCCGTCGCGGAACGTGGCCGTCTGCTCTTTTCCGTCCACCGTCACGTAGAGCGAGGTAGCGTCGATCCCGGAGCCTCCGTCCGAGGCGCGGACGAGGAGTGCTTTCCCGCGGGGGACGCTGCGCGGCGCCGCACGGACGGAGGGTGCGGTGCGGTCGTCGATCCAGAGCCGGAAGCCGAACGCGCCCGCCGTCGCGGCCGAGAGGCTGTCGAAGACGATGTCGTAGCTGCCGGTGGCCGGCAGGATCGCGCCCGCGGCAAGCACCGGCTCGCCGAAGCCGCGCAGGTACGGGTTCTGGTTCACCGGCAGCGCGACTGGGCCGAGCAGCCGGTTCTCGTCGCCCGCGACGACGATGCGCGGCTCGACCTTGACGCCGCGTGCCAGGCTCGTCACGACGACGCCGAAGTTCGCAACCGCCTTGCGGCCGAGCGTGACACGGAAGACGCGCTCGGGCCCGGGCAGCTCGCCGCCGCGTTCCGGGTAGCGGTAGGAGGTGACGAGTGAGGCGCCGCCGCGCGTGGTAGAGCGGTAGTTGCCGGGCTTGCGGAGGGTGCCGTGGCGCGCCGAGGCGAGCTTCGGTGCCGTCACGCGCACCCAGAACGGGATGCGGCGGCGGTCAGCTCCGCGCGTGAGGACGACGAAGCCTGAGGCCTCACCCTCCGGCGAGGCGGAGATGGCCGCGGCGGAGAGCTCGACCACGCCGGGAACGATGATGGTCGCCGGCGCGGAGAAGCCGACCCCGGCCGTGGAGGCGGAGGCCTGGATGGAGACGACCCAGTCGCCCGCGCCGCCGCCCGCGTCGGTGAGCGAGATCGCGCGCGCCGCGGTGGCGCCGGCGCGGAGGTAGCCGAACGAGAGGTTGGTGGGGTCGGCGAAGAGCAGCGGCTTGTCGGCCCGGACAAGGTCGACGACCCCGCCGCCCTCCCGCGTTGGGCCGGCCTCGGCCCCGCCGGCCGCGACGAGCGCGGCGTTGCCGCTCTGACTGAGCGCCGACTTGATCTGCGCGACCGTCCAGCCCGGGTGGCGCTGGCGCAGCAGCGCGGCGGAGCCCGCGACGTGGGGGCTCGCCATGCTCGTGCCGTTCAGCGTGGCCCAGCCGGCACCGGGCGCTGCCGAGAGGATCTGCACGCCGGGCGCGGCGACATCGGGCTTGAGCAGCAGCGAGAGCGGGGTCGGGCCCGCCGACGAAAAGCCCGCAATGACGTTCGCGGCGCCGCTTTTCGTCGTCGTGACCGCGGCGACCGTGATCGCCTTCGGTGCGTCGCCCGGTGAGGTGACGGAGCCGGCGCCGAGGTCTTCGAACTCGTTGCCTGCCGCCACGACGGGTACGACGCCCGCGTCGGCGGCAGCGCCGAGAGCCCGGGCGACCGGGTCGCGTGTGAGCGGCACCGACGGCTCGCCGATCGAGAGGTTGATCACGTCCATTCCGTCCGCAACCGCTGCTTCGATGCCGGCGACGATCTCGGGCGCGTTGCCGTCGAGCCCGACGCCCGCGTCGGTGGGCTGGGTGTAGATCTTGTAGTTGCCGAGGTAGGCCTTCGGCGCGACGCCCGAGACGGTCACGCCGCCCGCCGCCCTCGTGCCCGCGTTGCCGGCCGCGATCCCGGCGACGTGCAGGCCGTGGCTCGACTCGGCCGGGTCGAAGGGCTTCGAGGCGTTCGCGTAGGTCGAGCCGGCCGGTGGGAAGGCCCGGGCGACGATCACCTTCGCGCTCGTGAACGCCGTGTCGCCCTTCGGGTAGCCGGCGGGCATCGCGTAGGCCCTAGGATCGAAGAACGGATGCGTCTGGTCGATCCCCTCGTCGAGGATCCCGATCTTCGTCCCCTGGCCGGCCGTGTCGAGCACCGGGCCCCAGAGCGCCGGCGCGCCGATCTGAGTGGGCGAGCGGTCGAGCGCGAGCCTGTAGGCAACCGGCGGTGTGACGTGGGCGATTCCTGCAACCTGCCGCAGGCGTGGCAGCGCGGCCGGCGGGAGTGCGACTGCGAGGCCGTTGGCGACGATCGAGTAGCGCCAACGGACGGTCGCACTCGGGATCGACGACTCGATCCGGCGCGCAAGCGCGTCCTGTTCACGGTCGAGGCGAGCCAGGTACGAGCGGCTCGCGGCGGTCGCGAGGCCCAGCTTCCGGACTGGGCCATAGGTCGCGCGGCCCGGGTTAGCGGCAGCGAGCGGCGGCGAGGCCAGCTCGACGATCACCTCGGTCAGCGGCCCGTGCGGGCGCTGCGGCCGGGCGTCGGCCGCGCTCGCGACGATGACCGCCGCCACGACGAACGGCAGGAGAAGGCGACCCCGCAACACGCGGACACAGTAGCGGCGAACGACTCGCGTCACGTCGTTCGCCACTTCCGCTTCATGCGCTAGCGCACGCGACCGCGCAGACCGAAATAGATCGCGGCCAGGAAGGCGACGGCAAACAGAAAGAAGCCCCCGAGGATCACTGCTTCAAAAGAACCAATGCCCATCACTGCTACGAACGAACCCATGCCCGGCCCCCTGATCGAATGGTCGCCTGCCCTACCCTAACCACGGCTCGGATGACACCGACGAGGTGATGGTTACACTGTCGCTCGCGCGGATGTGGCGGAATTGGTAGACGCGCACGGTTCAGGTCCGTGTGCCCTTAGGGGCGTGGAGGTTCAAGTCCTCTCATCCGCATGAAGAAGCTCGACGCCATGACGACAGCGCCGGCGGCGCCGAAGCCGCCCGACGTGCCGGCTGCGCTCGAGGCGGCCGCGTTCGGTAACGGGCCGCTGTCGGGGCTCGAGCTCGCCCGGGTGGCGATCGGCCCGGAGGACGTGTCCGAGCGGGTCGCGCCCGACCTACGGCTGGAGGAAGTGACGCTGCGCGGTGTCGACCTGACCGGCACCCACGCGCCGGGCGCGTCGCTCGCGGATGTCGTCGTGACCGACGGGAGCTGGGCGAACGCCGTCCTCTCGCGAGGCACTCTGACTCGGGTCGAGGCGAAGGGGCTGCGTGCGACCGGCGTCGAGCTTGCCGAGGCGCACCTCCACGACGTCGTCTTCGAGGACTGCCGGCTCGACCTCTCGTCGCTTCGCTTCGCCCGCCTCGAACGGGTCGTCTTCCGCGACTGCCGCCTCGAGGAGGCCGATCTGCACGGCGCCACGCTCACCTCGGTTCTCTTCGAGCGCTCGAGCCTGACCGGGGCGACCGTGTCGGCGGCCACGTTCGAGCGCTGCGAGGTTCGCGGCTGCGAGCTCGAGGGGCTTCAGGGCGCCGACCGGCTGCGCGGCATCCGCATGCCCTGGCCCGACGTGGTGCAGATCGCCGGCCTGCTCGCCGGCGCGGTCGGGATCGAGATCGTCGACTAGCCGATCGGCCGGTAGGGTCTCCGCGAGAATGCTCGACGCGCACAGAGCCCTCGCCGTCGCCGTGCTCGCGGGCGCGCTCGTCGCGGCGTTCGTCGGCGGCTACGCCTACTGGCGCCGTCGCGAGGTGGGGCGGATCGGCTCGCACCTGCTCGCGCTCGCGCAAACGTTGATCGTCGCCCAGGTCGGCCTCGGACTGCTGCTTCTCTCCGACGGCCGCCGAGCAGTCGACCAGCTCCACTACGTCTATGGGACGCTCTCGCTCGGAGCGGTGCTGACGCCCTGGTTCTATGCGCCGCAGGAGCCGCGCCGGCGGATCGGCTGGTTCGCCGCCTGCTCGGCGCTCGCCGCCGCCCTCGCCGTGCGAGCGTTCATGACCGGATCGTGAAGCGCTTCCTCGCCGATCTGAACCCGACCGTGCGGGGCCTTGCGATCGTGGCGCTCGTCGCCGCTGTCATCGTGGTCCTGTCGCTCGAGTCGGTGCTCTCGACGGTGAGCGGACTGCTGCGGATCGTGTTCTTCCTCGCGATCGCGTTCTTCCTCTTCCTCGTCTGGCGCGATCGCCGCAGCGACATCGAGGCGTGGTCAGACCGCAGCCGCTACGTCTTCTACGGCGCGATCGTCCTCGCCGTGGTCGATGTCGGCGCCTTCATCGGCCTGAGCCCGTCGGGGCCTGACGCGCTCGCCTTCTTTCTCGTGCTCGCTGCCTGTGCCTACGCCGGCGTCCGTGTCTGGCGGCAGGAGCACACCTACTCGTAGGTGGAGAGCGCCCTTTCGAGCGGCTCGCCTTCGTAGACGACCGGCGCGCCCGACGCGAGGAGCGGCGCGGGAGCCTCGTCCCAGCTCGCTTGCGGCCCGAAGAGGAAGTAGGCGTCCCAGACGATCCCGGAGGAGCCGAGCCCGCCGAGGTTCTGCTCGGCCAGGTAAGTGCCGGTGACTCGCTCGCCGTCCCAGAACTGGCTCACGCGCGGGTCGTCAAGGATCGAGGTGTGGATCTCCGAGCGGGCGTCAGTGGAGAGGATCGGCAGCCAGACGACGTAGACGGCGAGCTCGTCGGAGCGATGCTTCGCGAGGATCGAGTCCCGGACCCAACGGGCGCCGGCGAGGCACGTCGTTCAGGTGGGTGCGAGCAGGACGAGCAATCGCGCTTTGCCCGCGTCGGCTTCGAATGCCGATCGCACGTCCAGCACGTTCCGAACGTCGGTCACCGGATCGTCGCCCGCGGGAGCGGCGTCCTTCGTCGCCGAGCCACCGCAGGCGGCCAGCGCGAGCACGAGCGCCAGCAGCGCTCCAAAAGCCACCTTGTGGCTCAGAGCCACTAGGCCTCGACGCGGCTGGTGGCGCCGTCGAGCGCGTCGAGGGCGGCGCGGATCTCCATGCCGGTGCCGACAAAGATCGGTGTGTCGCGCTCGGTGTAACGGGAGGCCTCGCTCTCGCGGAGCGTCAACATCAGATGCATGAAATCGGCAGGCTCCTCGCACTCGAAGACCGTCATGAACTCCTGGTCGTCGATCCCGAACGAGTACGTCGTGTGGTTCTGGATCGTCGGAAAGTCGGCGCCGACCTCGATGTGCTCGTTCATCGCGCGCTGACGATCCTCCAGCGAGAGCCCGTACCACGGGCGCGTCTTCACGAACGGGTAGACGACGAGATAGGGATGGCCGCGCGGGACGACCTTGCGGGCGCGACGGGCCTTGGAGTACTGCGAGGCCTTCGTCGTCGCGAGGTACGAGTACGGCGTCTCGAGCCAGCCGGCGAGCGGGGTCGCGTTCAGCGCGGCGCCGAACTCGCCGAGATCGGCGTAGCGCTCGGTGATCTTCCAGAGAAAGAAGTCGCAATCGGGCCGGACGCCCGCCGTCGAGTAGGCGCGCACCGCGTCCAGCCGCTCCGTCCACGCCTCCACCACTTCGGCGAACGCCTCCTTGTGAGCGGCGCGCTCCTCGGCCGGGAGCCGCCGCCAGGCGGGATCGACCTTGAAGAACGTGTAGGCGACGTACTGGCCGGTCTGGGGCTGCGCGCTCACGTCCGCATCATGGTACGCGTGCGTCTCGTTGTTGCGCTCGCGGTTGCAGCCGCTCTCGTGGTCGCCGCCGCCGGCTGTGGGGGCGACGAGCCGCAAGCCGACCCGGGTGCATTCGTGCAGACGTTCTTGCGCAACTTCGAGCAGGGCCGGACCGTCACCGCTCACGTCTTCGAGTCCGGCCGGGCCTTCGCCTGGGTGATCGGACCGGTGGACTACGCGTCGTACCAGGCGGGTCGCTGCCCGTCGTAGCGACTCAGCGGCTCGTTGCGCTGATCTTGAACGCCGCCGACTCGGCCGCAGCGGGAGCGCCGGGATTGACCGGGTGCACGACTGACAGAGCCAGCGCGTACGTGCCCGGCGCCACCTTTCGCGCCAGCGTGAGTGGAAGCTCGGTGCCGGCGCTGAGCCGGCCCGACTTCGCTGCCGTCGTGGTTCGTCGTGGCAGCTTGACCAGGCGCACCCGGTAGGTGCAGTCGAGGTTGCAGCGGAGCATGAGACCCAGCGTCCGCGGCCGCCAGGTCACCTTCGGCGTCACCGGGAGCGACAGTCCGGGGCAGCGCGCGATCGAGCCCCCGCGGCTCGCGTTGAGCGCAGCTCGCACCGCAGGCAGGCTCGTCTTCGGCGAGCCGTCGGCGTAGTAGACGCCCGACTGCCACGATGCGAGTGCAGGCTCGTCCTGGGAGTGGAAGAAGAGCACGCCGACGACGTTCGGCTGGCAGAACGTGAGCGACAGCGCCTTCGCGTAGTAGGCGGCCTGCGTCGCCTCTTCGACCGGCTTCGTCGTCACCGGCTCGGCACCCGTGTAGAGCGGCGCCTTCGCCGCGGGCACGATCGACTCGACGCCGAACTCGTCGTAGAGGAGCGGCAGCATTGAGCCCGGCTGCGCGGTCCCGTCGAACGCCTCGGCGAGAAGCGACACGAGCTTGCCGTAGTCGGCGACCCCAATCGTCGTCGAGAGCGGATGCGCGAAGTCGGGCGACTGGCTCGAGTTGTCGGCGTACGGATGGAAGGCGAAGGCATCCATCACCGGCCCGGCGCGTCCGCTCGCTCGATACGCGGCCCCGAGGTCACGGATGAACGACGTCGGCGAGTGAGTGTCGCGGCCGGTACCTGGCCGGTCGATGCCGCGCGGCGCGAGCGCGCCCCCGTAAACCTTCACGAACGGCGAGACCCCCTTCAGCGCGTCGTAGCTCGAGGCGAGAAGCGCCAGGTAGGCGGGTGCCGCGGCATCCGTTCCGTCGGCCGCGAACTGGGGCAGCCAGAAGCGATTCAGGTTCGGCTCGTTGCCGACGATGAAATCGCGGAAGCTCGGGAACGCCTGCGCGAGTGACGCGGCATAGGCCGAGAAGTCGGCGCGGTCCTTGTCGGTCAGCGGGGTCGTGCGGGAGCCGGCGTGGTAGACGGAGACGTAGACGCGGACGCCGGACAGGCTCGCCGCGGCAGCGACGTTCCTGAGTACCTTCGTCTCGACGCCCGTCGGCGCCGTCTCGCCCGGGGCCCAGATCGAGGTGATCCGGACTGCGCGGAAGCCGGCGAGCTGAAGCATGGTCATGCTGGCCTTGGCGGTCACGAGGTCGGTCGAGCGCACGACATCCTCGGCTGCGCCGACCACCATCGTCGGGCCGCCGGCGCGGGCGCCCGGAACGAGCACGAGCGCGAGCACAGCCAAGAGGAGTCCCCGCCTCACGAGCTCCAGGGTAGCGCCGGACAAGGACTACGCTTGCGCGCAATGGTGGATCTGCGCGCACAGCTCAAGACATTGCCCGTCAAGCCAGGCGTGTACCTCTTCCGCGGCGAGGCGGACGAGGTGCTCTACGTCGGCAAGGCGAAGTCGCTGCGCCCGCGCGTGCGCAGCTACTTCCAGCAGCGAGGCGACGGGCGTCATGGGATCCCGCAGCTCGTCGACCGGATCCGGCGGATCGAGGTGATCGTCACGGGCACCGAGGTCGAAGCGCTCCATCTCGAGCAGAACCTCGTCAAGCGTCACCGGCCCGCGTTCAACGTGCGCCTCCGCGACGACAAGTCGTTCCCCTACATCGCTGTGACCGTCGAGGATGAGTATCCGCGGGTCATGTTCACGCGGGAGCGGCACCGGCGGGGGGTCGTCTACTTCGGCCCGTACGCGAACGCGAAGAAGGTGCGCGAGACGCTCGACGTCCTGAACCGCGTCTTTCTCTTCCGTCCCTGCGAAGGCCCGAAGCCGGGGCGGCACTCGGGCATCCCGTGTCTCGACTACCACATCGAGCGCTGCGCAGCCCCGTGCGTCGGCTACATCTCACCCGAGGCGTACGGCGAGATCATCGCCGGCGTGATCGAGTTCCTCGCCGGCGACACGCGGCCGATTCGGCAGGAGCTGGAGCGGAAAATGAAGGCTGCGTCGCGCGGTGAGCGGTTCGAGGAGGCCGCGCGCTACCGCAACCGCCTCCACGCGGTCGAGCACCTGGCGGAGCGCCAGACCGCCGACCGCAGCGCCGTCGGCACGATCGACGTGCTGGGAATCGCAATCGACGGCGACCGGGCGGCCGTCCAGGTGTTCCCGCTCCGGGACGGCAAGCTGATCGACCGGCATGGCTTCCACCTCGAGAACGTCGCCGGGCAGGACGTGACGACGATCCTGGAGGCCTTCTGCCTCGAGTACTACGGGGGTGCGCCGAGCGTGCCGCCACAGATCGTCATGCCACCGGAGGCAGGCGACACCGAGGCGCTCGCGCAGTTCCTCTCGGAGCGGCGCGGCGCACGCGTCGAGGTGCGCACGCCGGCCCGCGGCGAGAAGCTCCGGCTCGCCCGGCTTGCCGCCCAGAACGCGCTCCTTGCACTCGAATCGGAGACGGCGCAGGTCGAGCAGACGCGGCTCCGCCGGGTCGAGGCGCTCGAGGAGTTGCGGGAGGCGCTGAACCTCGAGAGCCTGCCGTTGCGGATCGAGTGCTACGACATCTCCAACATCCAGGGGGAATCGGTCGTCGGATCGATGGTGGTATTCCAGGA
>JBKJML010000187.1:0-7086 GCA_046596415.1 Gaiellaceae bacterium | reverse complement strand
ACGACGTCCACGGTGCAACCGCGACATCACGGTGCCGATCGGCACGTCGAGGATCTGCGCCGCGTCGGCATAGCTGAAATCCCCGATGTCGACGAGGACGACGACGTCACGAAAATCATGCGGCACGGCTGCGAGGGCGTCGACGACCGAGTCCTGCGAGAGCTTCTCGACCACCCGGTCCTGGTCGAGTACCTGCTCGCCCTCCGCAGCAGCCAGCTTGTTCGCGAGGTAGTAGTCGCCCTCTTCCAGCGGCTGGATGTCGGGCGTCCGCTGGATCTTTCTGCCCCGATCGAGATTGAGGTTCGTGAGGATGCGCAGCAGCCAGGCCCTCATGTTCGTCCCCGGCGTGTAGGAGCGCCAGCTCCGGAATGCCCGCGCATAGGTGTCCTGCACCAGATCCTCTGCTTCCTCTCGGGAACCGACGAGCCGCCGCGCCACGCGGTAGACCTGGTCGGCAAGTCCAAGCGCCTCCTCCTCGAACCTGACTCGGTCGCGAGCCTCGCTCGCGACCCGTCGGGCGTCGGAGTCGATCTCGGCGTCACCCACGCAGCCACACTACCAACGGCCTGTGAAGCCCTGCAACGACCGTCCCGGGACGCCTATTCCCGGTTCGGATGCGCCACTCGCGGGTACCCCACTGGTACTACGAGGTAAGGAGCCGCGCTATGCAGGGATATGAGGTCGTCGCTTTCGACGACGAGAAGCTCGGCAAGGTCGTCGGTCGCACCGACGGCAACCTGATCGTGGAGCGGGGCAAGCTCTCCCGGTCGCGACACCTGCTGCCGGAGGTTTTCGCCCACGTCGACGAAGCGGAGCAGGTCGTGCGCGCGACCGTGTCCAAGGATGTGTTCACGAGCTCGCCGAAGGTCGAGGGCGAGGGCGAGGACTTCGACCGGCAGGCGATCTACGACCACTACGGGCTTGTCGGCGCCGGCGAGGCGCTGCCGACCGACCCGGCGCGCACCGCTGACGACGACGGGATCGGCGCGGAGCAACTCCCGAAGCGCGGGTCGGTCGCGGCGGGCGGCGGCCCGAACGACCACGGGCAGCATCCGTCGCCCGGGATCACGGGCGGCGACCGCTACCGCGACGGCGCGAGCTCGTAGCGGCTAGACGAGCTCGATCTCGCGGAAGCCGCCCCTGGCCATTGCGGCCAGGAGTGCGTCGCGCGAGGTCTTTTCGTCGTCCCAGGCGAGCGCCACCCGACCCATCAGGTTGGCGTTCGCCTGCTCGAGCCCCTCGTGGTCCTTGAGCACTCCGGCGAGGCGATGGACGCACTTCTCGCACTTGATGCCGCTGACCTGGATCGTCTCGTTCTGGATCGCCATCTAGGTCGATCCTAGCGCCAGCACCTCGTCTGCCGACTCGATCACGAGCGGGTCGTGAGTCGCGCAGACGAACGCCGTGCCGGTGGCACGGGCAAGCTCGACGAAGAGCCTCGCGACGGCGGCGGCGTTCACCGCGTCGAGCCGGGCCGTCGGCTCGTCGGCGAGCACGAGCGCCGGTCGTGCGGCCAGGGCGCGCGCGACGGCGACCCGGCCCTGCTGGCCGGCGGAGAGCTCGTCGACGCGCCGCTCCGCGTGGTCGGCGAGGCCGACGGCGGCGAGCGCCTCGACGGCGCGGCTTCCCGTGCCGAGACCGCGAAGCTCGAGGCCGAGCTCGACGTTCTCGCGGGCCGAGAGGAACGGCAGCAGCCCGGAGTCCTGACCGATGTAGCCGATCTCCGTCCTGCGCAGCCCCGCGCGCGCCGAGCGGCCGAGCGCCGAGACGACCGTGCCTACCACCACGACCTCCCCTTCGGTTGGCAGGTCGAGGCCCGCCAGCAGGTGGAGCAACGTCGTCTTGCCGGACCCCGAGGGGCCGGTGACCGCGGTCACACGACCGCCGTGGAAGCGGGCATCGAGGCCGTCCAGCGGTGTCACGTCGTGGTAGCGCCGTGTCACGCCTCGCAGCTCGGCGACGACAGGAGCGTCGGCGGGCGGCGGTGCGAGCGGCTCCGCCGACGCGGGCGCTGGTTCGGGCGCGTGCCCGGCCAGCGGCCGCACGACGAGCTCGCCCGGTCGCACGTCGATTGCCGCGAGGCCGCCGATGCCTGCCGCTCGGAGCAACTCCTCGGGGAGCCTGGCCCAGCCACCACGCCCGATCACGACCGCGTCGGCGCCCGCAACCGCTTCCTCGGCGAGGCGTCCGTCGCGCACGCGCACGACGCGGTCGGCGATCGCAGTCGAGTCGGGGTCGTGGCTGACGACGAGGACGGTGCAGCCCTGCTCCCGGGCGAGCGCCGCCACGAGCTCGTAGACGCCGCGCGCGTTCTCGCGGTCGAGCTCGCCGGTCGGCTCGTCGGCGAGGAGCAGCCGCGGGCGATGCGCGAGCGCGGCGCAGAGAGCGACGCGCTGCTGCTCACCGCCGGAGAGCTCTGCCGGCCGGGCAGTCCGCCGGTCGGCGAGGCCGACCCGTTCGAGCAGCTCGTCGGCGCGCTCGCGCCGCTCCGAGCTGGTCGCTCCGCTGAGCCCGAGCTGGAGGCCGACGAGCTCGCGGGCGCTGAGCTCAGGCGCGAGCGCGCGCCGGTAGTGCTGGTCGGCGTAGCCGAGCAGTTCGGCGCGGTACGCGGCGAGGCGCCGGGCAGAGAGCGTCCCGAGCTCGAGTCCCGCAACGGTGACCGAGCCGGCCGACGGGCGCTCGAGCCCGGCGAGGACTCGCAGGAGCGTCGATTTCCCGGAGCCGCTCGGGCCGAGGACGACGCAGATCTCACCGGGCTCGACGTGCAGCGTCAGCCCCTGGAGCGCGGCCACGCCACCCTCGGGGGTCTCGAACACGCGAAAGAGGTCGCGCACGGCGACGGTGCTCATGCTTGCTCCCTGAAGGCCCGACGGGTCGCGAGGCCGACGAGCGCGACCGAGCAGCCGGTGTAGGCGACGAGAGCGAGGGCGACGACGCGAAGGTCGAAATGGAGCAGCAGCGGCGGCTCGGCCGACGTGGCGCGGGCGGTGACGGCGACGAGGTCGGTGACGAGCGCCCCGAGCACGAGCCCCGTGAGGCCGCCCGCGGCGATCCCGAAGAGAGCGACCGCCAGGGCGCGCAGCCGCACGATCCGACGAAGGAGCGCGGGTGCCGCACCCTGCGACTCCAGGTCGAAGAAGGCGCCGCGCTCGTCGCGCAGATCGGACAACACGGTGAGCACGAGGCCTGCGAGCGCCAGGGCGAGGGCGACAAGTGCTGCCGCGACGAGCGTCAGCAGTGTGCCGTGGCCAATCGGGTCGCTGCGCGCTTCGGCCTCGAGTGCGCTGCGCGACTGGACTGCGAGCAGGGAGTACGGGCGCTGCGCGAGCGCTCGGTCGAGGGCGGCGCGCGCCGCGCCTGGCCGGAGGGCGAGCCAGAGCTCGTTCGGCTCCGCCGCGCCGGGCCTGGCGATGTTCAATGCCGCCGCGAGCGCGTCGCCGTCGCCGACGACGCCCTGGTGGCCGAGCCCGGGGAAGCGCAAGACGGTCCCTACCACGCGGACCGAGATCCGCTCACCGGCGACCGCGAGCGGCAGCACACCGCCTGGCCCGGCCGCGGCCGCCAGCCGCGGCGTCGCCAGCACGGGCGGCGGAGCCACATCGGTGGGCTGGCGGGGACGGACGACGGTGTCGGCCTGGTCGGTGAGCGTGTACGGGACAAGCAGCCCGTCGCCGTCGGGGCGCGGCCTGGCGCCGCCCGTGCCGATCCAGCCCCGCCAGCTCGTCGTGCCGGGAAGCGAGCCGAGCCGGAGCGTCCCGAAGGCCGCCTTGCCCGCGTCGGCACCCCGGTCGACGAGGCGGGTTGCCGGCCGAAGCACGATCTGGACGAGCAGCCCGCCCCGGGCCGCAGCCGGGAGCCGGGCGCGGAGCACCGCCGTGCCCGACGCCGGCGTGACGCCGAGCTCGAAGCGCTGGAAACGCCCGTCGCGCCTGCGAACGACGGCGTCGACGCGCACGGCGGCCGAGCTGCCCGCAACGACACGGAGCTCGTCGGCTCCGGGTGGCAACCGTGCACCCGTGAGCTCTCCGGGCGCGTCGATCCGTCGCGCGAGCTCGCGGCGCGACCGCGAGGAGAAGTCGTCGCGCCAGCCGCTGAGCCGCTCGATCGTTGCCGGCGGCAGCCCGAGCAGCGTGATCCCGGTATCGCCCTCCAGGCGGCCGACGCCGCCCATGAGCCGCAACACCGGCACCACGTCGGCGCCGGGGACGAGCGCCCTGAGGCGCGTCAGCGGCGCAGCGTCGAGGACGGGGATCAGGCGGCCGAGATCCTCCCGCACGGTGTAGTCGACCGGCACCGCGAACGCCGCCTGGTCGGCCTCGCCGCGATCGAGCGTTGCCCGGTATCCCTCCGCGAAGAGCGCCAGCCCGAAGCTGACGACGAGGAACGCGGCGGCGACCACTGCACGTCCGGGGTCGCGGGCGAGCGAAAGGGCCGCGAGCCTCGTCGCGCTCCCGCGGCCGCGCGCGGCGATGGCGAGCAGGCGAAGCGCAGGCCGTAGGAGCCGGGCGAAGAGCACCGCGGCCCCGAAGGTGAGCAGGCCGGGCAGGAGCAGGAGGCCGACCGCGCTGCCCCCGTCCCGGGCGAGCCTGACCTCGTCGGCGGTGCCACGCGCGACCGCGAAGAGCACGAACGCGACCGCTGCCGCCGCAGCGACGTCCACCGGGGACACTGCGGCACGCCGGACTCGAAGCGGTCGCACGGAGACGGTCGCGAAGAGAACGGCCCAGGCGGCTGCCGCAACCGCGGCAGCCAGCACGACACCGCGTGGCGCAAGCACGCTGTGGGCGAGAACCGCCGCGACAGGAGCGCCCGCCCGCGCAGCCGCGATCGCGCTTGCGGCGAGGCCGGCCAGATAGCCCGCGACGGCGCCCGCGACTGCGACGGCGGCCGTCTCGGCGAGCGCGGCGAGCGCGAGCTGCCAGCGTCTCGCACCCGCCCACTCGAGGCGCGTGCGGGAGAGCTCGAGGTCGCGACGCAGGCCGAGAGCAGCGAGCACCGCAAAGGCGAAGAGGAGCGCGGCCGACTCGCCGCCGACGAGCAGCAGCCGCCGCCCGGCGGCGCGGCTCGCCTGCTGTGCTTCCCGCAGCTCTTCGGTCGGCGCGACGAGGTCGAACGAGCTGGAGTGAGCCTGGAGCTCGGAGCGCGCCCTGGCCGTTGCCCACGCGACGCTGTCGATCTGCCAGAGCCGGGGCTGTCCTTCGCCGAGACTCGAGACCCAGGCGTAGCTGCGGTAGGCGTTTGCCAGCGCCGGCGCGCTCGCCAGCTCGGCCACGCCCTCGGCGAGCAGGAGCGGTGGCGGGGCGGGGCGGTGGTACCGCACCGCCTGCGCGATGCTCGGGCTGACCTGCGCGCGACCGAGCGCGTTGTCGGTGGGCGCCAGGAAGTCGCCGAAGAGCGCGCGGGATCGAAGCGTCGCGGTGCCGACCTCGAGGAGCCGCAGGCCCGGCGCGTTCGGGATTGCGCCCCGGCCGCGCAGCCGCACCACCTCACAACGCGCAGCGGTGCACCGCCTCGGGAGCCGCCCGCTCTCGAGCTCGACGAACGGTGCGAGGCCGTCGACGGCGCCGAGGCCGACGAAGCGTCCGGCGAGCGTGCTCTCGCGGAAGAGGACGAGCGAGACGGGCCGGCCGAGGCCGATGGGAGCGAGGGCGGCTCGAACGCGTCTGTCGAGCGTCGGCTGCGATTCCTCCGCCTGGCCCGGGACGCCGAACCAGACGGCACGCACCGAGCGCGACCCGACGGGGATGCGTTCGATCGCCTGCGCGACGGCCCGGTCCTGCGCGACCGTCGTGCCGCCGAGGACGCCGAAGACAACAGCCGTGCCCGCTGCGATGCCGGCGGCGGCGAGCGCGACGGTGCCGCCGCGCCGGACAAGTCGCCGCCCGGAGAGCCAGAGGATGGTGCGGGCGCCGCTCATGCGGCGCTGCGGACGACGAGGTCGGCGGCGACTGCGATCCGTCCCTCTGCGGCGGCGACGGAGAGCTGGCGCTCGGCCTCGGCGGGCTCGGCCAGGAGCGCCCCGACGCGCTCCCAGGTGCCGAGGCTGCGCGCTGCCGACCCGACGTGGCGTGCCAGCGCCTCCCTGTCTGCCTCACCGAACGCAGCCGCCGCACGTCGGCGACCGTACTCGGCGCGATCGAACGGCTCGCCGCCCTCCTCCAGTGCGTGCGCGGCGAGCGCCTGGACGAGCGCGGCGAGTGCCGCCGAACGCTCGACGTCGGTCTGCTGGTCGGCGATCCGCACCTCGAGCGTGCCAAGCCGGGGATGGGGGCGCACGTCCCACCAGAGTCGCGTGTAGTCCACTTCCGCAGCCGCGACAGCCGCCTCGAATGCGGCGACGTCGGGCAACGGCGGCGGGGGGCCCGAGCGCGGGAGCTCGAGCAGCCGTTCCGCCCGGGCGGAACGAGACGCGGCGTCTGCGCCGAGCAGGAGCGGGGAGTTGGCCGAGACGGCGAGCACGGTGGGCAGCCAGGGAAGCATCCCCTCGAGCGCCCGCACGCACCCTGCCGCCGACGGCATCGAGACGTGGATGTGGAGGCCGCAGACGAGCTGGCCGCGTGCGACCTCGCCGAGCTCCTCGAGCAGCTCCGCGTAGCGCTGCTCGGCAACGATCTCCTGGTCACGGGGCTCGCTGAACGGATGCGCGCCGGAGGCTGCGACCGAGAGGCGGAGCGGCGCTGCGGCGGCTGCGACCTCGCGCCGCAGCCCGCTCAGCGACTCGAGCACCTCGGCCGCGTCGGCACAGACGGGTGTCGTCGTCTCGACGATGCACTCGAAGAGCTCCGTCTTGAGGCGCGGGCCGCGGCCGGCGACGATGCTGCTTGCTCCGCTTGCGAGCGCGAACGTGCGGTCGTCGACGAGCAGCAACTCCTCCTCCACGCCGAGCGTGAGCGCCGGAGCCACGCCGAAGGCGTCAGTCACTTGCCTCTGATGCCGTGCACGGGACGGCCGGCGGCCTCCCAGGCGTAGTACGACGCGCTGGGGCCGAACGACGACTCGTACGGCACGACCCGCGGGTTGCGGAACACCTCTTTCGCGCGCTGCGCGTGCCAGAGGAGGTTCGGATCGTCGCGCTCCTGCCAGACG
>JBKJML010000171.1:0-14388 GCA_046596415.1 Gaiellaceae bacterium | reverse complement strand
GTGAGGAGCGCGGATCGCTGTGGGCTCGTCGAGGCGAGCAGGATCGGCGGCGCCGGCGAGACGCTCACCTCAGGCCCTAGAGCAGGCCTGCGGGGAAGAACAGGCTCAGCTCTCGCTTGGCACTGGCCTTCGAGTCCGAGCCGTGGACGATGTTCTCGGACAGCTCGAGCGCGAAGTCACCGCGGATCGTGCCAGGGGCGGAGTCGAGCGGGTTGGTCGCACCCATCATCGTCCGCACGGTCGCGATCGCTCCCTCGCCGCGCAATGCAAGCGCGAGCACTGGGCCAGAGCTGATGAACGAGACGAGGTCGTTGAAGAACGGCTTTCCCTTGTGCTCGGCGTAATGCTGCTGGGCGGTCGCCTTCGGGATCTTCAGCAGGCGCGCCCCGCGCAGCTCGAAGCCGCGCTGCTCGAAGCGGGCGACGATCTCCCCGGCCAGGCCGCGGCGCATGCCGTCGGGCTTCACGAGCACGAGTGTGGTCTCCGCAGCCATCGGCGACGGATCCTAGCCAGACGCCGCTGGCGGCGTCTCAGTGGTGTCGGCGCGCTTGTGCGGGCGTGGCTCCCAGCTGTCCGAGCCGGTGTCCTCGAGCGACGGAAGCGACGGCGTGGCGACCACGGGTGTCGCACAGTACGGGCAGATCTGCCAGAGCGCCTCGAGTGGGGCCTGACAGCTCTCGCACGCCTGCTTCAGCCGGGTCGTGCAGACGGGGCAGACGAGGAACGTCTGATCGACCTGAGCGCGGCAGACGGGGCAGTGAAGGTCGCGACGTGCGAGCCGCTCCTCCATCGCTCGGATCTCGAGCTCACGCTCGCGGACGTCCTCGATGTACTCGGGCGGTCGGAAGAACAGGTAGATGATCGGCCCGACGAACGGCGGCACGAGCCCGAGCACGGCCGCCATGCCGACGAGCCAGGGGTCCTCGATCCGGCGTCGCGCGTCTTTGTAGACCCAGTACGCGGTGGCGAGCCAGAAGACGGCGACGAAGAAGAACGTGAGGTTCCGCAGCACCAGCCAGGTGCCCGAGTCGAAGAAGCCGGCTGCGAGGGTTGTCACAGGAGCAGTTTTCCGATCAGGTACCCGACCGCAAACGCGGACCCGACGATAGCCGCCAGGACGAACGTTGCAAAGGTGATCACGGTCACCCGTTCGCGCATCTTCGTCATGCGGGAGTGCGCTCCTGCGCGGCGAGGTCGGCGAGGAGGTAGAGCGAGCCGGTCACGAGCACCGGCTCACCGAGCTCATGGGCGCGAGCGACGGCCTCGGTCGGGTCGCCGATCGCCTCGACGAGGGGGAAGTGGGGCGCGGCGAGCCGCGCGAGCTCCTCGGCCGGGAGCGCCCGGGGGTTCGAGGACGTGGTGGCGACAAACCGGCTGCCCGCGCGGGCGAAGAGGGCCAGCATCGCGTCGGCGTCCTTGTCGCCGAGGATCGACGCGACGACGGTGAATTCCTCGCGGGGCAGTCGTTCGACGAGCCATTCGGCACCAGCGAGGTTATGGGCGCCGTCGTGGAGCTCGGCCCGCCGCCATTCGAGCCGCCCGGGCGGGCGGACGTCGTCGAGCGGCTCGACGGTGCGGCCGAGGTGGGCCTCCGCGGCCTCCTTCGCACCGCCGGCGCGGACGTTCGGACCGGCGAGGTGCGCGAACTCGAGGTCGGGCAACACGGCGATCGCCCCCGCCTGAACAACGGCGAGCTTCTCGGCCGCGATCGCCTCCCGCGTGGTGCCGAGCACTTCCGTGTGCTCGAGCGACACGTTCGTCAGCAGGACGACGTCGGCCCGCAGGACGTTCGTCGCGTCGTGGCGGCCGCCGAGCCCCGCCTCGACCACGGCGACATCGACCTTGCGCGCTGCGAACTCGGCGAGGGCAGCGGCCACGAGCGCCTCGAACTGCGTCGCCCCCTCCTGCTCGGCAAGCGGCCGCACGCGCGCCACCGCCTGCTCGAAGTCGGCCTCCTCGCCGTCGACCCGGATCCGCTCGCCGAAGCCGCGGACATGCGGCGAGATCGTCGTGCCGACCGACAGGCCGGCACCCCGTAGGTAGGCCTCGATCGTCAGCGTCGCGGTCGACTTGCCGTTCGTGCCGACGACGTGGACGGCGGGATAGGCAAGTTGCGGGTCGCCGAGAGCTGCGAGCAGCGTCCGCATGCGCCCGAGCCCGAACTCCGCCGGCCAGGGACTGAGGCCGGCGATCCAGTCAGCGTGAGAGGGCATCGAGCTCACGCCGGTAGCGGGCGAGCTTCTCGCGCTCCGCCTCGACCACTGCGGGCCGGGCGTTCGCGACGAACCGGTCGTTGGCGAGCAGCTTCTCGCCGCGCTCGATCTCCTGGCGCAGCCGCGCCAGCTCCACGTCCGCACTCCCGTTCCCCTTCGCGCGCTCGGGGCGGACGACGGCGTCGAAGATCCGCTTCTCGTCACCCTCGAGCGGAACCTGGACACCGGAGCGACGGAAGATCGCCGCCGCCTCCTGCACCCTGTCGAGCGCGTGCAGCGCACCGGCGTGCTCGGCGCTCGCCTCCGGCCAGGGCGCGACGATCAGTCGATCGTTGTGGAACTGCGACCAGATCTCCTCGGTCACATGCGGCATCACCGGGTGAAGGAGCTTCAGGAGCGTCTCGAGCGCGGCGAGCCCCGTCGCCGCGGCATCCTCGTCGCCGTCGCGCAGCCGCGGCTTGATCGCCTCGGCGTACCAGTCGCAAAAATCGTCGAAGACGAGCCGGTAGAGCGCCTGCATCGTCGCCGAGAAGTCGAACGCGGCCCACCCCGCCTCGAGCTCGGCGCGCGTCGCGTCGAGGCGCGACAGAATCCAGCGCTCCTCGAGCTCGCGCGGTCGCGCCTCGGGCCGAACGCGATGCTGGAGCAGGAGCCGCGACACGTTCCAGAGCTTGTTGCCGAGCTTGCGCCCTTCCTCGATCATCCCCTCGGCGAAGCGCACGTCCTGGGTCGACGACATCTTCATCAGCCCGTAGCGCGTCGCGTCGGCGCCGTGGCGGTCGATCGTGTCGATCGGGTCGAGCCCGGTGCCGAGGCTCTTCGACATCCGTCGCCCGTCCGGCGCCAGCACGGTCGAGTGGACGATCACGTGCTGGAACGGGAGCTCGCCCAGCAGCTCGAGCCCCGTCCAGATCATCCGGTTCTCCCAGAGCCGGATGATGTCCCGCCCCGTCGAGTTGACGTTCCCCGGGTAGTAGCGCTCGAGCTCGGGCGTCCGCTCGGGCCAGCCGAGCGTCGCGAAGGGCCAGAGCGCCGACGAGAACCAGGTGTCGAGCACATCCGGATCGCGCTCGAGCTCGCCCGAGCCGCACTCCGCGCACACGCTTGGCTCGGGCCAGGCGCAGGTCTGGTGGCCGTCGGGGCAGGTCCAGACCGGAATTTGGTGCCCCCACCAGAGCTGGCGCGAGATGTTCCAGTCCGGGATCTCCTCGAACGAGCGGATCGCGAACTGGTGCTGCGACTCGGGGTGGTAGGCGACGCGGCGATCGCGCAGGGCCGCGAGCGCCGGCTCGCGCGGCTGCTCCATCGCGCACCACCACTGGAGCGAGATCAGCGGCTCGATCCGCGAGTGGCAGCGCTGGCAGGTGCCGACCGAGTGCCGATAGCTCTCACGCTTCTCGAGCTGCCCGCGCTCCTTCAGCCAGTCGAGCACGCGCTCGTCGGCCTCCGCCTGCGTCAGCCCGGCGAGCTCGCCCGCGCTCTCGGTCATGCGGCCGTCGAAGTCGATCACCGTCAGCTCGCGCAGGCCGTGGTCGCGGCCGATCTCGAAGTCGGTCGGGTCGTGGCCGGGGGTGATCTTCAGGGCGCCGGTGCCGAAAGCGGGGTCGACGCGCTCGTCGGCGATCACCGGCACGCGGCGCTCCACGAACGGCACCACGACCTCGCGGCCGATCGCGTCGCGGTAGCGCTCGTCGCCCGGGTGGACGGCGACGGCGACGTCGGCGAGGATCGTCGCCGGCCGCACGGTCGCGACCGTGATCCCGCCCTCGCCGTCGGCGAACGGATAGCGGACGTAGGAGAGCGCGTCGTCCATGTCCTCGTGCACGACCTCGAGATCGGAGATCGCCGTCTCGTGGTGCGGGCACCAGTTCACGATCCGGTTCGCCCGGTAGATGAAGCCACGGCCCCAGAGATGGACGAAGAAGGCCATGACGGCCTCGATGTAGGCGTCGTCCATCGTGAAGCGCTCGCGGTCGTAGTCGAGCGAGGCGCCGAGCCGGCGGAACTGGCTCATGATCGTGCGGCCGGTCGCCTCGAGGTGCTCCCAGACGCGCGCGACAAACGCCTCGCGGCCGAGCTCCTTTCGAGATGTGCCTTCCCGGGCAAGCTCCTTCTCGACGACGTTCTGGGTCGCGATCCCGGCGTGGTCGTAGCCGGGCTGCCAGAGCGTGTCGAAGCCGCGCATCCGGTGCCAGCGGACGAGCACGTCCTGAATCGAGCCGTTCAGCGCATGGCCCATGTGAAGCGCGCCGGTGACGTTCGGCGGCGGCACGCAGATCACGAACGTCTCGGCCCGCGAGGCGCCCGCGCCGGCGCGGTAGAGGCCCTCCTCCTCCCAGGTGCGCTGCCAGCGCTCCTCGACGCCTTCTGGACGGTAGAGCGGCTCCATCAGGTCATTCTAGGCAGCGAGCGGCCGCTCCTTCGTGCGCTCGGCGCCGAACACCAGGCAGGTGGAGGTTGCGTGTGCGTAGAGGCTGTCCTGCGCGTCGAGCAGGCGTGCCTCGGCGGTCATCACGGTGCCGCCGGCGTGGACGACCGAGCCCTCGGCCCGGAGCAGGCCCGAGTCGAGCGTCACTGGCCGGACGAAGTTCGCCTTCAGCTCGAGCGTCGTGTAGCCGACGTCGCCGTCGAGCAGGGTGTGGACGGCGCAGCCCATCACGGTGTCGAGCACCGTGGTGACGATGCCACCGTGGACCGAGCCGATCGGGTTGTAGTGCTCCTCGCGGGGCTCGTAGGAGAAGACGATCCGGCCGGGCATGACAAGCGTCGGCCCGAAGCCGATCAGCTCGGCGACGGGCGGCGGCGGCAGGATGCCGGAGGCGATCGCGTGCATCGTCTCGAGACCGCTCAACGACGCCATCCGGCGCCCCAGGTCGGCCGGGTCGTGCCAGGTGATCGTGCGCGTGCGGGTCATGCCGTCCTCCCAGTCGGTTTCAATTAGAAACCGACTCTAATGTAGTTGGTTGTTTTTTGCAACTCACCTATACTGTCGGCATGGACTGGCGCGACTACGACAAGGAGAACTGCTCGGTCGGGCGCACGCTCGAGGTGATCGGCGAGCGCTGGACGCTGCTCGTGCTGCGCGAGGCGTTTCTCGGCGTCCGTCGCTTCAACGAGTTCCAGCAGCACACCGGGGCTGCGAAGAACATCCTCTCCGACCGCCTCCACACCCTCGTCGAGCGCGGCGTGCTCGAGCGGCGCCTCTACCAGGACCGGCCGCCGCGCTACGAGTACCGGCTGACCGAGAAGGGCTTCGACCTCTACCCCGTGCTCGTCTCGCTGATGCAGTGGGGCGACAAGTACGAATCCGATCCTGCCGGCCCGCCGGTGCTGATGCGCCACAAGGCCTGTGGAGAGATCGTCGCGCCTCAGCTCAGCTGCCCGGCGTGCGGCGAGGCGACCGGGGCGCGCGACATGGTCGCGCTCGCGGGGCCGGGCGCCATGCTGAGGCAGACCGGCTAGCTGGGCTCGATCCCGAGCCGCTCCATCAGCCAGCCCAGCTGCCACTCCCGCTCCGCCGCGAAGCCGGCGTCGTAGACCGCTTCTGAACCTGCCGCGGCCACGGCTTCTCGGCCGGCTGCATGAGCGACGACGAACGCGAGATTGGCTGCAATCGCGCTTGGAGTCTGAACCGGCTCGCTGATCGTCGGCGTCGCCGTGCCCCACGCGTCGGGCCGATGACCCTGCGAGAGCGAGACGGCGTCGGCCGCGAACCCGGAGAGCTCGGCCGTTGTCCCCTCGGAACGCTCTAACGCCGAAACGGCGCCCGCCTGGAGCTCGCCGAGCTCCACTGCGGCAACGAGCCGCCCCGCCTCGTGGGTCAGACCCACGCGACGAAGACCGACGAGCGCGTGATCCCGAGAACGCCACGCGCACGCGTCGGCGAACTCCTGCGCCGTCGCCGCGTCCCACGCCTCGACTCGACGGAGCACGCGACCGCGCCGGGCGACGAGCATCGCGTCGCTCTCGACGAGCTCGTCACCGAGCTCGATCTCCCAGAGCTCGTCGTCGAGCCAGTCGAGCAGCTGATCGGCCCGGCACGCGTGGATGCCGTGGCGGCAGACATCGAGCTCGGCGTCCGTCTCCACCCACGCAGCCGGCTCGTCACCGGCAGGCAGTGGCCAACGGAACTCGCTGAACCGCCCGACGGCACCGAGGGTGAGAAACTTGTACGCCATCATGGGAGGTTCGACCCCTGCTTCCAGTCGCGGAAGGCTGCGAGCAGACGCTCGCGCATCGGCTCCGGCACGTCCTCCTCGCGCAGCATGCCCGCCGTGGTCGAGATCCGGCGCAGCTGCGACAGATACCCGCGGCAGGGTGGGCAGGCCATGACGTGCTGCTCGAAGGCGAGCCGCTCGCCGGCTTCGAGACCACCCTCGAGGTAGTCGGTTACGACCTCGACGAGGTGCTGGCAGGAGAACGCGATCAGGTCAGTCATGCGCGATCACTGCCAAGATAGTCCTCCAGCGCGGCGCGGAGGCGCGTACGAGCGCGGTGGAGCAGGACGCGCTGATTCTCCGGGGTCAGGTCGAGCAGCACGCATACCTCGTCGCTCGACCACCCCTCGACGTCGCGGAGCACAAACACGGTCGCGTACCGCGCCGGCAGAGCCTCGATCGCCTCGCGGAAGCGCTCGCGTGCCTCCCGGGCAAGCAGCCGCTCGTCGGGGATCGACTCCCAGGAGTCCACGAGCGTCGTCCACATCCCGGCCCAACGTGGATGGCCGGCGGGAAAGAACCGTGACTCGTCGACGCTGGGGCCGCGCTCGGCCTCGAAGCTCGAGACCGGCACCGACCGGCTTTCGACCTCCGAGCGGCGGCGCGCACAATTGCCGAGGATCACGAAGACCCAGGTGCGGAACGACGAGCGGCCCTCGAACTGATCCAGCGATCCGAGCACCCGGATCCACGTCTCCTGCACCACGTCCTCGGCAGCGTCGATGCCGAGCCCGTAGACGCGCGCCAATCGCAGCATCGCGGGCGTGAGGCGGTCGACGACCCGCACGAACACCGTCTCGTCCCCGCTCCGGAGCGAGGCGACGAGGAGCGACTCCTCGCTCGCTCGTCCGGACGCGATCACACGACCCTCGGCCTCCCCCACCCGCTGGACTGTAACGCGGATCGGCCGGACGGGATCTACGAAGACATGACCCCATTTACAAATGCCCCTGTTGTAACCAATGATGCGGCACTTCTCTCGCGGGCAGCGAGCGGCGACAACGAAGCGCTCGAGTGTCTCTACCGCGCGCACCGTGCTGTCGCCCACGGGGTCGCATTCCGCGTGCTGCGTGACGCGGCACTCGCCGAGGATGCCGTTCAAGAGGGTTTTCTCGATCTCTGGCGCACTGCCTCAGGGTTCGATGCCCAGCGCGCTCCGGTTCGGGCTTGGCTCTGCGTCCTCGTCCATCGCCGCGCCGTCGACCTGGCGCGGCGCGAGGCGCGAAGACATGTCGCCGACCGTCGGCAGCCCGACCCGAGCCCGGCGTCGTATACGGCCGAGGAGGTCGCGTTGCTGCGGTACGACCAACGCCGCGTACGGGCCGCGCTGGCGCGGCTCCCGGGCTCGCAGCGCGAACTGCTCGAGCACGCTTACTGGGGTGGGCTCACGCAACCCCAGCTTGCAGAGCGGTTCGGCCTTCCGCTCGGGACCGTGAAGTCGCGGACGTTCGAGGCGCTACGGCAGCTGCGGCAGGAGCTCGTCGCCGCCTGAAGACCTCAGGCCGACTCTTCGGCCAGTGTCTCGGTGTCGTCGTCGGCGATCCCGTCGGCGCTCGTCACGAGCGTCGGCTTGAGCCCCTTCGAGATCGTCTCCTTCGTGATCACGCACTTGGAGACGTCCTTCCGCGAGGGCAACTCGAACATCACGTCGAGGAGCGCGTTCTCGATGATCGACCGCAGGCCGCGCGCGCCCGTCTCGCGGGCGAGCGCCTTGTCGGCGATCTCCCATAGCGAGTCTTCCCGGAACTCGAGCTCGATCGAGTCGTAGCCGAAGAAGCGCTGGTACTGGCGGGTGAGCGCGTTCTTGGGCTCGGTCAGGATCTGGACGAGGTCCTCGCGCCGGAGCTGGTGCACGGCCGAGATGACCGGCAGCCGGCCGATGAACTCCGGGATCAGGCCGAAGTTCAGCAAGTCCTCGGGCATCACCTGGGTCAGGAGCTCCGCCGCCGCCTCCGAGTTCTTCGAGCGGACGTCGGCGCCGAACCCGACCGAGTTCGAGCCGATCCGGCGGCCGATGATCTTGTCGAGCCCCGCAAACGCTCCGCCGCAGATGAAGAGGATGTTCGTCGTGTCGATCGAGAGGAACTCCTGGTGGGGGTGCTTGCGGCCACCCTGCGGCGGCACGGAGGCAACCGTCCCCTCGAGGATCTTGAGCAGCGCCTGCTGGACTCCCTCGCCCGAGACGTCGCGCGTGATCGACGGGTTGTCGGCCTTCCGAGCGATCTTGTCGACCTCGTCGATGTAGATGATCCCCGTCTCCGCCTTCTTGATGTCGAAGTCGGCGGCCTGGATCAGCTTCAAGAGGATGTTCTCGACGTCCTCGCCGACGTACCCCGCCTCGGTGAGCGCGGTTGCGTCGGCGATCGCGAAGGGGACGTTGAGGATCCGCGCCAGCGTCTGCGCGAGCAGTGTCTTGCCGCAGCCGGTCGGGCCGAGCAGCAGGATGTTCGACTTCTGAAGCTCGACGTCGCCGTCCTCCTGGCCCATGCGGACGCGCTTGTAGTGGTTGTAGACCGCGACTGCGAGCGTGCGCTTGGCCTCTTCTTGCGAGACGACGTAGTCGTTCAGCACGGAGTAGATGTCGAGCGGGCGCGGCAGGTTGTCGAGGTCGAGCTGGGTCGGTGCCGTCAGTTCCTCGTCGATGATCTCGTTGCAGAGATCGATGCACTCGTCGCAGATGTAGACGCCCGGACCTGCGATCAGCTTTTTGACCTGTCGTTGGCTCTTCCCGCAGAAACTGCAGAGAAGCTGCTCGTTGCCGTCGCTCGCTCGGGCCACGTCTCTCCTTTTACTCCGAAATCGCCGGGACGGCTAGTGCTACCGGTGCTCGATCACTCGATCGATGATGCCGTACTCCTTCGCCTCCTCGGAGGTCATGAAGTAGTCGCGCTCCATGTCCTTCGAGACTTTCTCGATCGACTGGCCTGAATGCTTGCTGATGATCTCCTCGAGGCGCCGCTTGGTGCCGATGATCTCCCGGGCCTGGATCTCGATGTCCGTTGCCTGGCCCTGGAACCCGCTCGACACTTGATGGATCAGGATCTTCGAGTTCGGCAGCGAGAACCGCTTTCCCTCTGCGCCGCCCGCAAGCAGGAGCGCGCCCATGCTCATCGCGATGCCGATGCAGATCGTCGACACGTCCGGCTTGATGAACTGCATCGTGTCGTAGATCGCAAGGCCGGCGTAGACCGAGCCACCCGGCGAGTTGACGTAGACGGAGATGTCCTTGTCGGGATCCTCCGACTCGAGATGGAGGAGCTGGGCAACGATCAGGTTCGCGATCTGGTCGTCCACCTGCGTGCCGAGGAAGATGATGCGCTCGTTCAGCAGGCGGGAGTAGATGTCGAACGACCGCTCGCCGCGCGAGGTCTGTTCGATCACCATGGGAATCAACGGGCTCATGCAGGCTCCTTGGTTCTGTGCGGATCAGCTTCTGGGCAAATCAGCTACCGGGTGTCCACAACTTCGCGTCGGTTTCGGGCTTTTCCTTGTCAGGCGTCCAAATCGCGTCGCGGGCGGCGGCGACCTCGAGCGGAATCGGCTTGACCTCGGCGGCGACGCGGTCGAGCGCGGCACGCAGGCGCAGGTCCTCGCGCAGATCCTCGTGCCGGCCGGCGTGCCAGAGCTCCTCGATGACGGCCTCCGCGTCCTCCCCGGACGCCTCGGCCTGCTCACGCACGAGCGCCTTCACCTCGTCGTCGGAGACCTCGATCCCGAGCCGGTCGGCCACCGCCTCGAGCGCGAGCTCGCGCGCCACCGACTGGCCGGCCTCGGCGACCATGCTCTGCTGGAGCTGCTCGGGCGTGCGGTTCGTGAGCGCGAGGTAGGTCTCGGGGGCGATGCCGCGACGCTCGAGCGAGCGAATGAATCCGTTCAGGAGCTCCTGGGCGCGCGACAGGACGAGCGGCCCGGCGCCACGCACGTTCGAGGCGCGAACGAGCTCGTCGACAGCGGCGGCGCGGAAGGCGTTCTCGACCTCGGCCTCGAGCTGTTCGCGCAGGCGAGACTCGAGGTCGGCGCGCAGGTCGGCGAGCGTGTCGAACTCGCTGGCGGTTCGCGCGAGGTCGTCGTCGAGTGGGGGCAGGATCTTCTGCTTGATCTCCTTGACATGAATCTCGACGGTTGCGTTCGAATCGTCGCCGAGCTCGTAACCGACGGTCTTGGTCTCTCCCACGGAGGCGCCGACGAGCGCCTCCTCGACCTCCTCGACGAGGCGGCCGGCGCCGAGCTCGACCACGGTGTCGCGCTGCGCCTCGCCGCCGGGACTGACGAGGTCGATCACGAGCGAGTCGCCCGCCTGCGCGGCCCGGCCCTCGGCCGGGACGAGCTCGGCGACCGACTCACGAAGCGACTCGAGCTCCTGATCGACGAGGTCGACGGGAACGGTGGAATCGGCGCGCGGTACCTCGAGGCCCACCCAATCGACGACCTCGACCTTCGGCTGCACCGGCACGGTCGCCGTGAACTCCCACGGCTCGGTGTCGGAGGCCGGGAGCTCGTACTGGTACTCGGGCTGGCCGATCGGGCGCAGTCGCGCGCGGGCGGCGGCGTTCCAGAACCAGCCGCCGAGGTGGCTGTCGACCGCCTCTGCGTAGATCCGCTCACGGCCGAGCCGCTGGACGAGGATCGCGGGCGGCACCTTGCCGACCCGGAAGCCCGGGATCTTTACGGAGCTCGACAGATCGCTGGTGGCGTGCTCGACCGCATGGTGCACGTCGGGCGCCGGGACACCGATGGTGAGGCGGACGCGATCGCCGTCGAGCTCTTCGACACGGGTCTCCACGGAGCCATTCAAGCAGACAAGCGTCGTCGTCCCGGTCGCCTATCCGTCCGCCGGATCCCCCGGACGGGGCATGCGGCCTCATCCTTTCGAGGGATGCCTGACGTGTCACCGCAGCGAGAGACTCGTGGGGCGGGCGATGAACCTTCACGTGAGCGATCCGGCCTACACGGATCGGCTGGCCTCCTTCTTCCGGGGTCTCGGCCAATCCGCACACGTGGCCGGTCCCGACGAGATCGAGCTGGTCGTCCCGGAGCGCGGCTCGGTCGGCGTCGAGGCCCGCACCGAGGTCGAGATCTATCTGCGCGTCTGGCGGGTGCTCTATCCCGAGGTGGCGGTCGAGTTCGACCGAGTCGCGGGCTAGGGTCCGCGGTGTGAGCTTCGTCATCCTTGCCCGCCACGGGCAATCGGCGCTGAACCTGACTGGGCACGTGAACGGCGACCCGTCCCTGCCGGTCGCGCTGACCGGACAGGGCGAGGCCGAGGCGCGCCGCCTGGGCGACGCGCTCGCCGGGGTACAGCTCGACCTGTGTGTGCACAGCCGCTTCGACCGCACGCGCCGCACCGCCGAGCTCGCGCTCGCCGGCCGGGACGTGCCGCTCCGCGAGGAGCCGCTGCTCGACGACATCGACGTCGGCCAGCTCGAGGGACGCTCGGTCGACGACTATCGGGAATGGAAGGCGCACCACGCTCGCAGCGACGCGTTCCCGGGCGGCGAGAGCCTCGACGACGCCGCGAGGCGCTACGCGACCGCCCTGCGGGCGCTGCTCGAGCTGCCGCAGCGCGTGCTCGTCGTCTGCCACGAGATCCCCCTGCGTTACGCCCTGAACGCCGCGGGTGGCTCCGGCACGCTCGACGGTCCGGCACACGAGATCGGCAACGCCGTGCCCTACCTGTTCAGCCCCGCCCGGCTGCGCGTCGCGGCCGAGCGGATCGAGGCGCTCGCCGCGTAGGGACATGGGACAGTTATGGAGTTGGCAGCTAGGCCAAGCGCAGCCTCGGTTCCGCGCCGCGGGCGCGTGCGTCAACCCTCCTAGCGGCCCCGGGCCTCGAAGGCGGCGACATCCGGTTCTAAGCGCCTGCAGTATCTTCAGGTCCCCACCGGCTCCCAGGAGTCGATGGCGTCGCCGAGCTGAGGCGGCCGCAGAATTCGGCGCTTGCCATCGGCAGCTTTCTCAAGTCGGCGCTGCAGAGCCCCGGCGACGCCCGAGAGCGCAGTGCCCGACCGGGTCGGGACTGCATAACTCTCTACATAGCTGTCGAAATGCGGGCGAGAGGACTCGAACCTCCAAGGGCTTTCGCCCAACGGGACCTAAACCCGCCGCGTCTACCAGTTCCGCCACACCCGCGTGTCAGGTGCTAAGGATAGACCTGGTGGATACGAGCGACGCCGCGCCCTACCGGCCGAGGAGGAGCGCGAACGTCTCCCGCACGCTCTCGACGACGAGCGCAGGCAGGAACACGAGCGCCCAAGCGGCGGCTGCCGCGAGCCCGTCGCCCGTACCGACCCCGGCCGCGGTCGCGACGAGCGCTGCGACCAGGAAGGCGCCGGTGAGGAAGGGACGACGGGTATAGGTTCCGAGCCCGAGGCCGACGAGGAATGCGAGCGCGAGCAGCGCGATCACGGTTGCCATGACAAAACCGTAGGACCGCCGTCGGATGGACCGGGTGCCCGAGGCCGACTTCACTCGCTCAGGGGGCAAGGATCCGCTCCTGCTCATTCGTTTGGCGGATCTTGACGATACGGTCGACGACACCCTTTTAAGAGGAGCACACCATGGATCGTGAGAGAGAGATCGTTTTGAGATTCTGGGCGATGCTGAAGCCCAGCCTGCTGCTCGCGAAGCTCGCGGTCGTGTGCGTAGCGGCGGTGTTCGCAGGCGGGGCGAGCGCGGCACTTCAGCCGGGAACCGCTCCCAACGCCGCTACACCACTCGCGCAGGTGGAAGACGACGAGGACAGCGACGAGGACGGCGACGGCGTCACGGACGCGACGGACGCGGACGACGACAACGACGGCGTCAAGGACTCGCAAGACGACGACGAGGACAACGACGGCACACCCGACTCGAAGGACAACGATGACGACGACGACGGCGTCACCGACACAAAGGACTTCGACGAGGACAACGACGGCACACCCGACTCGAAGGACGACGATGACGACGACGATGGAGTCACCGACGCGAAGGACACCGACGACGACAACGACGGCATCACCGACTCGAAGGACTTCGACGACGACAACGACGGCGTCAAGGACTCGGAGGACGACGACGGGGACAACGACGGTACGCCCGACACGAAGGACACTGACGACGACAACGACGGTGTCCGCGACGTCAAGGACTTCGATCAGGACAACGACGGCGTCACCGACGCGAACGACCGCGACGAGGACGGCGACCTGATCGGCAACGCCCGCGACTACGACGACGGGGACGACGGAGTCACCGACGCGAAGGACTGCGACGACGACAACGACCGCGTCACCGACTCGAGCGACCGCGACCTCGACAACGACGGTGTCCCGAACGCGAAGGACGCCGACGACGACAACGACGGCATCGCCGACGCCAACGACCGCGACCTCGACAACGACGGTGTCGCGAACGCGAAGGACGCCGACGACGACGGCGACGGCATCGCCGACGCCAAGGACACAGACGACGACAACGACTGCGTCAAGGATGCCACCGACCTGGACGACGACGGCGACGGCATCCCCGATCTGCGCGACGCGGCGTAACGGCCGGCTGGCCTCGGGCCGCCGAGCCGGCAGGATCCGGTTCGGCGGCCCCGCTACGTGCGCTCAGGTTCAGGCAGCCAAAGCCGCAGCAGAGCGAACCGGGCGGCAGGGGAGCCGCTTCGGAAACCGCCGCCAATCGACCGGGCGGCGGATCCGCTAGCGGATCCCTGATCTTGCGCGACGGAACAGCATGGCCCCGGGTGGAGTCGAACCACCGCGCGCAGATTCGAAGTCTGCCGCTCTATCCACTGAGCTACGGGGCCGTACCGAAAACAGTCTGCCCTACCCGTCGGCGTCGCGGCGAGCGGGCACCCCCTGACCGCCGTGGCTATCCTTCGACGAGCACGGTGGCGGTAGCTCAGTTGGTAGAGCCCCGGGTTGTGGTCCCGGTGGTCGCGGGTTCGAGTCCCGTCCGCCACCTGGTCGTCT
>JBKJML010000088.1:0-10402 GCA_046596415.1 Gaiellaceae bacterium | reverse complement strand
CCGCGATCGTGCCTCCCGAGGAGGCGGATGCCGAGCCCGATGAGGCGGAGCCGGACGCGCTCGTAGATCCCGACGACGCCGAGCCCGTCGAGTCGAACCCCCGCTAACCTGTCCTTCCCGCTTCCGTGACCCGCCGACCGCACCTCATCCTCGTCTCCCTGATCGCTGCCGCGCTCGTCGGCATCGGTCTGCTCGCGATCCCGGGCTCGCCGTTCGAACGGACGCCGACGCTCGGCCTCGACCTCCAGGGCGGGCTCGAGGTCACGCTCCAGGCCGTTCCGCCCGCCGGACGCGCCCTCACGAAGGAAGACCTCGATCGCTCGCTCGCGATCATGCGCGACCGCGTCGATCGCCTCGGCGTCGCTGAGCCGGAGCTCCGCACCCAGGGCGACAACCAGATCGTGATCGACCTGCCAGGGATCAAGAACCCCGGCGACGCCGCGAAGATCATCGGCAAGACCGCGAAGCTCGAGCTCTTCGACCTCGAGGCCGACCTGACCGGCCCCTCGATCGACGCGCAGGGCTTCGCGAACCCGAGCGACTCGCTCTTCTCGCTGCTCGCAGGCCAGCAGTCGAAGATCGAAGGGAAGCCGACTTCCTGGTACCTGTTCGACAAGAAGAAGAAGCTTGTTGCCGGGCCGGTCGCCAAACGGGCCGGAGCGCTCGGCAAGCATGACGGGAAGGTTCCCGCCGGCTTCAGGCTCTTCGGTGTCCCGCCCGACGCCGTCGTCGTCGCCTGCGGCATCGGCGAGGTCGTCTGTCCGGGCGTCGGTGTCCCGCCGCCGGGCAAGAACTTCTTCTATCTCTTCAAGTTCACGCCCGAGAAGGGCATCCCCGAGATGACGGGCGAGGACCTGAAGCTCTCCGGCACGCGCGCCGACTTCGACACGCAGTCGAACGAGCCGATCGTGCTGATGCAATTCACGAACAAGGGTGCGAAGCAGTTCGCGACGATCACGGCACGCGAGGCGCAGCGCGGCCAGGTGAAGTTCAACTTCGCCGGCGGCCAGGGTGAGTACCGCGACTACGTCCAGCACTTCGCGATCGTGCTCGACCGCGAGATCAAGTCGTTCCCGTCGATCGACTTCAAGGACTACCCGAACGGGATCGGCGGCTCCAACGGGGCACAGATCACCGGCATCGGCAGCATCAAGGAGGCGAAGGATCTCGCGCTCGTGCTCCAGACCGGCGCCCTGCCGGTCGAGTTCAAGACCCTCCAGCGCACCGACATCTCCGCGAGCCTCGGCAAGGACTCGCTCCAGGAGGCGAAGAAGGCCGCGCTCGCCGGCCTGATCGTCGTCGCCCTGTTCCTGCTCCTCTTCTACCGCTTCCTCGGCCTCGTGGCCGTGATCGGCCTCGCCATCTACTCCGCGTTCCTGTACGCCGCGATCTTGCTCTTCGGTGTCACGCTGACCCTGCCGGGCTTCGCAGGGCTCGTGCTGACGCTCGGTGTCGCGGCCGACGCAAACGTCGTCGTCTTCGAACGGATCAAGGAGGAGTCCCGCGCGGGCAAATCCGTGCGCGCAGCGATCGCGGCCGGCTACGGCAAGGGCTTCCACACGATCATCGACGCGAACGTGGTCACGGCGATCACGGCGCTCGTCCTGTTCGCGGTCGCCACCGCAGGCGTCAAGGGATTCGCGCTGATGCTCCTGATCGGCACCGCGATCTCGCTGCTCACCGCGATCGCGGCGACGCGCGCGATCCTCGGCCTGCTCGCCGGGTTCGCCTGGTTCGACAACCCGCGCTTCATGGGCGCCTCCGGGCAGCAGGGCGCGAAATGGCTCCAGATCGACTTCGCCGGCAAGCGGCGCATCTGGTTCGCGATCGCAGCCGCGATCGTCCTCATCTCGGCTGGTTCGGTGGCGTTCAAGCACCTGAACCTCGGCATCGACTTCAAGGGCGGTACACAGGTCAGCTTCCAGACCCCGAAGCTGGTCGACCTCCAGACCGTCCGCGACCAGGCCGCGCGAATCGGCCAGGGGAACGCGCAGATCCAGGGTACGGGCCCCGCGACCGGGGACTCCTACCGGGGCTTCCAGATCCGCACCGAGTCGCTCGCACCGGACGAGCAGACTGCGCTCTCACGCGATCTGACTCAGAGATTCGGTCAGGGCGAAGACCTGGCGATCTCGATCAAGAACGTGTCGGCGAGCTTCGGCAGCCAGATCGCCAAGTCGGCGCTCTTCGCCGTCATCTTCTCGCTGCTCTTGATCGTGCTCTACATCGCGATCCGCTTCGAGTTCAAGTTCGCGCTGCCGGTGATCGTCGCGCTCCTGCACGACGTGATCATCACCGTTGGCATCTACGCGCTCCTCGGCCGGGAGGTGACGACCTCGACGGTCGCCGCGGTGTTGACCGTGCTCGGCTTCTCGATCTACGACACGATCATCATCTTCGACCGAATCAGGGAGAACATCCCGCTGATGCGGCGCGCGTCCTTCCGGGTGATCACCAACGTGTCGCTCTGGGAGACGATCCGCCGCTCGCTGGCGACGACGTTCATCACGCTGTTGCCGATCCTTTCGCTGCTCCTCTTCGGTGGTGAGACGCTGAAGGACTTCGCCTTCGCGCTGATGATCGGCATCGCCTCCGGCGCGTATTCCTCGATCTTCATCGCCGCGCCGCTCCTCTGCTGGTGGAAGGAGCGCGAGCCCGAGTACGCCCGCCGGAAGGACGCGCACGGCCTCGACGGCGTGACCTCCGTCGGCGGCGTCCTCGAGGCGGCGGAGGAACTCGCTGCCGATCAGCCGACCCCCGAGATCCTGCCCGGCCCGCCCCAGGCGCTGCTGGAGCAGGCAGGCGATGTCGCGGCGGGAGCCGCGTCGAAGCGGGAGCGCCGCCGACAGCGGCGCAGCTCGCGTCCTCATGGCCGAGCCCGCTGACGGCACCTCGCGGGACTCCGTGCGGAAGCTCGCGGAGAAGCTCGTCCTCGCCGGCGTCGGCGCGTTCGTTCGCACCGGCGGCCGGGTCGAGGAGCTCGCCGAGGAGCTCGCCGAGCGGGCGGGGATCCGCCGCGACGAGGCGGCGGAGCTGATCGACGAGGCGTTCCTGCGTGTCCGGGTCGAGTCGGGTCGGCTCGGCGAGCGCACCGCCGGCGCTGCGCAGCGGCTCGCCAGGGAGGCTGGGCTCGCTTCCCAGGACGAGCTCGACGAGCTGAAGTTGCGTGTCGCGCAGCTCGAGCACCGCCTCAAGCTGCTCGAGAAATAGGCCTGTTCAGACCCGTCGCCGCCAGCGGGAGAAGACATCCTCGAGATCCGCTCGCATCTTGTGGGGAGCCAGCACGAAGAGCCGGTCGCCGACGCTGAGCTTCGTGCTGCCACGCGGCGGGATCGCGTCCTCGCCTCGCACGACCACCGCCACGAGCGCGTCGCGAGGCAATCCGAGCTCGCGCACCGCGGAGCCGTCGATCGCGTGGCCCGGCGAGATGACGAAGTCGACGAGCTCGAGCGTGCTCCACTCGTCGCCGATCGCGAGCGGTGCAGCGACGTTCGCCGACGGTGGCGCGCGCAGGCCGAGCCGCCCGGCGACCCATTCGAGCGTCGTTCCCTGGACGAGTGTCGAAACGACGACGACGAAGAACACCGCGTTGAAGATCGTCGTGCTCTGCTCGACCTGTGACGACAGAACAAACGTGCCGAGCACGATCGGCACCGCGCCGCGCAGGCCCGCCCACCCGAGCAGCAGGCGCTCGCGATGGTCGAAGTCGCTCAGCGCGGTCGAGGCCCAGACGGCGGCCGGACGGGCTACCAGGACGAGGAGGGCCGCGAGCGCGAGCCCGGGGAGCGCGACGTCGAGGAGCTGACTGGGGAAGACGAGCAGCCCCAGCACGACGAACAACGCGACCTGAGCGAGGAAGGCGATGCCCTCGTGGAAAGCGACGAGCTGGCGCCGGTACCGCGACGGGGTGCTGCCGACGGCGAGCCCGACGAGGTACACCGCGAGGAAGCCGCTGCCGCCGAGCACGTCCGCGACGCCGAAAGCGAGTGCCGCTGCGGCGACCGAGGCGACCGGGACGAAGACGCCGATCGATGCCGGCAGGCGTGAGAAGATCCGGGTTGCGACCACGCCGAGCACGACCCCGACGACAAGGCCGAGCCCGAGCTGACGCACGACGAGCAGGGCCAGGTCGGTGAAGCCGTACGCCGGTCGTTCGATCCATTCGATCAGGCCGATCGTGAGTGCGATCGCCATCGGGTCGTTCCCGCCTGTCTCGGCCTCGAGCGTTCGGGCTAGGCTGCGCCGCAGGCGGGTGGTGCGCAGGGTTGCGAAGACGGCGGCCGCATCGGTCGAGGCGACGACAGCTCCGAGCAGCAGCGATCCCAGCCAGGAGAGATCGAACAGGACGTAGGCGGCGATCCCGGTCAGCGCGGTTGTGACGACGACGCCGACGGTGCTGAGCAGGGCCGACGGGACGACGACTTGCCGCAGCCGACGCCAGGAGGTCGAGAGGCCGCCCTCGTAGAGGATCGCCGCGAGGCCGACGATGCCGACCGTTCGCGCGAGCTCGGCGTCGTCGAAGTTGATTCCACCCGGCCCTTCGGAACCAAGCAGCATCCCGAGCGCCAGGAAGGCGACGAGGGAGGGGACACCGGTGCGGGAGGCGCCGAGCGCGACGAGGATGCTCGCGGCGAGGACGCCACCGACGAGCAGGAGCATGACGCCTTCGTCCACGCTCCTATCTTCTCCGCCCGGGGGCACGCCTGCCGCAGCGTGCAAGACTGTTGCCGTGGCCACGCGCCAGAAGACCCGCAACATCGGCCGTCTCTCCGAGATCGCCCAGGTCGCCGTTCGGCACGGATTCGGCTACTTCTTCGAGCGCCACCGGCTGACCGATCTGATCCCGTGGGGTGCGAAGGCGGAGGTGGACGGCGCGTCGTCGGACCGAGGCCGTCACTTGCGGGAGCTGCTCGACGAGCTCGGACCGACGTTCGTCAAGTTCGGTCAGCTGCTCTCGACTCGCCCGGACGTCGTACCGCCAGACATCGTGGCCGAGCTCCGCGGTCTCCAGGACGACGTCCGCCCGTTTCCGTTCGCGAAGGTCAGGGCGGTGATCGAGGAGGAGCTCGGCCTCACCCTCGAGCAGGCCTTTGTGCGCTTCGACGAGACGCCGATTGCCGCTGCCTCGATCGGGCAGGTGCATCGCGCTCAGCTCCCCGACGGGACCGAGGTCGTCGTCAAGGTGCAGCGTCCGAACGCGCCGGCGCAGGTCGAATCCGATCTCGCGCTGCTCTACCAGGCGGCACGCCTGATTCGCGAGCGCGTCCGGGCGTTTGACTTCATCGACGCGCACGAGCTCGTCGACGAGTTCGCCCGCTCGATCCGGCAGGAGTTCGACTACAAGCTGGAGGCGCGGAATGCCGAGGCGTTCGGCCGCAACTTCAAGCGCGACGAGCTCGTCCGGGTGCCTGGCGTCTTCTGGAGCTACTGCGGCGCCCGGATCCTGACGCTCGAATACCTCGAAGGGATCCAGCTCGCGGACCTCGACCACGAGGCGACGACCCCGGAGGAGCGGCGCGTGCTCGCGTACCGCGTCACCGAGGCGTGGATGACGATGATCTTCCGGCACGGGTTCTTCCACGGCGACCCGCACCCGGCGAACATCCTCGTCCTCGACTCGGGTGAGATCGGCCTCGTCGACTTCGGTCTGGTCGGACGGCTGACAGACGCCGACATGACGAAGCTGACCCGCCTCTTCATCGACGCTGCGAGCGAGAACGTCGACGCGCTGCCGCGGCGGCTCGCCGAGCTCGGAGTGCGCTATCCGAAGGAGCGCGAGGAGGAGTTCCAGGTCGCGCTGCGCGACCTCTTCTACCGCTACTACGGTGCGAGCCTTTCGGAGATCGACCCGGTGCAGGTGATCCGCGAGGGCTTCCAGCTCATCTACTCGATGAACCTGCAGCTGCCGACGCGCTTCGTGCTGCTCGACAAGGCCCTGGCCACGGTCGGCGCGGTGGGAGTCGATCTCTACCCGGGCTTCAACGTCTTCGAGGTCGCGAAGCCGTACGCACGCTCGCTGATGCTGGAGCGGTACAGCCCGCGCAGGCTCGCCGTGCGCGCGCAGCAGGAGTCGCGCGACCTGCTCTCGGTCGCACGCGAGCTGCCCTACCAGGTGCACGACGTGTTGCAGGAGATCCGCGACGGTCAGATCGAGGTCGGTTTCGTGCACAAGGGGCTGAACGAGTTCATGCACAAGCTCGACGTCGCGATCAACAGGCTCGTCGTGGCACTCGTCGTGCTCGGCGGCCTGCTCGGCTCGTCGCTGATCGGGATCTTCGCGACCGAGGGGCCGCACGTGATCGGCCTACACGTCGTCTCGGTGTTCGGCTTCGTGCTCTCGGGCCTGCTCGGCGCCTGGCTCTTCTGGGGCGTCGTCCGCTCCGGCCGGTTGTAGAGAAATCGGCACAAAGAGGCGCGAAAGGACATCTGGTGCGAGTGCGATCACGGCTCTACCGTGGTCGGCATGACCAACGCCCTGCTTCTCGCCGAGCCGGAGCCCGCGATCCGCGATTACCTCAAGCGGCAACTCGCAGACGACGGCTTCGACGTCGTGGATGCCGCTTTCGGCGGCCACGCGCTCGACCTCGTCGAGCGCACCCGCCCGGACCTCGTGCTCGTGTGGGAGGCGGATCTCGTGCGGCGCCTCCGCGAGGGCGAGCCAGGCCGCACCTGGGATCGAGACGTGCCGGTGATCGTGCTCGCCGCCGAGGACGCGGATGCCGTCGACCGCCTTCGCGCGTTCGAGCGCGGCGCCGACGACGTGCTCGAACGGCCGTTCTCCTACCAGGAGCTCGTGGCTCGGATCCGCGCCGTCCTCCGCCGCACGGCGCCGCAACCGCCGGACCGGATCGAGATCGGCGAGCTGGTCGTCGATCGCACGACGCGTCGCGCGACGCTCCGCGGTGTCGCGCTCCCGCTGTCGGGCAAGGAGCTCGCGCTGCTCGCGAAGCTCGCCGAGGCGCCGTCGCGGGTGTTCGGCAAGCAGGAGCTCCTCCGCGATGTGTGGGGCTTCCGGTCGCTGACGCAGACAAGGACGCTCGACTCCCACGCTTCACGCCTGCGTCGCAAGCTGGCTCTCACCGAGGCTGACGCCTACGTGATCAACGTCTGGGGGGTGGGCTACCGGCTCGTCGATCCGTGAGTGCGATCATGCCGTCGTGTCGGAGTTCAACCCGTCCTACATCGGGCCTCGTGGCGACCTCGTCGCCTTGCTGCCCGCGTCGTGCCGCGCATTGCTCGACGTCGGCTGCGCCACCGGAGCGCTTGGAGCCGGCTTGAAAGCACAGCGGCCGGGCGCGCGGGTCGTCGGCATCGAGGTCGACGCGGCGATGGCTGCGGAGGCGGAGCGTCGCCTCGACCGCACGATCGTGGGCGACGTCGAACGCTGGGACGAGGTCGGTGCAGCCCTCGCGGGGCAGCGGTTCGACTGCATCGTCTGCGGTGACGTGCTCGAGCACCTGCGCGATCCGTGGACGACGCTCGAGCGGCTCGTCTCCCTGCTCGAACCTGGCGGCTACGCGCTGCTCAGCCTGCCGAATATCGGCCACGCCGATCAGCTCGTCAACACGTTCCTGCGCAAGCGCTGGGCCTACCGGGAGCGCGGGATCCACGACCGGACGCACCTGCGCTTCTTCGCCCGCCGCAACGTCACCGATCTGGTCGAGCAGGCGGGCCTCGAGCTCGTCGAGCTGCGGCGCACGTACCGGTTGATCGAGCGGCCGCATGGGCTCAACCGCTTCGCACGCTTCGCGGCCGTACCCGGGTTGCGCGACCTGCTGACCTTCCAGTTCCTCGTGCTCGCGCGGCGTCCTGGCTAGAGCAGCGCACCCTCGAGCCGGAGCAGCTGCTCCTTGACGCCAAGCCCGCCGGCGTAGCCGGTGAGGCTGCCGTTCGTGCCGACGACGCGGTGGCAGGGGAGGACGATCGGAATCCGGTTGCGGTTCATCACCGTCCCCACCGCGCGCGCTGCGCGCGGCGCGCCCGCCTTCGTGGCCAGCTGGGCGTAGGTCGTCGTGCTGCCGTACGGGACGCGTGCGAGCTCGCCCAGCACCCGCCGGGTGAACTCGGGCACGCCGCGCAGGTCGAGCTCGAGCTCGAACGCCTCCCGGCGGCCTTCGAAGTACTCGTCGAGCTGGCGCCGTGCAGGGTCGACCGTGCGCGCGGAGCGGAGGATGCGCGGCCCGAACGCGCGGGCGAGCGACTCGATTGTCTCCGCCGGGTCGAACGTGGCACTGAACGAGATCCGAGCGAGGCCGCGATCGGAGGCGGCGACGAGCAGCGGGCCGATCGGCGAGTCGACCACGTCGAAGCCGACGTCGAGGAGCCCGGCGGCGGCGGCCGCGTCGCGGAAGCGGCGGTCGAGGTCGGCGGAAACAGTCATCTGGCGGTTCCTTTCCTGAGTCGGCGAACACCCGAAGAGGCGGCCTGACGTGCGGCTTCGGCGCTCGAGCCGAGCGCGATGGCGATGTCGTCGTAGGCGAGGTCGTAGCCGTAGCGGAGCACGACCGCCGCCCGCTCGGTCGGTGGGAGCGTGCCGGCGAGGTGGTCGAGCTCGAGGTAGGCGGCCTGCCCGTCCTCGGTGACGAGCTCTGGCAGCTCACCGGTCGGGTGGGCGCGGCGGTACGTGTCGATCGCGATCCTGCTCGCGATCGTCAGCACCCAGGCGCGGAGGTTGTCGGCGTTGCGGAGCCGCGGATACGCGTGGAGGGCACGCAGGAAGGTCTCCTGGAACGCGTCCTCGGCGCCGTTTCTGCCGAGTTTTCTCAGCAGGTGCCCGAGTACGACGTCGCGGTGCTCCGCGTAGAAGCGCTCGAAGGGCGGTAGGTCGATCGGCACGGTTCCCATCATCTTCCTGAAACGCGGTGGCGGCGCGATCTGTGAGAGTGCGCTCGATGCACGTCGCGGTCGTCGGGCACGTCGAGTGGATGGAGTTCGTTCGTGTCGAGGCAGTGCCGCGCGCGGGTGAGATCGTGACCGCGTCCGAGAGCTGGGAGCAGGCGGGCGGCGGCGGTGCCGTGTCGGCTCTCCAGCTGGCCGCGCTGGCCGGGGAGTGCGACTTCTACACGGCCTTCGGCGCCGACGAGCTCGGCCGGCGCGCGCGTGAGGAGCTGGCCGGCCGAGGCCTGCGCATTCACGCCGGTCTGGGCAGCGGGCCGCAGCGGCGAGGCTCGTGCTTCGTAGACGAGGACGGCGAGCGGACGATCACGGTGATCGGCGATAAGCTGCGCCCGAGCGGCAACGACGGTGACCTGCCGTGGGAGGAGCTCGCCTCCTATGACGCGGTCTTCTTCGTTAGCGGCGATGCAGCCGCGCTCCGGAAGGCCCGCCGCGCGCGCATTGTCGTGGCCACGACGCGGGAGCTCGCGATCCTGCAGGCCGCCGGCGTCGAGCTCGACGCGACCGTCGGAAGCGGGGAGGACGAGAGCGAGCGCTACCACGCCGGCGACCTCGATCCGGCGCCCGCGCTCGTTGTTACCACGTCCGGTCGTCTCGGCGGCTGGGCTCAGCCGGGCGGCCCCTACACGGCGGCTGAGCCGTCCGGGCCGATCGTGGACGCCTATGGCTCCGGCGACTGCTTCGCCGCCGGCCTCACCTTCGGGCTCGGCTCCGGCCTCGAGCCGGCCGAGGCGCTCGTGCTTGCCGCGCGCTGCGGTGCCGCCGCCCTCACGGGTCGCGGCGTCCACGCGGTCGACCCCGGCGCCTAAGAAGCTCTAACGGAATGAAGCGCTGTGCCGCCGGCGGCACGCTCGGCGGCGCGAGGCGTCGTTCCGTTAGAGCTTCTAACTCCTGTCGCCATCAGCCCTGTCCGAGGGACTGTCCCTCGGACACGCCTCCGGCGGCCATCGAAGTCCTGCTCGAAAGTGGGGCTTAGCTCTTGCTAAGTGGGTGATCGTGGTTTATAGTGGGGTGAAGTGGGAATTCGAGAAGGCGTGAGAGCATGTTCTTCGGCGAGTACGAGCACACAATCGACGACAAGCACCGGCTCACCCTGCCGGCCAAGTTCCGCGACGCCCTCAAAGGCGGCGTCGTGCTGACCCGCGGGCTCGACGACTGCCTCGACGTCTACGCGCGCCGCGACTGGGAGACGCTCGTCGAGGGACGGCTCGCACCGCTCGACCCGTTCTCGAAGGAGGCGCGAGACCTGAAGCGGTTCTTCTTCTCCGCTGCCTCCGACACCGACCTCGACGGCCAGGGGCGCGTGCTCGTCCCGCCGGCCCTCGCCCGGCACGCCACTCTCGACCGAGACGTCGTCATCGCAGGCGTGCACGACCACCTCGAGATTTGGGATCGCACAACGTGGGGGACCCGCCTCACCGACGTCGAAGGGAGCGCAGAGCATGCTGCCGAACGTCTTGCACAGAAGCGCGACTGATCACGTCCCGGTTCTCGCCGACGAGGTGCG
>JBKJML010000219.1:0-5284 GCA_046596415.1 Gaiellaceae bacterium | reverse complement strand
CCCAGGCCGCCCCGCCCGCGATCGGCGTCTCCGGCGCCGTCGTCACGCTGACGCTCGCGAGCGCCGCGGCGAACGGCACCACGGTCACCGCGAGCTACACCGTCGGCTCGAGCCCGGTCAAGGACGGCGTCGGCAACAACGCCGCGCCGTTCTCCGGCCAGGCCGTCACGAACAACACTCCCGCTCCTCCGCCCTCCAGCGGCGGCGGCGGTGGCGGCAGCGCCCCGCCGGCGATCACGAACGTCTCCCCCGCCGACGGCTCGACGATCACCTCGGTCAACCTGATCACGCTCACCGCGAACAAGTCGGTCGAGTGGCAGTCGATCACCGTCGAGCTGCCGAGCGGCGCGATCGTCACGCTCGACCCGGCCTTCGGGACGAACGTCGCGCGCAGCTTCCAGACCACCACCCCCGGCCTCTACACGATCCGCTCGCGGATCAGCGACGGCGGCTCGAGCCCCGTCACGACCCGCAGCTTCTTCACCATCTTCACGCCGGCCGCCGCGGGCGCGCCGCAGACGCCCGCCAACGACCCGCCGCCGGCCGAGATCCACACCGGCCCCGGCGAGGCCGAGACGCTGCGCTCCTCCGACGGCCTCTCGTCCGTCTCCTGGAGCGGCACCACGTTCAGCGACGCGGTCGTCCTGCGCAGCGACCCGATCCCGACCGGCAGCACCCCGAACCCGCAGATCTTCACGGACGGAAGCCGCGTGCTCGAGGTGACGGTCACCCGGATCAGCGACAACGCGCGGCTCACGCAGTTCAACACGCCGCTCGACGTCGAGTTCCCGAACGCCAGCGCAACGCTCACCCCGGCCGTTTCGCCCGACGGCATCGTCTGGCGGCCGCTCCCGCTGCTGACCTCGCACGACCTTCCGGCCACCCAGCAGGACGGCTACTTCCGCGACGGCGCCGGCACCGTGCACATCGTGACGCGCCACCTGACCTTCTTCGGCCTCCTCGGCCAGGGCAGCCAGGCGACGCAGGTCATGCGCATCGCGAGCGCGAAACGCATCTGGCTCGACACGCGCCACTACGTCGCGGTGCAGGTGCAGCTCGCCGTGCAGTCCTCGCTCACGGGCGTCCTGGTCGATCCGCAGGGGCAGCCGACCGACGTCAAGTGGACGATCAAGCGGGTGCGTGCCGGCAGCACGATCCTGCGTCTCCCGATCCCGCGGGCACTGGAGCTCGTGGCCGGCGAGTACAGGCTCCAGCTCCGCGCGACCGCACGCGGGACGACAATCGGCCGGACAGCGAAGATCCGCCTCCTCGCGACCAAGCCGACCAGCCCGTTCACCCCACGTTCCAAGGCGGCCGGCGTCGTCGTCCTGAAGGGCGACGAGCTCGAGACCCTCAAGCTCCCGGCCAAGTACAAGGTCAACGCGTTCGCCGCCTCCGACGCCCTCTGGGCGACCGGTATCAAGGCGTGGTTCGTCGAGGCCGTCGTCGTCGACCTCGACCAGCAGCACGTCTCGCTCGTCGCGGGCCTGCGCCAGGTCTTCCCGGAGCTCCGCATCCTCGTCGTCACGAAGAGCAAGACGAAGGCCGCCGAGGCCCGCCGTGCAGGCGCGACGCTCGTCGTCCTGAAGCCCGCGTCCGGGGCTGTCGTCTCGGCGCTGCTCCAGACGCTCGTTCCGCGTTAGCCGCCGCCCGCGGCAGCGACGGCCGGGCCGTCCTCCTGAGGCTGACACACGTCGATTCTCACCCTCTACTTGAGGGTTATGGTAGATGCTTCCAGCGGAGCGGGCGTCGTCGATCTCGACGGCTCGCGAACGGCGCTCACGCCCGTCGTTTCTGACACCGGTTTCCGGGCCGCGAGCCCTCGGCTCTTCCCGGGCAGCTGATCACCCCACTCGCCGTACCTTCGAGCGGGGTAACGCCGTTAGCTCTACAGACGGTCCGAAGGTGGCGAAACCTCGCCCTCAAAAGGGTGAACTTCGGGGCCGATTCTCACTTTCAACTGCTAAAATCACTCAAGTTCGAGGGGTCTGGAAGCCGACATCTTGGGTGCGCACGCATTTCCGCGCGCGTGAGTGAACGGCTGAGCGAACACAGTGTCAAGCGAAACGCACCTGCGGCACCATCCTGTTCGGCCCACGGGCCGGGTGTCCCGACCCGTTCTCCGGGTGCTCCTGCCGCTTGCCCTCCTCGCCTCCGTCTCAGCCGCGCTCGTGGTCACCACCCAGCGCGGCGGCCACGCGCCTCTGCGAGCGCCCGTCCCGTCGTTCCTGGCCGGCGAGCTCGGCAAGGCCGCACCGAACGCACCGCTGACGCGAACCCCGAAGCGCGGCGTCAACGTCCAGATCGACCAGGGCGGCTACCGCGTCGAGCGAGGCCGCGTCGCCCTCGATCTCGCCGGCGACGAGACCGGCACCTGGAAGCGCTACGACGGCGGCGCCGTCCGCGCCACCTCGTTCGGCTCCGAGTCGATCGTGGTCGGCCCCGACAAGACCGAGCTCTACGCCACCGTCACGAAGCGGCAGGGGGAGAAGACCTGGCGTTGGCTGCTCGAGACGCAGCGACTGAAGCCTCGACTTGACTCGGACGGATCGGTGTCGCTCGCGGCCGGCGCAGGAGACGTCGGCCTTCGCATTTCTCCGGTCGAGATCCTGACCCCCGCCGGCAAGGTCGTCACCCCCGCCCACGCGACCTGGTCGCTGCGCCCAGCCGCCGCCGGCACGTGGCTCGAACTGCGCCTCGACGACGCCAAGCTGCCGCTGCCGTACGTGATCGACCCGGCCGCCAACTATCCGACGCCGCTCTACTTCTCGAGCACCACCGGCGGCAACACGACGGCCGCAGGTGACTGGCGCCTCCTCACCACCGCGCCCGCCGCCGCAAACGTGATCACCTCGACGAGGATCGCGCTCGCTACCACAGGCTACGCGGCGTTTCTTCCTGGCGTCGCCGCCAACGCCACCGTCGCCGCCTCGGCCTCCACGACCCCGACGACCACCGGCTGGATCGTCGACGTCACCCCAGGCTCAACCGGCTTCGTCGCCGGCAACTGGACGTTCACACTCAAGTCGACGAACGGCGGCACGAACGGCGGCGTGGCCAAGTACACCGTCGCCATGTGGCGCGGCACCCTGAGCGGTACCGCGCCGAGCCAGACCTTCGGCTGCACGAACTGCACCACGCAGTACACGCGCGCCGCCCCGACCGGCGATCTGCTCGTCGCGCCCACCGACGGTGCCACGAACATCCTCACCGCGACGCCGACGACCGACACGGTCACGGTCTCCGTCCCGGCGTTCTCGCTCGCCGCGAACCAGACGATCTGGGTGCAGGTCTGGAACCACATGACCACGGGCTACACGGCCGGCAACAACGCGGGCCGCACCGTCGCGCTCTCGGTCAACGACGGCATCTCGCTGATCGGGCATCCCGTCGCCGACGACGTCGTCCCGGCCGCCACGTCACGGGCGGTCAACGGCTCGACACTGACGATCGGCTACGACGACACGCTTGACACGGACACCTCGTCGGTGCCTGCCGCCGGCGACTACGCGGTTCTCGTCAACGGCGTCTCCCGAGGCGTCTCCACCGTCGGCATCTCCGGATCGAACGTCACTCTCACCCTCGCCTCCGCCGTCCAGAACCGCGACGTCGTCACCGTCGCCTACACGGGCGGCACGAACAAGGTGGAGGACGACGGGCTCAACCTCGCGGCCAACTTCGCCGCCGCCGCGGTCACGAACTCGACCGCGAACGCGACGCCGAACGTACCGAGCTCGCTCTCGCCCGCCGACGCGATCCGCTCCAGCACGCTCACCCCCGCCTTCTCCGGTGTCTTCTCCGACCCCGACACCCAGAGCACCGGCACGGTCAACTTCCGCGTCTGCAACGACTCGACCTGCTCGAGCGTCCGCTCCAGCTTCAACTCCGCCGCCGGGCTCGCCAACAACGCAACCGGCAACGCCACCTACAGCGGCCTCGCACTCGTCGACGGCACCACCTATTACTGGCAGTCGCAGTCGACCGACCAGGACGCCGGCGTCAGCGGCTGGACGCCCGCCAGCCCCCGCTCGTTCGTCGCCGACACGAGCGCCCCGACCGTCAGCACGCGGACCGTCAACGGCGCCTCGCTCGTGCTCGCCTACAACGAGACCCTCGCCGGGGCGCCCACGACGGGGAACTACACCGTCACCGTCAACGGCTCCGGCCGCTCCGTCACGAACGTCGCCGTCGCCACCACGAACTCCACCCTCACCCTCGCCTCGGCCGTCCAGAACCGCGACGTCGTCACGGTCGCCTACTCGGGCACGGCGCTCACCGACGTCGCCGTCCCGACCGGCAACCAGGCCGCCACCTTCGGCGCAGCCGCGGTCACGAACTCGACCGCGAACGCCACCCCGAACGAACCGAGCTCGCTCTCACCCGCCGACGCGATCCGCTCCAGCACGCTCACCCCCGCCTTCTCGGGTGTCTTCTCCGACCCCGACACCCAGACCACCGGCCAGGTCGACTTCCGCGTCTGCAACGACTCCGCCTGCTCGAGCGTCCGCTCCAGCTTCAGCTCCGCCGCCGGCCTCGCCGTCGGCGCGACCGGCAACGCCACCTACAGCGGCCTCGCACTTGTCAGCGGCACGACCTATTACTGGCAGGCTCAGAACGAGGACTCGAACGCGGGCACCTCCGCCTGGACGCCCGGCAGCCCGCGCAGCTTCCTCGTCGACACCGCCACGCCCACCTCCGCCGTCACCTTCCCGGCCAACGGCTCGACGTATCGCACCGCCACGTGGAGCGGCACCCTCTCGGGTACTGCCGCCGACACGGGCGGCGCCGGCCTCTCCTCGGTCGACCTCTCGATCCAGCGCACCGTCGGCGGCCTCTACTGGGATCCGGCCGCAGCGGCCGGGGCCGGCTCCTTCTCGAGCGCCGTCCAGCTCTGGTTCGCCGCGACGGGCACCGCCTCGTGGAGCTACACCTTCCCGGCCGCGAAGCTGCCTGCCGACGGCGGCTATACCGTCTTCTCCCGCTCGACCGACGCCGCGACAAACGTCCAGAGCCCCGTCACGAGCTCCGGCTTCACCTATGACACGGTCGCGCCGTCCGTCTCCTCACGCGGCGTCAACGGCGCCACGCTGACGATCGCCTACGGCGAGACGCTCGCGGGCGCGCCGACGAACGCGAACTACACGGTGAGCGTCAACGGCTCCGGCCGCTCGGTGACGAACACCTCGGTCGCCGGCTCGAACGTCACGCTGACCCTCGCCTCCGCCGTCCTGAACGGCGACAACGTCACGGTCGCGTACTCGGGCTCCGCCCTCACCGACGTCGC
>JBKJML010000093.1:0-3270 GCA_046596415.1 Gaiellaceae bacterium | reverse complement strand
CGACGACGCGCTCGATCGCAGCGGCGGCGAGTGGGGCCCGGCCGAGATTCGTGTGTGCGATCACGCCGGTCGCGTTCAGTACCCGCCGCAGCGCCGGGCGCTCGCCGGCGGGTACTGAACGCGACCGGCGTGATCGCACACACGAATCTCGGCCGGGCCCCACTCGCCGCCGCCGCGATCGAGCGCGTCGTCGAGGCCGCGCGCGGCTGGTCGAACCTCGAATACGACCTCGCGGCCGGGACGCGGGGCTCGCGGCAGGATCACGTCGCCCCGCTGCTGCGCGAGCTGACGGGCGCCGAGGCGGCGCTCGTCGTCAACAACAACGCCGCCGCCGTGCTGCTTGCGCTTGCCGCCCTCGCCGAGGGGCGCGAGGTGCTCGTCTCCCGTGGCGAGCTGGTCGAGATCGGCGACGGCTTCCGGATCCCCGACGTGCTCTCACGCTCGGGCGCCGTGCTGCGAGAGGTCGGAACGACGAACCGCACCCGAGCCGCCGACTACGACAACGCCGTCGGCCCCGAGACCGCACTGCTCCTGCGCGTGCACCAGTCCAACTTCCGCGTCGTCAGCTTCACCGAGCAGCCGCGGCTCGCCGAGCTCGCCGCCGTCGCCTCGCGTCACGGGTTGCCGCTCGTCGACGACCTGGGCTCGGGCTCGCTCGTCGAGGTGGAGGGAGAGCCGACCGTCACCGCGAGCCTCGCCGGCGGCGCCGACCTGGTCTGCTTCTCCGGCGACAAGCTGCTCGGCGGCCCGCAGGCAGGCATCGTGGTCGGCCGCGCCGACCTCGTCGAGCGCCTGCGCCGCCATCCGCTCCAGCGCGCGCTGCGGGCGGACAAGCTCTCGCTCGCAGCGCTCGAGGGAACGCTCCGCCTGCACCTCGATCCCGAGCGGGCGCGACGCGAGATTCCCGCGCTCGCCCTCCTGCACGAGCCGGCGACTGCGGTGCGCGAGCGGGCAGAGCGGCTCGCCGCGCTCGTCGGCGGCGAGGTCGAGGAGACGACCGCCCGCTTCGGCGGGGGCGCGCTGCCGCTCGCCGAGCTGCCGAGCTTCGCCTGCGCCGTCGAGGAGGAGCTCGCGGCTCCCTTGCGGAGCGCCGACCCACCGGTCATCGCGTTGGTGCGAGACGGGCGCACGTTGCTCGACTGCCGGACGTTGCGGGACGAGGATCTGACCGAGGTCGCGGCCGCGGTCGCCGCATGCCGCTCGCTCTAGCCACTGCCGGGCACGTCGACCACGGCAAGACGACGCTCGTCCGCGCACTCACCGGGCGCGACACCGACCGGTTGCCGCAGGAGCGCGAGCGCGGCATCTCGATCGACCTCGGTTACGCGCCGCTCGAGCTGCCCGACGGCCGCACGCTCTCGCTGATCGACGTGCCCGGCCACGAGCGCTTCGTCCGCGCGATGGTGGCCGGCGCCACGGGCGTCGACCTCTACCTGCTCGTGATCGACGCGGCCGAGGGCGCCCGGCGACAGACCCACGAGCACCTGGCGATCCTGCGCCTGCTCGGCGTCGAAATCGGCGTCGCCGCGGTCACGAAGGCCGATGCGGTCGACGAGGAGACACTCGAGCTCGCACTCGCGGAGGCACGCGAGCTCGTGCCCGCCGAGGCGGTCGCCGTCAGCGCGAAGACAGGTGCGGGACTCGACGAGCTCCGCGCCGCGCTAGCGCGCGCCGCAAGCCAAGTGGCTCAGAGCCACAAGGTTGGTTCTGCGGCGCGGCTGCATGTCGACCGCTCGTTCTCGCTGCGCGGAATCGGCACCGTCGTCACCGGCACGCTCTGGTCGGGGACGATCGGCGAGGGCGACACGCTCCGCGTCGAGCCGGCCGGGATCGAGGTGCGCGCCCGGAGCGTCCAGGTTCACGACGCGCCGGTGGAACGGGCCGAGGCCGGACAACGCGTCGCGGTCGCGCTGCCCGGAATCGAGCGGCAGCAGGTACGGCGCGGCGACGTGCTCGTCACACCCGGTGCCTTCGCGCCGAGCTACCGCCTCGACATCGCGCTCGAGGAACTGGAGGAGATCGGGAAGCGCGTCACCGTTCATCACGGGACGGCGGCGGTCCCCGCTCGCGTCGCGCGCGTGGACGGGTACGCCCAGCTTCGGCTCGATTCGCCCCTTGTCGCCGCTCGCGGTGACCGGGTCGTGCTGCGCCGAGAGACGACGGTCGGCGGCGGGGTCGTGCTCGACCCGCACCCGCCACGCCACAACGACCCGGAGCGCTTCGCTCTGCTCGAGCGGGGTGAGATCGCCGCCACGATCCACGCCCCGATCCGCCTTGTGGCCCTGAGCCACTTGGTGGACGGGGAGCTTTCGGGTGTCGAGCGGGCCGGCGAATGGGTGTTCTCGAAGGCCTGGCTCGACGAGCTTCGGAAATCGCTTGCAGCGCGGCTCGCAGGGGCCGACCCGCTCGATCCCGGCATCGACCCGCCAGTGGAGCCGTGGGCGGCGGACATCGTGCCACTGCTCGGGTTGGAAAGGCGCGGCTCGCGGCTCTACACCCCGGGCTCGTCGGCGGCGCTCGGCGAGCGAACTGCCGCCGGCGCGGAGCTCGAGGCGGCGCTCGCTGCCGCCCGTCCGGCGGCGCTGAAGGTGGACGACCGCGAGCTCGCCCGGTTCCTCGAGTCGGCAGGCAGCCTCGTCCGGCTCGGAGACGGGTACGCGGTCTCTCGCGCCGCCTACGACGCCGCGCTCGCGCTCCTGCTCGCCGAGTGCGGGGCTGCGGGGCAGATCTCACTCGGCCGCTTCCGCACCCTCGCCGGCTGCGGGCGGCGCGACGCCCAGCTTCTGCTCGAACGGTTCGACGCCGACGGGATCACTCGTCGCGTCGGCGACGCGCGGGTGCTCAGGCGAGCGGCGTCACGGTAAGGCTGAGCACGTCGGGCCGGTGATAGTGGCCGGCCGGGTCGAAGCGCTGGCGCTCGGCGTGGAGGCGGGCCGGGTCGAGCTCGGCGTAGAGGATCCCCTCCTCGCCGTAGAGCGGCCCTGCGAGATAGGCACCACCCGGGTCGAGGATCGCGCTGCCGCCGCGGCCGAGCAGGTCGTGCCCCTCGAGCTCGGCGCGGAGCGGGAAGTCGTCCGGGTAGGCCGAGGCTCGCTGAAAATGGGCCGGGGCGACGACGAACGCCCGCGACTCACGCGCGATGTGGACGAGCGTCGCCTGCCACGCGTCGCCGTCGTCCGCAGTCGAGGCGATGTAGATCTCGACGCCGCTCTCGTAGAGCGAGAAGCGCGCGAGCGGCATGTAGTTCTCCCAGCAGATCAGGCCGCCGAT
>JBKJML010000100.1:0-4873 GCA_046596415.1 Gaiellaceae bacterium | reverse complement strand
CGAGTTCGTGCGGATGTCGCTCGGCGGCGTCCGCGACGAGGCCGAGATCCGCGGTCACCGGCGCACCTACATCGGCGCCTTGCCGGGGCGGCTCGTTCGCGCCCTTCGCGCCGCCGGGACGATGAACCCGGTGATTCTCCTCGCCGAGGTCGACAAGGCCGGCGCCGACTGGCGCGGCGACCCGTCGGCAGCGCTACTGGAGGTCCTAGACCCAGCCCAGAACCACTCGTTCCGCGACCACTACCTCGACGTCGAGGTCGACCTCTCGCAGGTTGTTTTCATCGCGACGGCCAACGTCGCCGACTCGATCCCGGGGCCGCTCTACGACCGCATGGAGGTGATCCGCTTCGACGGCTACACGACCGACGAGAAGGTCGCGATCGCCCGTGGCTATCTCTGGCCGCGGCAGCTGGAGCGCAACGGCCTGCATGTGGAGGAGGTGGCCGTCTCCGACGAGCTGTTGGAGATCGTCGTCTCCGACTACACCCGCGAGGCCGGCGTTCGCCAGCTCGAGCGGGAGCTCGGCAAGATCCTCCGTAAGACGGCGACGAAGGTCGCCTCGGGTACCGCCGAGACGCCGGTCGTCGTCGACGACGAGGTGCTGCGCGACGCGCTCGGCCGGCAGCGGTTCTACCGCGAGGCAGCGGAGCGGACCGCGGTTCCGGGTGTGGCCACCGGCCTCGCAGTCACCGGCACCGGCGGCGACGTCCTCTTCGTCGAGGCCACCTCGATGAAGGGCGGCGAGAAGCTCGTCCTGACCGGCCAGCTCGGTGACGTGATGAAGGAGTCGGCGCAGATCGCTCTCTCCTATCTGCGCTCGCACGCGGGTGAGCTCGGGGTGGACGACACCGACTTCGAATCGCGCGCGTTCCACGTCCACGTGCCGGCCGGCGCGATCCCGAAGGACGGCCCGAGCGCGGGCATCACGATGGCGACGGCACTCGCATCGCTCCTCTCCGGCCGGCCGGTCAAGCACACGGTCGGGATGACCGGCGAGGTGACGCTGCAGGGCCGTGTGTTGCCGATCGGCGGGCTGAAGCAGAAGGTGCTCGCCGCCCACGCAGCGGGGCTGACCGACGTGATCATCCCGGAACGCAACCGCCAGGACCTGGACGACGTGCCGGAGAACGTCCGCGACGAGATGACGTTCCACCCGGTCATGTCGCTCGGCGAGGTGCTCGAGCTGGCGCTCGAGCCTGCGCCGAAGCTGCATGCGGTGTAAGCGCTGCACCCCGGTGCCCGAGGAGGTCCGCCGTGCGGCGGGCCTCCTCGAGCGGCGCTGGACGGTTTCCGTCCTCTACGCGTCCTATGAGGGGGCGATCCGGTTCAACGAGTTTCGGCAGGCGGTGGGGGAGATCCCGCCGCGTACGCTCGTCCAGCGGCTCACCGAGCTCGAGGAAGCGGGGTTGATCGCCCGCCGCGTCCACGACGCACGGCCGCCGCGGGTCGAGTACACGCTCACGGACGAGGGGCGGCGGCTGAAGGGCGTCGTCGACGCTCTGGTCCGCTTCGCCGCCGCCACCTAGGCGCAGCGCTCCTGTCAGGATCGCGTCAGTGATCCGGATCCTGATCGCCGACGACCAGGAGCTCGTGCGGGCCGGCTTTCGCGTGATCCTGGAAGCGGAGCCGGAGATCGAGATCGTCGGTGAGGCGGACAACGGGCTCGAGGCGGTCAAGGCGGCGCTCGAGCTGAAGCCGGATGTTGTGCTGATGGACATCCGGATGCCGATTCTCGACGGCCTCGAGGCGACCCGGCGTCTGCTCGACGGAACCGCGGGCGGCCCTCGGGTCTTGATCCTGACCACCCTCGAGCTCGACGAGTACGTCTACGAGGCGCTACGCGCCGGCGCCAGCGGCTTCCTGCTCAAGCACGCGCCGCCCGAGCAGCTCGTCGCCGCGATCCGCGTCGTCGCCGCCGGTGACGCCCTCCTCTCGCCGTCGCTCACGAAGCGCGTGATCGAGGAGTTCATCCGCCACCCCGCTGCTCCGGTCTCCCAGGGGCCGCCGAGCGAGCTGGACGAGCTGACCGCACGCGAGCTCGAGGTGCTCGGCAAGATCGCACGTGGCCTGTCGAACGCCGAGCTTGCACGCGACCTGTTCGTCAGTGAGTCGACGGTGAAGACGCACGTTGGCCAGATCCTGATGAAGCTCGGCCTCCGTGACCGTGTCCAGGCGGTCGTTTACGCGTACGAGTCCGGGCTCGTCCAGCCGGGGGGCGGGAGCTAGCCGTGCGCGCGCGGCGCCTGGCCAGCTGGGTCGCCTGGACGACAGTGTTCGCCGTCGCTGCAGTCTGGCTGCGCGACGACCTCTCCTTTCGGCAGGCGCTCCCGGGCGCAGCGTTCATTGCCGGCGCCTACGTCGCCGTGCCGTGGCTGCGCAACCTGCGCCGCCGTCATCGCAAGCCGCCGCCCGAGGACGCCCGCGACGGTCCGCCGTCGCTCGACTGGCGGGTCGTGCGTCGCTCCGACGACGAAAGCTAGCGCCCGTTCGCCGAGAAGTGCTGGTAGTCGCGCGTGCCGCGCCAGTCGCCACCCCAACCCCAGCCGACGCCACGAAACGCCCGGACGAGAGCGCTGTCGCGCGTCGCCATTCCGGGGCGGACGCGCCGGCGGTCGACGTACGGGCGGCTCGCAGGGTGCGAGGTCGTCCCACGGGCGGTGACGTACGGGTTCTCGATCGGGTTCACGTCGATCGCGCGGCCAGAGGCGTGATTCGACCAGCGCGCGGTGCCGTCGACGCGGCGGCAGTTGAACGCCGACGTGTTGTCCGCCTCGATCGAGCGGAAGTCCGCGCCGCCGTAGGCCTCGACCGGGCGCATGCGCCGGATCGGGAAGCGCTCCGCGTAGAGGCGCCGGAAGACGCCGATGATCGTCGTTGCCACCTCGTGATGCACGATGAGTCGACCCGTGTGCGGCTTGCCGTCGAAGCCGTGGTAGGTGAGTGCGAGCAGGCGCAGGTCCGCCAGCGGCACCGGACAGCCGCGGTGCCACGAGACACCGGTCATCCGGTCCTGTTGCGCGGCGTCGAGGGGCGACGTCGTGCCGACAAACCTGGGCGGCGCGCTCGAAGCGGGGCCCGACAGGGCCGCAGCGACCAGGGCTAAGGCAGCGAGGATGCGCAGGAGGGCATTGTGCCTCGCGCGGCGACCTTCGCGATCGAAGCCTTAGGCGAGCGCGCTTTCGGCCACCGCCGCGAGAGCAGCGGGGTCGAACGGTTTTGTCAGATAGGCGAGCGCTCCGAGTGCGCGAGCGCGGGCTTCATTGCCTGGCGCTGCCTCGCCGCTGATGAACACAACCGGGATCGTCCGGGTGCGCTCGTCCCGGCGGAGCTCCTCGGCCAGCTTGAAGCCGTCGAGCCCGGGCATCGAGACGTCGGTGAGGATGAGGTCGACCGCCTCGGCGCGCGCGCGAGCGAGCGCCGTCAGGACATCGGGTGCTTCGACGACGACGTGTCCTTCGCGCTGCAGGCTGATCGCGCAGAGCAGACGCATCGACGCGTCGTCGTCCACCACCAGCACGCGCGCCGGGGCGGTCGAGCTCGCCGGTGTCGCCGGTGCTGCAACAGCGGTCGCCATCTCGATCGTCCCTCGCTCGACCCGGACCCCGACTCCAGAACCAGCTGAGTCGTTGCTTCTCCGGCCTGCTTGCTGAGGGCGGAACGTTCGCAGGCCAGCTGTTTAGGGACTGCGCAATACGTCGCCGACGCCGATACGCGTTCGACGCTCGCGAGGCGAGCATAGCGCTTTCCGAGCGCAATCGCTGCACTCGCGCGCACGCGGGGTCGGCACTTCCGTCGGCCCCACCAACGGCCATGGTGGACGACCTCAAGCACCTGCGCGTACTGATCGCGAACGAGCGACGAGATCGGCTCGAATTGCTCGCGCAGGTCGTCACCGGGCTCGGGCACGAGGTGATCGCGCGCGAGGTCAATGTCGAGGCGGTCGCAGCCGTGACCGTCCGGGAGCGGCCTGACGTTGCGCTCGTCGGGCTCGGTCTCTCGTCCGACCACGCGCTCCAGCTGATCGAGCAGATCGTTCGCGAATCGAGTTGTCCGGTGATTGCGCTGCTCGCGACCGAGGATCCCGCGTATGTCCGCGAGGCCGCCAAGCGCGGCGTGTTCGCCTACCTCGTCGATACCACTCCCGAGGAGCTGCAGAGCGCGATCGACGCACGTTGCAGCGCTTCACCGAGTACCACAACCTGCAGGGCGCTTTCGGGCGGCGGGCGGTGATCGAGCAGGCGAAGGGGATCCTGATGGCCCGGCACGCGATCGACGCGAACAGGTCGTTCGAGCTGCTGCGCGACCACTCTCAGCGCACCGGCCGCCGGATCGCCGACGTCGCAGGCGCAATCGTCGACAGCCACGTGTTGCTGCTGCTGCCGCCGGCCGTCGAGCCTCAGCTCTAGGGGTGCACGGAGGAAACCTAGTTTGCAACGCTACAATGCGGGGTAGAACAGTGTTACCGTTTGTCAGTACAGCGTCTCGATCCAGCGACGCAGTGTTGCAGCAGTGGGGGCCACAAGCACTGGCCATCGCAACGGGTCCGCCCTCAGCAGAGCAGGTCGGAGCACGACGACCGCGCCATCGTTTTGGTCGGTGACAGTAGCTCATATGGAGGGAAGCCAACATGACCTTTTCGTTTCTCAAGCGTCGCCGTGGCGTCGGACGTCTTCGTTCGCGCGCCACGTCGGCGACAGCCCTGGGCGCGCTGTTTGCGGCCGGGATGCTCGTCACGCTCGTCGGCGGCGCCACAGCGGCAGCGACGGCCGTGCCGCTTGGAACCGCGGATAGTTTCGCGGTCCTGGCCGGCTCGGGTATCACCAACACAGGGCCGACCACGCTCAACGGCGATATCGGGAGTTTCCCGACCACG
>JBKJML010000182.1:0-9408 GCA_046596415.1 Gaiellaceae bacterium | reverse complement strand
GACGCCCAGTACCGCCGCTCGGCGCGGCTCGTCGCGTGGCTCGCAAGCCGCTCGCTGATGCCGATCGACCGCGAGCACGTGATCGGGCATGCCGAAGTGCCGGCGCCTGGCGGCGGCCTCGGAGGCTCGAGCCACCACACCGACCCGGGCCCGCACTGGGACTGGCCGCGCTACCTGGCGTTGATTCGAGGCTTCGTACACCCGTTGCCGCCCCTGAAGGTCACCTCCCTACTCCCCGGTCGGGTCGCACGCGGGATCGTGCCGTGGAGCGCTCGCGCGGGCACGGGCGTCTCCCGCGTCGAGTTCGTCGTCGACGGGCGCGTCCTCTGGAAGGACGCCACGGCCCCGTTCTCGTTCCTGCGCGGGCGCGGGCTGAACACGGTCACGCTCGACAACGGCCGCCATGCCTTCGAAGTGCGCGCGTTCGGCGCGCAGGGGCGTCGAGCTGTCGCGAGGACGACGATCGGCGTCCGGAACCGTCGCTTCGCCCTGACGACGGCGGGTGTTCGGCCCTGGACGCGGCGCTTCGACGTGATCCGTGTCCAGGCCCGCGTGTGGGCCGCGAGGGCCGACACCGTCGCGTTGCGTGTCGACGGCCGGCGGCTCTTCCTCGACCGGCGCGCCCCGTACGTGTTCCGCTGGGACGCGCGCAAGGCAACGCCCGGCCGCCACGTGCTGCTGCTGACGGCGCGTTCGGTCGACGGCCGGGTCACGAACCGCCGGATCCCACTCGTGACCGGCCGGCCCAGCCAGCGCGTCGGCCCGTTGCTCACGATCGCCGGCCAGTCGCTCACCGACGGTCAGGTCGTGAGCGGGCTCGCCGTCTGGCGCGTCGAGGTGAAGGGGAAGGCAGCACGGGTCGAGTTCCTGGTCGACGGAGCGGTCCGCGGGACCGACGTAGCGGCGCCCTACACCTTCGGCTGGAACGCGGACGCGGAGACCGCCGGCCCGCATGTGCTCACCGCGCGCGCCACGAACGCGACCGGCAAGAAGGCGCAGGCGACGGTGACAGCCACGTCCGCGCCACCCGACACCGCCGCCGCGCCCTGAGGCAGCTTTTCTCTACGCTTCGACGGGTGACCACGGCAACCCCACAGGCTGCTCTCGATCCGCTCGACTTTCTCGGCCTCGACTCGCTCCTCGACGACGAGGAGAAAGCGATCCGCGACACCGTGCGCGCCTTCGTGCGCGAGCAGGTGCTCCCCGAGGTCGGGGACTGGTTCGAACAGGGGATCCTGCCTCGGGAACTGTTCGGTGAGCTCGGCAAGCTTGGCCTCTTCGGGATGCACCTCGAAGGCTACGGGCTTCCGGGCGCGAGCGCAGTCGCCTACGGCCTGACTTGTCTCGAGCTCGAGGCGGGCGATTCGGGGATCCGCAGCGCGGTCTCCGTCCAGGGCTCGCTCGCGATGTACTCGATTTGGCGCTGGGGCTCCGAGGAGCAGAAGGAGCGCTGGCTGCCCGTCATGCACACCGGTGAGGCAATCGGCTGCTTCGGGCTGACCGAGCCGGACGCCGGCTCCGACCCGGGTTCGATGCACACGCACGCGCGCCGCGACGGCTCCGACTGGATCCTGAACGGGGCGAAGATGTGGATCACGAACGGCACGATCGCCGACGTCGCGACCGTCTGGGCGCGCACCGACGAGGGCGAGATCCGCGGCTTCCTGGTCGAGCAGGGGACGAAGGGCTTCACCGCCCCGGAGATCCACAAGAAGCTCTCGCTGCGGGCCTCGGTGACCTCGGAGCTCGTGCTCGACGACGTGCGCGTGCCCTCGGAGAGCATGTTCCCCGAGGTCAATACGCTGCGCGGGCCGCTCTCGTGCCTGAACGAGGCGCGCTACGGGATCGTCTGGGGTGCCGTCGGCGCGGGCCGTGCCTGCTTCGAGGCGGCGCTCGGCTACGCGAAGGAGCGGATCGTCTTCGGCAAGCCGATCTCCGCCTACCAGCTCACGCAGCAGAAGCTCGCCGAGATGGCACTCGAGCTGAACCGGGCCGGCCTCGTGGCGCTGCACATCGGGCGGATGAAGGACAACGGCACCCTGCGCCAGGAGCACGTCAGCCTCGGGAAGATGGGCAACGTCCGCGGTGCGATCGAGGTCGCGCGCAGCGCCCGCACGATCCTCGGCGCCAACGGCGTCACGCTCGAGTACCCGGTGATCCGGTACATGAACAACCTCGAGTCGGTGCTCACCTACGAGGGCACGCACGAGGTGCACACGCTCGTCGTCGGCCAGGCGCTGACCGGCGAGAGCGCGTTCCGCTAGAGCTTCTCTTACGGACGCCGGGCTTTGAGAACCACCGCGGTCGTCACGCGCTCCTGGTGTTCGGGCGTGAGCAGCCGCCGCATCAGGTCGATCACCTCGACCGTGAAGAGCGGGTACATGGCACTGTCGTCGACGCTGCGCGGCTCGCGGCTGACCACCTCGATTCGCTCGAATCCTGCCTTTTCGAGCTTCGCGACGAAGTCACGCTCCGTCAGGGCGCCGGCCACTCACCCGGCCCAGGTGGCGGGGTTGGTGAGGATCTCCGGCGGCAGCTCGTCGTCGATGGTCAGGTCCGAGACCGTCAGCTTGCCGCCCGGTCGCAGGACCCGGGCGCACTCCGCAAGCACCCGTGCCTTCCGCGGCGCGAGGTTGATGACACCGTTCGAGACGATGTGGTCGACGCTGGCGTCGGGCAACGGGATCGCCTCGATGTCGCCCTCGATCGTCTCGACGTTCGCAAGACCTGCCGCGGTGGCCGCCGCTGCGGTGCGCTCCAGCATCTGCGGCAGGAAGTCGAGTGCGAGCACGCGCCCTGCCGGCCCCGTGCGGTGTGCCGCGAGCACGGTGTCGATGCCGGCGCCGCAGCCGAGATCGAGGATCGTCTCGCCCGGCTCGATCTCGGCGTAGCGGAGATGGTTCGCAACGCCGAGCGCGCCATCGACGGCGGCCGCAGGCACGAGCGCCAGCTCCTCCGGGCTGTAGAGCTTCGCCGCGACGGCCGCGGTACCGCCGTCGAGGGCGCCGTACGCCTTACGGACGACGTCGCGGACGTCCTCGGCGTGGAGCAGGTCGCGCGTCACGACGCCTCCTCGAGACCGTCGAGCGTGGCTGTGAGCCGTGCCCGGACGTCGTCGGGCAGCTCCTCGGCCGCCTGGGCGGCAAGGAAGGCGCGCAACTCCTCAGCGAACTCGACCTCACCGCAGCAGCGGCGGCAAAAGGAGAGATGCTCCTCGATCGCCTCCCGGCTTGGCTCGTCGACGACCCCGTCCAGGTAGGCCCAGAGCTGGCGGACGGCCTCGGCGCAGGTGATCATCGGCGCGCGCCCTCCTTCAGAAGGCCGTGCTCCTCGGCGTACTCCCAGAGCCGCCGCTCGAAGAGCTTGCGGCCGCGATGGAGGCGCGCGAGGATCGTGCCGAGCGGCGCGTCGAGGAAGCGCGCCACCTCCTTCGCGTGGTAGCCCTCGACGTAGGTCAGGAGCATGGGCATGCGGTAGAGCTCCGGGATCGACGCGAGCACGGCGCGGACATCCTCGCGCCCGAACTGGTGCAGGAAGTCGAGGTGGAGAGAGTCCGAGTACGGAAACGGATCCTCGTCCGCGATCCTGCGGAAGAGCGAGAAGTCGTCCACGTCGTCGACCCCGACCTCCTCCGGGCGGCGGGAGCGGGCACGGCGTCGGTCGTGGCACGTGTTGACGAGGATGCTCGTGAGCCACGCCGGGCCGGCGGCGGCGTGCTCGAGACGGGCGAAGGCGCGGCAGGCCTTGAGCAGGCAATCCTGCACGGCGTCCTCGGCCTCGTCACCGGCGAGTCGGCGCGCAAGCGCGTACAGGCGGGGCAGCTGGCTCTCGGCGAGCTGCCGGAACGAGTCAGCGCGTGCGTCCGCATCAGGAGTGGAGACGTCGCGCGTCACGACGTTATTGCATCGGCTGCCGGGCGCAATAACCCACCGTAGCGCAGCGTCTTGGCCAGTGGAAGGTCACTCGACCAGAGAGGAACAGATGTCCACGATCACCACGGCGCGCACGGGCGCCGAATCGCCGGGGCTGCGAAACGGCTCGGGCCTGATGGCCCTCGCCTCGCTCGGCTTCATCGGCTACGCCGTCCTCTTCTTCAGCCGCAACTTCACCGACAGCTTCCTCGAGCTCGGGATCGGCCCTGACCAGGTCAGTGTCGACAACGCCCAGATCGAGGCGTTCAGCCCCTCGCTGCACGACTACATCGGGCACCTGCACATCGCCGTCTCCGGCTTCATCGCCGCCACGGGGCTCGCCGTCCTCTTCCTCTCCTGGTTCGGCGTTCGCCGCGGCCTGGCGTGGGCGTGGGTCGGCGCCGTCGCCGCGCCCGTGCTCGGCCTCGCCGTCGCGCTCCCCGCTCACTACCCCTACGGCTTCGCCACGATCGGGCACCTCGGCCTCATCTACCTCGCAACCGCAATCTTCGTCGCCGGCGCCGTACTCTCCGGGAAGGCGATCCTGGCGGCCCACCGGTGACGGGCGTCGACGTCGAGCTGCTCAAGCGCGAGATCCGGAAGACCTATGCCTCCGTCTCGCAGGAGCCGGAGCGGGACTTCATGTTCCCGACCGGGCGGGCGTGGGCGGCCGACCTCGGCTATCCCGAGGCGTTGCTGGCACGCGTTCCCGAGGGCTCGGCGGAGTCGTTCGCCGGCGTCGCAAACCCGTTCTCGCTCGGGGCGCTCGCGCCGGGGGAGCGCGTGCTCGACGTCGGCTGTGGCGCGGGGCTCGACTCGCTCGTAGCCGCGCAGATGGTCGGGACGGATGGCTCCGTGACGGGGATCGACATGACGCCGGAGATGCTCGCGAAGGCGCGGGCCGGAGCGGCCGAGCTCGGAATCGATTACGCGACATTCGCCGAGGGCGAGGCCGAGCGCCTCCCCTTCGATGACGCGAGCTTCGATGTCGTGATCTCGAACGGCGTCATCGACCTGGTCCCCGACAAGGATGCGGTCTTCTCAGAGCTGCACCGCGTGCTCGTGCCGGGCGGCCGCATCCAGGTCGCCGATGTCACGATCCAGCGGCCGGTGAGCGAGGAGGGACGACGCAACATCGACCTCTGGACTGGCTGAATCGCCGGGGCTCTGCTGGAAGCAGAGTACGCGGAGACACTCGAACGGCACGGCTTCGAGCGGATCGAGAGCGGCAACCTGGTCGCCACGTACGCCCGCTCCAAGTTCGAGGACACGCGCCGGAAGGCGGTCAAGTTCGGCGCGCACGGCACCACAGTCAAGGCATTCAAACCTGAAGGGAGCTGAACGATGGCGAAAGTTGTGATCAACCTGTCCACCGGCCTCGAGGACGGGGAGAAGGTGACCGTTGCGTTCCTCGTGGGCGGCGCAGCGCTCGAGCGGGGGAAGCAGGTGGCGATGTTCCTGTCCAAGGAGGCGGTCCGACTTGCGCTACCGAACGTTGCGGATGCGGTCGCGTGCGAGGGCTGCCCGCCGCTCGCGCGTCTCTTCCAGCAATTCGCCGACGGCGGTGGCGAGCTGCTCGTCTGTCCGATCTGCTTCAACTCGAAGAAGCTGGACGAGGCGCAGCTGGTCGGGAACGCCCGGCTCGCGGGGGCGACGCCGCTCTGGGAGTGGATCGGCGACGAGGCGGCGACGGTTTTCAGCTACTGAACGAGGAAAAAGCCAGCGACCAGGCGCGCGCCCTCCGGCCCCTCGCGGAAGCAGACGACATCGCCCGGGCGCTGGTCGCGTTCGAGGTCGAGCTCCCCGTCGAAGACGCTGAACGACTCCACGGCCCTATGCTGCCGGAGTGCGTCTCGCCGCTGCAATCGCCGCCGCGCTCTGGCTGGCTGCACCCGCGACCGCCGCACCCCCTTCACCCGGGCAGGTCGTCCCCGGCCGGAGCCTCGGCGGGCTCTCGCTCGAAGCGACACGCGCCGAGGTCGAGCGCGCCTGGGGCCGCGCCCACGGCACCTGCCGCTCGTGCGCCCGCCCGACCTGGTACTTCAATTACTTCGCCTTCAAGCCCGAGGGTGCCGGAGTCACGTTCCGCAACGGGCGGGTCAGCGCGCTCTTCACGCTCTGGTCACCGCAGGGCTGGAGCACAAACCGCGGCGTGGCGATCGGCGACCCCGTCGCTCGAGTCACCGCCGTGTACGGCCCCCTCACGCGTGTCTCCTGTGGGTCGTACGAGGCGCTCACCCTGCCGCTACGCGGCACAACGACGGCGTTCTACGTCGTCGAGCTCGAGGTCTGGGGCTTCGCGCTCCTCCGGCCCGGCGAGCCCGTCTGTCGCTAACGCTCCTCCGCGCGCGCAAGCCGCCCGACGAGCGGGATCACGGCCAGGATCGGGATCGCGAGGACCGGCCAGAGAGCCTGGTAGCCCTTCGTCGACCCGAGCGGCCCCTGGAGCAGGTCGATCGACGCGCCGGCGAGGAGCGGTCCGATCAGCAGGCCGATCCCCTTCGTCGTCGTCGCAAGGCCCGCGATCGCCCCCCGATCCTCGGCGGGCATCAACTTGAAGAGCAGCCCCCAAGAGAGCGTCATCACTGCACCGCCGGCGATCGCGACGACGAAGATGACCGGTAGGTACCACTCGTGCCAGGTACGACCGAAGCCGCCGAGGAGCATCCCGATCCCGTAGACGAACGAGGCGAGGAAGATGATCCGGCCGAGCCCGAATCGATCGCCGAGCCGGCCCGCGACGAGCGCCGCCACGATGTAGCCGCCGGCAACCGACGCGAGCGCAGCCGTCGTCACCGAGAGCGGCTGCCCGAGCCCGACCGTGATGTAGAGGACAACGAACGTGCGCGCGCCTGCAAAGGCCCCTTCCCAGGCGGAGTTCGCGATCAGGAACCGCCGCACGTCGGCGTCGCGACGGAAGACGCGCCAGCTCTGCGCGACGTAGCTTCGAACGCCCGCGAAGACCCGGCCGTGGCCACCGTCCTCACGCACGAAGAGGATCGGCACAGCGCAGGCGGCGGTCACGATGACGGACGCCACGAGGAAGGGCCACGGCTCCCAGAGGTGATAGAGCACACCGCCACCGATCAGCGCCGTGCCGAGCGCGATCCCTCTCAACAGGTGCTGAACACCCTGCGCGCGGCCGTACAGCTGCTCGGGCAGCAAGTCGGGGTAGAGACCGCGATAGGGCGGCTCGTAGACGTAGTAGGCGAAGAAGAACGCGAAGACGAGCAGGGCCGTCGTCCACAGGTTCGGCATGAACGCGATCAACGCAAGACAGAAGCCGATCGGGCCGAGCGCCACGAGCATAAACGGCCGCCTGCGCCCGAGCGGCGTGTGGAAGGTGTCGCTCCACGGGCCGATCACGACCGGCAGCGCCAGCGCGAACACGCCCTCCATCGCAAGAACGAGTGCGATCAGGGTGGTCGAATCGGTGAAGCGGCCGAGGAGTGGCGGCAGGTAGGCAGCCGTCGTCGTCAGCGAGAAGGCAAGGCCGAACGCGCCGAAGCCGAGCGTCCAGATGGTGCGGGTAGAGCCCTCAGGCTGGGGCCGGGGCGCCCGTACGGGCGATGCCACCGCAGACGACGTCGATGATCGTTCGCTCGGCACGCGCCACCTCCTCGTCCCCGTCCGGCAGCTGGCCGAGCACCCAGCCAGTCAACAGCTCCTCCAGCGCACCGTAGAAGATCCAGGTCGCGAGTCGGGCGTCGAGCTCGCTGCGGAAGCTTCCCTCCGCCTGCCCCTGCTCCACGATCCGCTGGATCGCGTCGAAGATCTCGCCGATCTCCTCGACCCGGTCCTGGAGTTGAGGGCTGCGCGCCACCTCGCGCACGAGCACGCGCACGAGGTCAGGCGAGTCGCGCCACGAGCGGAGCAGGATCGCGGCCACGTGGCGCAACTGCTCGAGCGCCGGGTCACCGGTGGCCTCGACCGCGCGCACGGCGTCGACGAGCAGGCGCCAGTTCTCGCGGAAGACGGTCTCGAGAACCGCCTCCTTCGACTCGAAGTAGTGGTAGAGCAGCCCGTGCGCCACGCCCGCCTCCTCGGCGATGTCGCCGACGCGGCAGGTGTGGTAGCCCTTGCGGGCGAAAACGCGGACGGCGGCGTCGAGAATCAGCCGGCGCTTCTCCGCCTGGGCGATTGAACGGACAGTCAACGTCGTCGCACTGTAGTGGTACCGTCCGCGGCCGTGCAACCGCTCGCCGGGATGCTCGTGGTCGACCTGACCCGGTACCTGCCGGGCGCGTACGCGAGCCGTGAGCTGCTCCGGCTCGGAGCCCGGGTCGTACGCCTGGAGGCGCCGGACGGCGACCCGATGCGCACGACCGCGCCGGCGTGGGACGACGCGCTCGCCGCCGGTAAGGAGTCGGTGACGTGCGACCTGAAGCGTGACCTTCCCCTCGCGCGCGCTCTCTGCTCGCGCGCCGACGTGATCCTCGAGGGCTTCCGCCCCGGCGTTGCGGCGAGGCTCGGGATCGGACCGGCCGATCTGCCGGCGCGCGTCGTCTATTGCTCGATCACCGGCTTCGGCACTGGCAACCCCCACGAGCGCCGCGCCGGCCACGATCTGAACTACGTCGGCTGGGCAGGTCTCCTGCACGACACCGCGCCGGGCCTGCCACCGCTCCAGCCCGCCGACCTTGCAGCGGGCGCCCTGGGAGCGGTCGCCGAGGTGCTGGCGGCGCTCCTGTACCGCGAGCGAACCGGCGAGGGCGCCGCGATCGAGATCTCGATGACGCACGGCACCCATCGGCTCGCGTCCTACCGGCTCGGTGGCGACCCGCTGCCGCGCTTCCTGACCGGCGGTGTCGCCTGTTACTCGATCTACGAGACGGCAGACGGCCGTCACCTGACGGTCGCGGCGCTCGAGCCGAAGTTCTGGGTGCGCCTCGTCGAGCTCGTCGGCCTACCCGAGCTCGCGGCACGCCAGTTCGAGCCTGAGCTACCCGAGCTCGCCGCCGTGATCGCGACCCGACCGCTTGCCGCCTGGCTCGCGCTCTTCGACGGCGAGGACGTCTGCGTCGGCCCGGTCGCGACGTTGGCGGAGGCCGCTGCCGAGTTCGGCACACCGGACGCAGGCGCGTCGGCGGCACTCGGAGCCCATACGGACGCGTGGCGCCGGGAGCTGGGTCTGGCATGAGGCGCCTCGTAGTGCTCGTCGGGCTGATGCTGCTCGTCGCCCCTTCGGCAGGAGCCAAGCGCTTCGCGCCGGGCACCGTCGAGGCCCGCGGCGGGGACCTCTGGCTCGGTGCGGCCCAGGTCACGTCCGGCGCCGCGGACGACTCGTGGCCGGACTTCTCGCCTGACAGGCGCCGGATCGCCTTCTCCCGCCAGGAGCCGGGCGAGCGCGGCGCGAGCATCTGGGTCGTGCGCAGCGACGGCGGCGGCCTGAAGCGGCTGACGGCAGTCAGCGACCGCGTCGACGTGACTCCGGCCTGGTCGTTCGACGGTGCGCGGATCGCATTCGCCCGCAGCCCGCTCGCCGGTGGCAGCTTCG
>JBKJML010000064.1:0-4663 GCA_046596415.1 Gaiellaceae bacterium | reverse complement strand
TGCGAAGCGCGCGTTCGCCTCGGCGCCGAGGGGTGCCTGCGCGAGGAAGAGGCAGAGGTTGCAGGCACGGGCCGCGGCCAGCATCGTCTCCGGCGGTGCAGCCATCGGTCGTTCGGGCGCGCGCCAGAGCTCGAGGGTCGCCTCGGCCCCCGCATCGGTGAGGCATGCGACGAGCTCGACGCCCTCGCGCTCGAGCGGCTCGTCGACGACGACGAGCACCCGTTCACCTGGCGCGACGCTTCCCGCTTGCACGAGGTTCGTGCACCAGCCGGGGTGGTTCCCGGTCACGATCCCTGCCCGATCCATTCTTCTCCTCCGACGTAGATCTCTTTCTTCCAGAGTGGCACGGAAACCTTCAGCGTGTCGATCGCGTCGCGACACGCGGCCAGCGCGTCGGCCCGGTGTGGCGCAGAGACGGCGATCACGACGCTCGTCTCCCCGATCCCGACGCGTCCCACACGATGATGGATCGCGACCGCGGTGAGCGAATGGCGAGCTCGGAGCTCGTCGGCGAGTGCCGCCATCGTCTGCTCGGCCATCCCCTCGTACGCCTCGTACTCGAGGTGTACGACCTCGCGGCCGCGGGAGTGCGCCCGTGTCGTGCCGACGAAGGTCGCGATCGCGCCGGCGTCGGGTGAGCGAACCTCGTCGACGGCTGCGTCGAGCGAGAGCGGCTCGGCGGAGAGGCGGAAGTCGCCGCCGGAGACGGGGGGGATCAGCGCCACCTCGTCGCCGTCGCCGAGCGCAGTGTCGCGGGCTGCGTAGTCCTTGTTGACGGCGTACAGGAGCCCCGGTGGCTCGTCACCGAGCCCGAGCGCGGCCCACACGTCGGCGACCCGGGCGCCGTCCGCCAACTCGATCTCGCGGCTCCCGCTCCCGGCCCGTTCGCGCAGGCCGGCGAACAGCTTGACCGCGACCTTCATCGACCAGACCCTACCCGCTCGTATTGCTATGACCGGAGTGACATGTTAGGACCGGAGCGTGACTGTCGCCGTGCCTCGCGCTCACCTGAACGAGCGCGTCTACGAGACGCTTCGCCAGCGGGTGCTGCGCCGCGAGCCGGGGCCTGGCGCGAAGCTCTCGCTCCACGAGCTTGCGGCCGAGCTCGGGGTCTCCCGCAGCCCGGTCCACCACGCGCTGACGAGGCTCGTCACCGAAGGGCTGCTGACCGTCAAGGCACGCCGCGGCTACTACGTGACGCCGGTCACCGCCACGGCGCTCGCGCAGGGCTACGAGGTGCGCCTCGCGCTCGAGCTCCACGCCGCCGAGCGAACTGTGGGGCGGATCGGCCAGCTCGAGCTGGCGGAGCTGCGCGCGCTCTGCAAGGCGAGTGCCGCCGCCCTTTCGCACGAGGAGTGGGACACCACGAACGCCGCGTTCCACGAGCTCCAGGTCGACCTCGCCGGCAATCAGCTCCTCTCCCGTTTCTACCGTGAGCTGTCGGTGAACCTGATGATGCAGGTGATCCGCGGGGGCCGGATGGAGGTCACGAGCGATCTCGCCGACGAGCATTCCGCAATCGTCTCCGCTTTCGAGGCCGGCGACCTGACGTCGGCGAAGTCAGCGATCGAGGTGCACATCGAGACCGGCCGCAGGCTAGCCGTCGAGGCGCTGGAGACATCAGGCGGCGTCCTCTAGCCGGACGGCGGCTTGCGTTTGGCGGCCCGGCGTGCGTCAGCCGGTTCCGTCCAGCAGGAGATCGACACGCTTCGCAGGATCCTCCGCCGCGATGTACCGGTCCTCCTCAGGCATCCACTCGGTCAGCCAGCGTGCTCGGGTGTCCGCTCCGCCTCGTCGGATGCCTCGCTCCAGGCGCACGTCGTGCGGAGCGTCGATCCAGATCGTGTAGTCGTAGACGGCAAACAGTTCCTGCCGTGTGGAGTAGTTGCCTTCGATGAGCACGATGCCTCCGACGGGCACTGAATGCCACTCCGCCCGTTCGTCGCTTGGCCAGTCGTACCGTTGGTAGCTCGCCGGTGCGTCGTGCGACAACGGTGTCAGCACCTGATCGCGCAGCCGCCGCCAGTCGAAGTTCCCGCCGATTTCAGTGTCACCCGCCTCAGTCCTGGCCCGCCGCTCTGCGAGCGGGAGATAGAAGTCGTCGAACTCGACGACCGTCATTTCCTCGGACGCTCGCTCGAGTCGTCGGGCGAACGTGCTCTTGCCGGATCCGCCGCGCCCATCGATCGCGACGAGCAGCGTCCGTCGCCGCCGCTCCGTCCCCTGCAGCAGCATCAGCATTTCGTCGACGGGCGGAATCGGTGCAGCCACGCGCTAATTGTTCCAGGGCCGAGCAGCGCCAGTCCCACCTACCCCGTCGGACGTACGATGCAGGCGTGGCCGGGACCGATCGACGGGAGACCGACTCGGGCATCGAGGTGAAGCCCCTCTACACGGCCGCCGACGCGGCGCGGGCGCTCGAGGCGCCGGGCGAGTTCCCCTACACGCGCGGCCCGTACCGCGACATGTACCGGGGCCGGCCCTGGACGATCCGCCAGTACGCGGGCTTCTCCTCGGCCGAGGAGACGAACGAGCGCTTCCGCTACCTGCTCGACCGCGGCCAGACGGGCCTCTCGGTCGCCTTCGACCTGCCGACTCAGCTCGGGTACGACTCGGACGATCCGCATTCGCTCGGTGAGGTGGGCCGCACCGGCGTCGCGATCGACTCGCTGGCCGACATGGAGACGCTGTTCGCCGGGATCCCGCTCGACGAGGTGTCGACCTCGATGACGATCAACGCGCCCGCGTCGCTCCTGCTCCTTCTCTACGAGCTCGTCGCCGAGGGGCAGGGCGTCTCCGGCGACAAGCTCCGGGGCACGGTCCAGAACGACATCCTCAAGGAGTACATCGCCCGTGGGAACTACATCTTCCCGCCGCAGGCGTCGATGCGGATCACGACCGACCTCTTCGCGTACTGCGCCGAGCGGATCCCGAGCTGGAACACGATCTCGATCTCCGGATACCACATCCGCGAGGCCGGCTCGACAGCCGTTCAGGAGCTTGCCTTCACGATCGCGAACGGGATCGCCTACTGCCAGGCGGCGGTCGAGGCGGGGCTCTCGCCGGACGACTTCGGAGCACGCCTCTCCTTTTTCTTCAACGCGCACAATCACTTCTTCCAGGAGATCGCGAAGTTCCGCGCCGCGCGCCGGCTGTGGGCTTCGATCATGCGCGACCGCTTCGGCGCCACGAACCCGAAGGCGCTCGCGCTCCGCTTTCACGCCCAGACGGGCGGCTCGACCCTGACGGCGCAGCAGCCGGAGGCGAACATCGTGCGGGTCGCGATCCAGGCGCTCTCGGCTGTCGCCGGCGGCGCGCAGTCGCTGCACACGAACGGCTTCGACGAGGCGCTCGCGCTCCCGACCGAGCGCTCGGCCAGGATCGCGCTTCGCACGCAGCAGATCCTCGCCCATGAGGCGGGTGGAACCGACACGGCCGATCCGTTCGGTGGCTCCTACTTCATCGAAGCGCTCACCGACGAGCTGGAGGCGCGCGCGCGGGAGCTGATCGAGCAGATCGACGAGCTCGGCGGCGCGGTCGCCGCGGTCGAGCGGGGTTTCATCCAGGGGGAGATCGAGGAGGCCGCCTACCAATACACCGCGGCTGTCGAGTCGGGCGAGCGCGTGATCGTCGGTGTCAACCGTTTCGTGGAAGACAGCCCCGAGGAGGTCGAGCTGCTGCGGATCGACCCGGAGTCGGAACGCCGTCAGATCGAGCGCACCGCCCGCGTTCGCGCCGAGCGGAGCGCGCCCGACGCCGAGGCGGCTCTGGCCGCGGTGCACGAGACGGCGCGCGGAACGGCGAACCTGCTGCCGCCGATGCGCGAGGCGCTCAAGGCCCGCTGCACGGTCGGCGAGATCTGCGACGTGTTGCGCGCCGAGTTCGGCACGTTCGACTCCAACCGGCAGCCGTAGACGCGCGCGCCGGTGCGGATCCTGCTCGTCTCGCAGATGTACCCGAGCGCTGCGGCGCCCGACCTCGGCGTCTTCGTCGCCGACCTCGAACGCGAGCTCGCCTCCTACGGCCACGAGGTCGAGCGCGCGGTGCTCGACACGCGCGGTGGCGGGCTGCTCCGCCACGTCCGGCTCGCGCTCTCGACGGCCCGCGCGGCGCGGCGCTTCCGCCCGGACGTCGTCTACGCGCATTTCCTCGTCCCGGCCGGGCTCTGGGGCGCCCTGTTCGGCCGGGCGCCGCTCGTCGTCACGGCGCACGGCCAGGACGTCGCGAACGTCGGCCGGATCCCCGGTGTCCGGGCGGCGACACGCTTCGTGGCGCGGCGTGCGGCGGCGATCGTCGCCGTCTCCGACTATCTGCGCCAACTTCTCGAAGCTCGAGTTCCCGAGGCGCGTGGCAAGACCGAGGTGATCGACTGCGGCGTCGACCTCGAGCGGTTCCCGCTGCTGCCGCGCGGCGCTGGGGAGCGGCCCGCGTTTCTCTGCGTCGGCTCGCTCTCCGAGCGCAAGAACGTGCTCCGCCTCGCGCGCGCCTTCGAGCGCCTGGGGGAGGGGACGCTGACGTTCGTCGGCGACGGCCCGCTCCGCGCCGACCTCGAAGGCCGGCCGGGGATCCGCGTCGTCGGGCCGGTGGTGCACGAGCGGGTGCCGGAGTACCTCGCGGCAGCAGACGTGCTCTGCCAGCCGTCGCTCGTGGAGCCGTTCGGCCA
>JBKJML010000009.1:0-3367 GCA_046596415.1 Gaiellaceae bacterium | reverse complement strand
TCGCGCCCGTCCGGCAGGGAGGAGCCTGCGAAACGGCTGAAGCGGATGTGAACCGTCCGCCGGACGAGCCCACCGCGCCAGAGATCGCCGATGCTCGCGAAGCCGTCGAGGCCGTGGTGGGCGCAGACGACGACGTCGGCACCGGTGTCGAGGACGGCGAGCGTCCCGCCCGGCCGCGGCGGGAGCACATGCAGCAGCTCGGCGGCCCGCGGCAACCGCATGATCGCGCGCCGCCGCTTCGCAGCCGTGAATCGCGTCCCCTCCGGATAGATCAGGACGCCGTCACGTGGGCCGAGTTGCTCCGCGAGGGCGCGCACGCGCGCCACCTCGGCCTCCGCGTCGTCGGCGCCGCGCAGGACGAAGCAGTTGGGCAGCCGCCCGCCGGCGATGTCGATGCTCGGGTCGGAAAGGAGCTCCCGCTTGAGCACGTAGCGCAGGCGAAGTTCATGCGGGGCGGCGACGAAGACGGCGGGGAGGAGGTTGTCGACGATGCTCGCGTGCCGCATCAGAACCACGACCGGGCCGGGCGCGACGGCGTCGGCGCCCTCGACGTCGAACCGCAGCGAGAACACGCGCCGCGCTGCACCGAAGAGGAAGCCGGCCCAGAGAGCCTGCAACCGATAGGTGCGCTCGACGATGCTCGCGCGCGGGGGCACGGCCCAAGCGAGGAAGAGCACGACGACCGCCGCCGCCTCCGCCGCCAGATAGAGCCAGAGGAAGCTCGCGAGCCGGGTTGCCATCCAGGGGCGACGGTGAATCGCCCAGCGTGCCGCGTCGACGACGACGGCGATCGTCAGCAGGGCTGGCAACGCCACGGTCGTGGCGCCGAAGAGGAGGAAGAAGACCGGCACCGTCCGGAGCCGGCGCAGGATGATCGAGCGTCGCGTATCGATGGCGTCATTCAAGCCGAGACGGCAGTTGGATGCACAGCCGTCCCCCGAACGGGGGTCGGGACCGCTCCACCGCGGTCGATGCAACCCTCGTGCGGCGGGTGCGCGAAGCGGGCGGCTTCACGGTGGCTGCGGTTGTGGCCACCATGTGGCTGGGCGCCTACGCCGTCTGGCTTGCGCTCGCACCGGGCGGCGAGCACGCGAAGCTCGTCTTTTCCGACACCGCCTACCTCGCTCCGATTATCGTCGCCACACTCGCCGCCGCGTTGGCGGCGCGCTCCGGCAGCGGCCACGGACGCGTCTTCTGGGGGCTCGTAGCCGCGTCGAACGCGTGTTGGCTCGTCGGCGAGCTCACCTGGTCGCTGCGCGAGCTGACCGTCGGCGAGGTGCCCTTCCCGTGGTGGACCGACGCCGCCTTCATCCCGTGGTATCTGCTGATGGGCGGCGCGATCTGTTTCGCATACCGGCCCACGCTGCGGACGGTCCGGTTGGACGGTGTGCTGGACGGGCTGATCGTCGTCGCGACACTGACGGTCTTCTGGTGGTGGTTCGTGCTCCGCGACCTGGCTGTCGGCACCGACCTCGCCTCGTTGGTCGGGCTCGCGTACCCGAGCCTCGACCTCGTGCTCATCGGCCTACTCGTGGCGACGCGGCTTCTGCCGTCGCGCCGCGGGTCGCGCGCGGGGGCGCTCGTCACCGCCGCCGTCGTCGTCGGAGCCCTCGCCGACACGCTCTACACGCGCCTCGCGCTCCTCGGCGACTACGTCTCCGGCAACTGGCTCGACCTCTCCTGGCAACTCCAAGCGCTCCTGCTCGCGCTCGCTGCAGTCGCGGCGATCACCGGTGCAGACCGGGGCGCGGAGTGGCGGCGTCTTCGCTCGCCCATCCGGCTCGGCGCCGCAGCGATCATGACGTTCGCCCTGACGGTGCTCGTCATCGTCCTGGCCGTCGACGGGTTCGGCGGCCGTCTCGACGCCGCTTCGCTCGGTGCTGCGAGCGGCCTGGCCGTGCTGGTTGTCGTGCGTGGTTGGCTCGTGCTCTCCCGGGTCTCCCGCCAGGACGCCCTCCGCGACCCGGCGACCGGTGTCTACGACGGCGGGTATCTTGCCGGCCAGCTCCGTCGGCACGTAGCCCGCGCGCGCAGCTTCGGAGAGCGGTTCGCTCTCGTTGTCCTCGATGCCCCGACGGCGAGTGAGGCCGAGGAGAGCTTGGCTGCGGCCGCTCGCGAGGTCGAGATCGTGGGGCGGGTGGTCGATAACGGGCTCGCTGCTCTCGTCCCGCTCCTACCAGGCGACGACGCACGCCTGCGCGCCGAGGAACTGCGCCGAGCCTGCGGCGACGGAGTCAGCGCCGGGCTCGCCGTGTGGGAGCCCGAGTTCGAGGCCGATGATTTGCTCCGGCATGCCCAGGCGCTTCTGGACGTCGCGCGCCGTCTCGGTGGAAACCACCTCCGCGGGCCGGCGCCCGACCAGCTTCTGGCGAGCACTGCCTTGACCGACGACGTCCTGGGCCAGCTCCACGAGCTCGTCGGCATCTCCGAGCGGCGCGAGGGAGTGGAGGAGGGCCACTCGCTCACGGTCGCCTGCCTCGCCCGACGGATCGCGATCAGGCTCGAGCTGCCGCCGACGATCGTCAGCGAAAGTTGGCTCGCCGGTCTCCTGCACGATGTCGGAAAGGTCTCGCTGCCCGTGGCTCTGCTCCGCCACAGCGGCCCGCTCTCCGCCACCGAGCGTGAGCTCGTTGCCGGGCACTCCGTGAACGGCGCCCGCCTGGTGCGCCGGATTCCCGCTGCGAGGCACGTGGCGCCCATCGTCGTGGCGCTCCATGAACACGTCGACGGAACGGGTCACCCGTCCGGCATCGCAGGCCCGGAGATCCCGGCTGCGGCGCGAGTGGTCGCGGTTGCCGAGCGACTTGTCTCGATGACGGCCGAACGACCGCATCGCGTTGCCCTCAGTCTCACGTCAGCCCTTTCCGAGATTTGGCGCTTCGCCGATGCTCGCTATGACCCGCTGGTCGTCAGCACGCTCTTCGCCCTGGTGAAGGCGGGTCAGGTGCAGTCGCGGACACAAGCTCCTGGTGGCCTGCTCGTGCTCGAGGTCGACGGTGCCGCGGTCTAAGAAGCTCTAACGGAATGAAGCGCTGTGCCGCCGAGCGCACGCCGTCGCCGAGGCGTCATCCCGTTAGAGCTTCTAAAGGCCGAGGTGCTTGGCGATCACCAGGCGTTGGATCTCATTCGTTCCCTCGCCGATCTCGAGAATCTTCTGATCCCGGTAGAGACGTGAGATCGGGTACTCGTCCATGAACCCGTAGCCGCCGTGGATCTGGAGCGCCCAGTTCGCCGCCCGGTGGGAGAGCTCGCCCGTGTAGAGCTTCGCCATTGCCGCCTCGCGGGCGAACGGCCGGCCCTGATCCTTCAGCCACGCTGCCTTGATCACGAGCGCGCGGCCGGCTTCGATCTCGGTCGCCATGTCGAC
>JBKJML010000241.1:0-7641 GCA_046596415.1 Gaiellaceae bacterium | reverse complement strand
TGCGCACAGATTGAGACGCCGGGGTTGCCGGGAACTTGTGCGAACTAAGAGCCTCTAACGTAATGAGGCCTCGTCGCCGGGGTGCGCTGGGCGGTGCGAGGCAAGGACGCAGGGAGTCCCGATATGCAGGCATATCGGGGCGACTGAGGACGCCGCATCGCACCGCCCAGCGTGCGCCGGAGACTCAGAGCTTCATTGCGTTAGAGGCTCCTAGATCGGCGCTGGGCCGGTGATCACGCGTGAGGAGCAGCGGCAGGCGCAGGAGTACGCCGCTCAGCAGCTCGACGCGGCAGGGATCGTGCTCACCGCGGCGGATCGCGGCCGGATCGAGGTGGCCGACTTCGGCCTCTCCGACCTGCGCAGGTGGGGGCTGATGCTGCTCGTCTACGTCAACGCGAACCGCTACTGCGCGAAGGAGCTCGTCCTCTACCCCGGCCAGACCTGCCCGGAGCACCGGCACCCGCCGTTCGACGGGACACCGGGGAAGGAAGAGACGTTCCGCTGCCGCCGCGGCGAGGTGACGCTGCACGTCGACGGCGGCGGGGAGCTCGTGCTGGGGCCGGGCGACCAGTTCACGATCCCGCCAGATGCGTGGCACTGGTTCCGCGCCGGCGAGCAGGGCGCCGTGGTCAGCGAGTTCTCGTCCACGAGCCGCGACGAGCTTGACGTCTTCAGCGACCCGGAAGTCAAGCGGGAGACGGTCGTCGGCGACTGACCCCGGGATCGCAGACAACGCGGCCCGCTACGACAACGGGGTGGTCGAGCTCGCGCTCGCCCGGTCCGGGACGGTCGCGTGCGTGACCGTCGCGGACAACGGTCCGGGCGTGCGCGAAGAGGAGCGCGCACGGATCTTCGAACCGGGAGCGGGGGCTCGGCGGCAGCTGCTTACGGGGGCGCGGGGCTCGGCCTCGCGCTGGCGCGGCGTTTGGCACGCAGCGCGGGTGGCGAGGTCGCGGCGGTCGCGGGCACTCCCGGCGGGCGATTCGTCCTCACGCTGCCGCTCGACGGCTGACGTGGGCGATGTTCAGGCGCCATTCAGGCCCCGGCGGCGAGTCTGGGGTGGATGATCGCCTCGCTGCTGACGCTGCCGCCGCTTCTCGTCTACCTCGTGCTCTTCGCGCTCGTGGCGGGCGAATCGGCCGGGCTGCCCCTACCGGGCGAGACAAGCTTGATCACGGCGGCAGCTCTTGCAGCGCAGAACAGCCAGGTCTCGCTCCTCGCGGTAGTGGTGATCGCCGCGGCGGCCGCGGTCTCCGGCGACAACGTCGGCTTCGCGCTGGGGCGCCGAGGCGGTAGATGGCTTCTCACACGAGACGGACGCTTCGACGACACGCGGCGCCGCTACCTCCTGCGCGGCGAGCGATTCTTCGAGCGGCACGGCTCGAAGGCCGTCTTCCTCGCCCGCTGGCTCCCGGGCCTGCGCATCGTGGGCGCCTGGCTGGCTGGGACGCACGGCATGCGCTGGCGCTCGTTTCTCGTCTGGAACGCGCTCGGAGGCATCACGTGGGCGGCCTCGGTCGGAATCGGCGCCTACGTGCTCGGGCAGGCCGCCGGCGGTCTCTTCCGCGCGTTCGGCATCGCCGGCGTCGTCCTGGTCATCGCGGCGGCTGCGTCCCTCGGTGCCTGGCACCTCGTGCGCCGGAGGCGAGGCCGGAGTGTTGCTCCCGGCGGGCTGCTACCGCCTCGTCGCGCGGAGGAGGGAGACGGCGACGATACCCGGCACGACCAACGGCAGCAGCCACCACGGATCGGCGCCGAGACCGGCGAGCGCCGCGGTGAGTGCGATCGCCCACCCGACGCCGACAGCCACCCAGACATCGTCGCCGACGACGAAATCGACGATCCCTGCGACGACCCCTCTCACGCCGCCGGCTTCGGCTCGGGACGGCGGCACCGCTCGAGCGCGACCACGAACGCCAGCGCCCACGCCGCGGTCGCCGCGATCAGTCCGAGCAACGCCGAGTCACCGCCGGGCCAATCGACGCCCGCACCCTCGCCCGCCCAGAAGATCCCGAATGCCGTGAGCATCACACCGACCGCGAACGCGAGCTGATTCTCCGGCGCCCGCGAGAGCGGACGCCGAACGATTGCGGCGACCGCCACGACACCGACGACGCCGATCGCCGCGCCGGCGGCCGCCAGCATCGTCGAACCGTGGCTCGCACCGAGGGTGAGCACGATGAAGGCGATCTCCAGCCCTTCCAGGAGAACGCTCTTGAACGAGACCGCGAACGCGTAGCCGTCGAGCCGGCGCCCAGAGGGACCGGCCTCGCGGGCGTGCGCCACCTCCTCGGCGTAGATCCGGTCCTCGTCGTGGACGGCTTTGAGCCCGCTTGCGCGCAGGATCGCCTTCCGTAGCCACTGCAGGCCGAAGACGAGGAGGAGCGACCCGACCACGAGGCGAAGCGCGTCGATCGGGACCGCCTCGAGGGCAGGCCCGAGGGCGGTGACGACCAGCGCCAGCGCGGCAAGCGCCGCTCCGGCTCCGAGCAGCGCGGCGCGCCACCCGCGCGTCTCGCCGAGCGCGAGCACGATCGTGGCCGCCTCGACCGTCTCCACGGCGCTCGCAGCGCCGGCGCCGAGCACGAGCAGCAGATCATCCGTCATCGAGCGCGAGAGTACTGAACGGCGACCTGAACGGAACCTGAACACCGGGTCTCGCGACGCTCGACGGGGGTTGAACGCCACTACCGTGCAACGGACGTGCCGGCCCTGGACTACCGCCTCTATCACTGGATCAACGAGCTTGCCCAGCAGCACCGCTGGCTCGGCCAGGGGGCGGCGACGCTCGAGTCGTGGTCGATCCCGCTCTTCGCGGTCGCCACGATCGCGCTCTGGCTCTTGGCTCGCCCGGGTGCGGGGCGGAAGTGGAAGCTCGCGTGCGGATCGGCGCTCGCCTCGGCCGCGCTCGCGCTGCTCGCAAACCAGGCGGTTGCCCTCTTCTGGAACAGGGCGCGCCCGTACGCAGCCCATTCGGACGCCGTGATGTTCGGCACTCGCTCGCACGACCCGTCGTTCCCGAGCGACCACGCGTCCGCCGCATTCGCGATCGCCGTCGCCATCTTCTGCTTCGACCGCCTGGTCGGGGGCATCTTCATCGCCGCCGCGGCGGCGATCGCGATCGGCCGCGTCGTTGCCGGCGTCCACTACCCGGCCGACGTGGTTGCCGGCGCCCTTGTCGGTGTAGCGGCAGCGCTGCTCGTCGTCCGGGTCGGGCGAAGACCGATCGACGCGATCGTCCGCATGGCCGAGCGCGTGACCGACCCGGCTCTGGCGCTCGCCTGGCGCTTCGCACCGGCCGCGCGCAAGCCGGCGGCGGACTAGCACCTCCCGAAGCGAGCGGCACGCAGGCGTTCAGGCGGTTGTCATGCGACCGGTCATAGCGTCGCTCTCAGAGATGAAGATTGCGATCGTCACCGACTACTACTACCCGCAGCTCGGCGGCATCACCGAGCACGTCCATGGGCAGGCGACAGAGCTCACCCGCCGCGGCCACGAGGTGACCGTGCTGACGCCACGGCTCGCGGTCAGGCCGAGGACGGTCGACGGCGAAGAGCTCCCGGATCGTCTCTTCGACGTCGTCAACGTCGGTCGCGCGCTCCCGTTCTACGCGAACGGTTCCGAGACGCTCGTCACCATCGGCGCCCACCTGCCATCCGCACTCGACCATGTCTACCGCCGGCATCGATTCGACGTCGTGCACGTCCACAATCCGTTCGGGGCGTTGCTGCCGATCGCGGCGATCATGCGCTCGCGCGCACCGGCCACTGTCGGCACCTTTCACAGCGTCGTCCCGGAGCGGTATCGGCTCCTGCGTGCCGCGCGCACGCCCCTCCGGCGCGTGTTTCGGCGACTCGACGCGTGCATCAGCGTCTCCGACGCGGTCATCCAGTCGCTCCAGCCGCACTTTCCCGCGCTCGAGTTCACGACGATCCCGAACGGGATCGACACCGGATTCTTCACCCCGGACGCCGACCCGCTCGAAGCGCTGCAAGGGAAGCGCACGATCGTCTTCGTCGGGCGTTTCGACCCGCGCAACGGGGTCAAGCACATGATCGCGGCGTTCACCGCCCTGCGCCGCAGCCGCGGCGACGTCCGGCTCGTCATCGTCGGCGACGGCCCGCTGCGCCCGCTCATCGAGCGGCTTGTCCCGGCCGACCTTCGCGACGACGTCGTCTTCGCCGGCCGCGTGAACAAGCTCCGCCCGCGCTACCTCGCGAGCGCAGAGATCCTCTGTACTCCCTGCAGCCTCGCCTCGTTCGGGATGGTGCTGCTCGAGGGGATGAGCGCAGGGCTCCCCGTCGTCGCGAGCCGCCTGCCCGGCTTCGAGCTCGTGATGCGCGACGGCGTCGACGGCCTGATGGTCGATCGAGCGGACGACGATGCCGGCTTCGCGGAGGCCCTCGACCGCCTGCTCGACGATCCGGCGCTCGGGCGTCGCATGGGTGCTGCAGGACGCCAGCGGGCGGTCTCGAGGTTCTCCTGGCCCATCGTGGTGGACGAGCTCGAAGCGCTCTACGAGGGATTGCTCGCGCGCGAAGGCAGATCGCTGCCGCTGCTGCGGGCGGCCTGATGGATAAACACGGCACCTGGGCGGCAGCCGGTGGGGTCGCGATCGGCCTGGCGGGACTTGGTCTGGTGGCAGGTCGCCGCTCCAGGACGCAGCCTCTCGCGACAGCGACAGGCGCGGCCGCCGCTGCCCTCTACCTCGTCGGAACGTTCGCCCCCCGGGCGCGAATCTTCGGTCCGACAGCGATCCTCGAGACGAGCGCGGAGACGTTCGCGCTGACCTTCGACGACGGGCCGGATCCTCGGTACACCCCGGCCATCAGCCGCATGCTCGCCGAACGCGGGCACCGGGCGACGTTCTTCGTCCTGGGCCGCTCGGTGCGAGCGCATCCGGAGGTCGCGGCCGCGGTGATCGAGGACGGCCACGAACTCGCCTGCCACGGCGACGATCACCGGCTGCTCGCCTTTGCGTCGCCGGGCGAGATCCGACGGCAGATCGCGACGACCGAGAACGCTGTCCGCGAAGCGACGGGCGTCCTCCCCGTGCCGTTGTTCCGGCCACCGCACGGGGTTCGCAGCCCCTGGCTCACCCGAGTGGTGGAACATCGCGGCTACCGCGTCTGCGCCTGGGACGGAGCCGTCTTCGACACCGCCGAGCCGGGCGTCGAAACGATCGTGGCACGCGTCGAGCGCGTACTCCGTCCGGGCGCTGTCGTCCTGCTTCACGACGGCGACGGCTCCTGCGGCGGCGGCTCGCGGCAGCAGACAGTCGATGCGCTGCCGGCGATCCTCGACGCGGCCGAAGCCAACGGGCTCGCCTCGATCTGCGCGTCGGCCTGCCGTTGATCAGCGTCCAGCGCCATCCGCAGGGACCGCGCGTGTTCGTGCTCGGCCGCCGCGTGCACGAGTACACCCTGGGTCTTACGGTCGAGGCGGCGCTCGTCATCGCGTGGGCCGCCGGCGCCGTCCAGCCGGGCATCGCCTTCTGGACGGTCGCCGCAGCCGGCGGCTGGCTGGTCGCCAAGGACTGGCAGGATCTCTCGCCCCGCCGGCGCGACACAGCCTGCTGGAGCGTCGGCTTGCACCGCCGCAAACGATCGCTTCGAGAGTCCCGGCGTAGCGAAGGATTGCCGCTCGTTGCCGGGATCGCCACGTTCGCCGTCGCGCTCGTCAACATCGGCTCCGCCCTGACGCCGGAAATTCCCTCCCGCCTGCGCCTTCTCCTCCGTGTCGAGCCGGTGGCGGCGCTCCCGATCTTCCAGGCCGCCGCGCTCCCCGCCGGTGCCGCGCTCGCGATCGTCGCCTTCTACCTGCTCCGGCGGCGGCGGCGGGCCCTGCAGGCCGCCCTCGTCCTTCTCCTCGTTGCCAGCGCGGTCGACCTCGTCAAAGGCCTCGACATCGAAGAAGCCGGACTCGGCTGGGCGGTTGCAGGGCTCCTGTGGTGGGGGCGAAGCGCCTTCTACGTGCGGCACGAGCGCTTGCGCGTCAGCTCGCTGCTCTGGCGGATCCCGCCGTTCGTGATCGGCGCCTCGGCGCTGGCGGCCGTTTCCGTGTGGGCCCAGACGCCTCACGGAACGCCGGCGGCGATCGGCCGGGAGACGGTGGCGCTCCTGACGTGGAGTCGCGGCCCGATCTCCCTTCCGGAGGCGTTCGGCTTGGTTCCGCTCGCAGTCGGGATAGTGACCGCCGCGTCTCTGCTCGTCGGCGCCTTCCTCTTCTTCCGCCCGCTCACCGCCCCACGCACCCTGCCGGACGAGACGGCACGACGGGTGGCCTTCAAGCTCGTCCGAGAGCACGGGAGAGACACGCTCTCGTTCTTCAAGCTGCGCGCGGACACCCACTCGTTCTTCTCCGCCGATCGTCGGGCGTTTCTCGGCTACCGGATCGAGAGCGGCGTCCTGCTCATCTCCGGCGACCCGGTCGGGCGGCCGGACGTGTTTGCCGAACTCCTCCGCGAGGTCTGTGCGTTCGCGGAGCTCCGCGGCCTCAAGGTGGGTGCGGTCGGCGCTGGAGCCGGGCTCCTTCCCCTCTACGCGCAGGCCGGCCTGCGCGCTCTCTACATCGGGGACGAGGCCATCGTCAACACTGGGCGTTTCTCGCTCGAGGGGCGCGGCGTGCGCAAGGTCCGGCAGTCGGTCAACCGGCTGACGTCCGCGGGCTACCGCGCCACCCTCCTCCGCTTCGACGAGCTGGACGAGGGCACGCGCAGTGAGCTCGACCGCATCTCGGCGCTCTGGCGCCGCGGCGAACCCGAGCGTGGCTTCTCGATGGCGATGGACTCGCTCGAGGGCGAGCACCAAGCTGACTGCGCGATCGTCGTCGCACGCGATCCCGCCGGCACGATCCGCGGCTTCCTCCACTTCGTCCCCGCCTACGGACGGCCGGCCATGTCGCTCTCGTTCATGCGCCGCGACTGTGAGACGCCGAACGGGCTGACCGAGTTCCTCATCGTCTCCGCGATCCAACTGCTCGGCGAGCGCGGGATCGAGGAGCTGTCACTCAACTTCGCCGCGATGGCCCGGCTGCTCCGGAACCCCTCCGGTTGGCGCGAGCGGCTGCTCGGCCACGTCGTCAGGCTCGCCAATCCCTTCTTCCAGATCGAGAGCCTCTATCGGTTCAACGCGAAGTTCTCGCCCGACTGGGAGCCCCGCTACCTCCTCTACGAGGGACGGCTGGGGATGCCGCGGGTCGGGCTCGCCACGGTGTTTGCGGAAGGCCACCTGGCGCGGCCGCACCTTCTGCAGCGAGTGGCCCGCACACGCGGTCGGGCGGCGGTCAGGTCGCCGGTGGCGGGCTCATGACAACGATCACGCAGCCAAGAGGCACTCGCACCAGGAAACGCGGGCACACGCGTCGCCGCACGGGCACTTCCGGGCTCCCTATCGGACGCTTTGCACACGCACCACGCGATCTCCGCTGTTGGCAGCGCAGAGAAAAATCCCTGCAAATCGAGAGAGCCGACGCGCGGACTCGAACCGCGGACCCCTTCATTACGAGTTGCGGCCCGTACATGTCGCCGCGTGACGTACTGATCGCACACGTACCCGATTTGCAGGCATTTCCTCACGACGTCGCATAAGCACGTGACGTAACGTTACGTCGCGTTCAAACGCGTTCGTTTGAGGATTCGTT
>JBKJML010000234.1:0-8006 GCA_046596415.1 Gaiellaceae bacterium | reverse complement strand
CACCGACTGGGCCCGCGCGCGCGACGTGACATCACCCGAGGCGATCACCGGCACGGTGACGAGCGCGACGAGCTCGGCCGTGAGCGAATGGTCGGCGCTGCCGGTGTACATCTGCTGCGCGGAGCGGGGGTGGAGAGTCAGAACCTGCGCGCCCGCCTCGACGAGGCGAGGGCCTACCTCGAGGCAGGTGCGCGAGCCGTCGCGTAGGCCGCGGCGCATCTTGACGCTCACCGGCACATCGACCGCGTCGGCAACGGCCGAGACGATCCCGCAAGCGAGGTCGGCGTCATCGAGCAGCGTCGCGCCCGCGCCGGTCTTCGTCACCTTCCGGACCGGGCAACCGAAGTTGATGTCGACGATGTCTGCGCCGGCAGCCTCTACCATGCGAGCGGCCTCGGCCATCGTGGACGGGTTCGAGCCGAAGATCTGGATCGCGAGCGGATGCTCGTCCGAGGCGACGCGCAGGTAGCCGAGCGTCTTTTCGTTGCGGTGCTCGATCCCGGCGCAGGAGACCATCTCCGAGCAGACGAGCCCCGCCCCGAAGCGACGGCCCTGACGGCGGAACGCCTGCACGCTGACGCCTGCCATCGGCGCGAGGACGAGACGGGTGGGCACCTCGACAGGCCCGATCCGCCAGGGGCTGCGCAGGTCGATCTCCATTCGGAGGATGGTAGCCGCCGGCCCTGTTGACGAGTTTCGTTGCGACCGGTAGCATTGCCGACCGCACGGCGCACCCGCGCCTGTTTTTTTGGTTCGGCCCGGGGTCATTTCTAGGAGGCCGGTGTTGAAGGAAGTCATTCTCACCCCCGAGGGGCACGAGAAGCTCAAGCACGAGATCGAGTACCTGTCGAGCGACAAGCGACGGGAAGTCGCCGAGCGCATTCGCGTCGCCCGCGAGTTCGGGGACATCTCCGAGAACGCCGAGTACGACGACGCGAAGAACGAGCAGGCGATGCTCGAGCACAAGATCGCCCAGCTCGAGGACCGGCTCCTCTCGGCGCGCGTCATCGAAGCCGGGGACGTCGACACGAGCGTCGTCTCGGTCGGCGCCACGGTGCGGCTGAAGGACATGGACGCGAACGTGACCGTCGAGTACCAGATCGTCGGGTCTGCCGAGGCGAACCCGTCGGAGCAGAAGCTCTCGAACGAGTCTCCGGTCGGCAGGGCGATCATCGGCAAGAAGAAGGGCGAGGTCGTCGAGGTCGCCGCCCCCCGAGGATCTCTGAAGTTCAAGATCCTCGACATCAAAGCAGCGTAGGCTTCCCGCCATGCTGCCGAAGCGCTTTCCCGACCGGGACGAGATCGCTTCGGTCCGCGCCGAGACCGAGCCGCTCGATCCGGGACAGGAGTCGTCCGAGAAGCGCCGCCTCGCCGGACGCGTCCTCGGCCGGCGAGGCCATGGCAAGCTCGTCTTCGTCGATCTCGTCGACCGCTCCGGCCGGCTCCAGCTTCTTTGTGACACGAGCCGCACGGGCGAGATCGACCTCGACCTCGGCGATCTCATCGGCGCTGTCGGCTCACCGGCTCGCACCCGTCGCGGCGAGCCATCGCTCGCCGTCGACGAGGTGACGCTGCTCGCAAAGAACCGGAGCCCGCTGCCGGACACCTTCCATGGTGTCACCGACGTCGAGTTGCGCTACCGCAAGCGCTATCTCGACCTGCTGATGAACGAGGAGACCAGGGAGACGTTCCTGCTCCGCTCCCGCGTCGTCGCCGCGATCCGCCGCTACCTCGACGGCGAGGGCTTCATCGAGGTCGAGACGCCGGTGCTGCAGCCCCGCTACGGCGGCGCGTTTGCACGACCGTTCGTCACCCATCACAACGAGCTCGACCAGGATCTCTACCTGCGCGTCGCAACCGAGCTCTATCTGAAGCGCCTGATCGTCGGCGGCCTCGAGCGGGTGTACGAGATCGGCAAGGACTTCCGCAACGAGGGCGTCTCGTACAAGCACAACCCGGAGTTCACGATGCTCGAGTGGTACGAGGCGTATGCCGACTATGGGGACACGATGGTGCGCATGGAGACGCTCGTCGAGCGCGTCGCACTCGAGACGACCGGGACGACGAAAGCCAGGTTCCGCGGACACGAGGTCGACCTGAAGGCTCCCTGGCAGCGACTGAAGCTCGTCGATGCGCTCGACGAACACGACCTCTGGACGCGTGACGTCGAGGGGTTGCGCACCCGTCTCACCGAGCGTGGGGTGGAGACGAAGAACGACAAGACCTGGTCGCAGCTCGTCGACAAGGCGCTCACCGCGTACGTCGAGCCGCGCCTCATCCAGCCGACGATCCTCTACGACTATCCGGTCGAGCTCTCGCCGTTCGCGCGCCCGACCGACGACGACCCGACGATTGTCGAGCGGTTCGAGTACTTCGTCGGCGGGACCGAGTTCGGGAACGCGTTCACCGAGATCAACGACTCGGAGGACCAGGCCGCCCGCTTCGACATGCAGGCTGCCGAGGGCGCCGGCGGCAACGTCGAGGCGGAGCCGGGCGACCCGGACTACGTCGAAGCGCTCTCCTACGGGATGCCGCCGACCGGCGGGCTCGGCCTCGGCGTCGACCGACTCGTGATGCTCCTCTCCGGCAGCGACACGATCCGCGACGTCATCTTGTTTCCGGCGCTGAAGGAACGCTGATGTCGCGGCCGCCGTGGTTGCCCGTTGCCGCCGGTGCGGTGCTGGGCGTCGCGCTCGCGCTCATGATCACGCTGCTCCAGCCGGACGTGTACCGCGCGACGGCGACCGTGGTGCTGACGCGCCCAGGCTCGGCACCCGGCGACGACCCGTCGCTCGGGCCTGCGGCGGCGGCGGCGCGGGAGTTGCTCGCGAGCGGCGTCGTCGCCGAGTCGGCGGCACGGAATCTGGGCCAAGGCGAGACTGCGGGCGAGCTGCTCGGCAAGACCGAGGTCAGTAGCGACGCCGGCAGCTCCCTCATCGACGTGAGTGTCGACGACAGCGATCGCGTCGCTGCCCGACGCCAGGCGCAGGAGCTCGCCGAGGTGTTCACCGTCCTCTACAACGATCGCTTCGGGGCGCAGGCCCGCGCGTCGCTCTGGGACGCGCCCGAGGCTCGGCCGCCGCGAGTCTCGCCGCGGCCGGCCCTGAACCTGGCGCTCGGGCTGCTGCTCGGCGTCGTCGGTGGAACCGCCGCCCGCCGGCGGATCGGCAGGCCGGTGCGTCCACCGGTACCGGTACCCGTGCGGTCGCCCGTGGTTGCTGTTGCTCAGCCCGCCGCGGCGCCTCCTCCTCCACCTGCTCAGGTTCGGGTGCCGGAGCAGCCGGAGCAGACGCCAAAGCCAATACGCGAGCCGGTCGTGCAGCCCGAACCGGTGCCGCAGCCGTTCGTGCTGCCCGAGCGTGGTGGCTGGACGATCGGCGACGTGGAGCGCCTCCTCGCCGAGCAGGGGCACATGTTCTCGGACCGGCTCGCCGAGCTACAGGTCTACTCGGACACGATGCGCGATGTCGCGGGGCCTGACGGCAGCCTGCCGCCGGGGGTCGAGATGGTCGTCGAGGACGTCTTCGCCGATCTGATCGCCCGCGCACGCTAGCTCGCCCGAGCCGGAATCGGGACGACCCATCCATTCGTTACCATGGGTCCGACCTTCGACACGATGGCGGAGCCGTTCCGGCGTCGATTTCTTCTCGGAAAGGGGGTCGAGGCCTTGTTCGAGCGATTCACTGAACGAGCCCGCCAGGTCGTCGTACTGGCACAGGACGAGGCGCGGGCTCTCAAGCACAACTACATCGGGACCGAGCACATCCTGCTCGGGCTGCTGCGTGAGGAGGAAGGGCTCGCCGCGCGCGTCCTCGAATCCCTCGACATCACCGTGGAGGAGGTTCGAGCCCAAGTCGCGCGCATCGTCGGCCAGGGTGACGAGGTGACGACAGGACAGATCCCGTTCACCCCTCGAGCGAAGAAGGTGCTGGAGCTCGCGCTGCGCGGAGCGCTCTCGCTCGGGCACAACTACATCGGCACCGAGCACATCCTGCTCGGCCTCGTGCGCGAGAACGAGGGTGTCGCCGCCCGGATCCTGCTCGATTTCGACGCCGATGCCGAGAAGATCCGCAACGAGATCATCCGCATGCTGTCAGGCCCGGGCCGCCGCCAGCAGGGCGCCGGCGCCGCGGGTGGCGAGAAGTCGAAGAACTCGAAGCTCCTCGACCAGTTCGGCCGCAACCTGACCAAGGCCGCCACCGAGGGCAAGCTCGACCCAGTCGTCGGCCGCCAGACCGAGATCGAGCGCGTGATGCAGATCCTGTCACGGCGCCAGAAGAACAACCCGGTTCTGATCGGCGAGCCCGGCGTCGGCAAGACCGCCGTCGTCGAGGGCCTCGCAACTCGCATCTCCACAAATCAGGTGCCGGAGCTACTGAAGAACAAGCAGATCTACACGCTCGATCTCGCTGCGCTCGTCGCCGGCTCGAAGTACCGCGGCGAGTTCGAGGAGCGCCTGAAGAAAGTGATGAAGGAGATCATGCAGCGGGGCGACATCATCCTGTTCATCGACGAGCTCCACAATCTCGTCGGCGCAGGTGCCGCCGAGGGCGCGATCGACGCCGCTTCGATCCTGAAGCCGGCACTCGCGCGCGGCGAGCTCCAGACGATCGGCGCGACGACGCTCAACGAGTACCGGAAGTACCTGGAGCGGGACGCCGCGCTCGAGCGGCGCTTCCAGCAGGTTCGGGTCGAGGAGCCGTCGATCGACGACACCGTTCAGATCCTGCGTGGCCTGCGAGACCGCTACGAGGCGCACCACCGCTGCAAGATCTCGGACGATGCGCTCCGCGCGTCCGCGGTGCTCGCCGACCGCTACATCCAAGACCGCCACCTGCCGGACAAGGCGATCGACCTGATCGACGAGGCCGGGTCACGGCTGAGGATCAAGACGCTCTCGGCTCCGCCGCGCTATCGCGAGCTGGAGGAGGAGATCGAGAAGGTTCGCACCGACAAGGAAGAGGCGATCGAGTCACAGGAGTTCGAGAAGGCGGCAGCGCTACGCGACAAGGAGCGGAAGCTCACGCAGAAGAAGCGCGAGCTCGAGGAGAACTGGCGCAACGAGGAGTCTGACGAGCAGCCCGAAGTGGGCGAGGACGAGATCGCCGACATCGTTTCGATGTGGACGGGGATCCCCGTCTTCAAGCTCACCGAGGCGGAGTCGCAGAAGCTGATCCGGATGGAGGAGGAGCTACACAAGCGGGTCATCGGGCAGCACGAGGCGATCGTCGCCGTCTCGAAGGCGATCCGCCGCGCCCGGGCCGGGATCAAGGATCCGAAGCGGCCGACCGGCTCGTTCATCTTCCTCGGGCCTTCCGGCGTCGGCAAGACCGAGCTTGCGCGCACGCTGGCCGAGTTCCTGTTCGGCGACGAGGACGCGATGATCCAAGTCGACATGTCGGAGTACATGGAGAAGCACTCCGTGTCCCGGCTCGTTGGGTCCCCGCCCGGCTATGTCGGCTACGACGAGGGGGGACAGCTCACAGAGGCGGTGCGCCGCAAGCCCTACTCGGTGCTCCTGCTCGACGAGATCGAGAAGGCCCATCCCGACGTCTCCAACATCCTGCTTCAGGTCCTGGAAGAGGGGAAGCTGACCGATTCGCAGGGCCGCAAGGTCGATTTCCGGAACACGATCGTGATCATGACGTCGAACATCGGCGCCGGCCAGATCGCCAAGAACCAGACACTAGGCTTCTCGATCGGTGACGAGCATGGCCTGAGCTACGACGAGATGAAGAGCCGGGTCACGAGCGAGCTGAAGAAGGTCTTCCGGCCCGAGCTCCTGAACCGGATCGACGAGATCATCGTCTTCCACAAGCTCGAGAAGAGCGAGATCCTCACCATCGTCGACCTCCAGCTGAAGCGCCTGCGCGAGCAGATGGCGGGCCACGAAGTGTCGATCGAGCTGACTGAGGCAGCGAAGGAGGTGCTGGTTGAACAGGGCTTCGACCCGGCGATGGGTGCGCGGCCGCTGCGCCGTGCGATCCAGCGCTTCATCGAGGATCCGCTGGCCGACTTCGTGCTCGGTCGTGACCTCTCGCCCGGCTCGACGATCATGGTCGACCGCAGAGAGAACCCGCAGGGCGAGGAGTCGATGGTCGACATCACGATCGTCGAGGGCGAGGCGCCGCTCGAGAAGGTGACGGTGCCGCCCGACGAGGAGCCTTCGGAGCCAGCAGCTTCCTCGGACGACGAGTAACAACGAGCGATTGAACGAGGAGCGGCGGCCTGGAGGCCGCCGCTCCTAGCGTCTACACAAGAACAGCGGCACTGGCCGTGACGGATTCGGCTCACAGCTGTGTCCGTTTCGTCTGCCGCGGTGGCACCGCGCTCGGCTTGCTGCCAGCCGGCACGAAGTCGTCTCGAAAGCGCGCGCAACCTCGTCAGACCCGCGCCCTACACTGGTTTCGTGGCCCGCGTTGTCGTTCAACACGTTTGCTCCGAGTGTGGGACGACCACCGGCCGGTGGTTCGGTCGGTGTCCCGGCTGCGGCGACTTCGGCACGCTCGTCGAGGAGCTGAGCGGCCGCGATGCCGATGTCAAAGCCTCCGCGGCGAAGCCACTCGTACGCCTTGCCGACGTCAGCGCGGAGGAGTCTGCGCGAATCCCGACCGGCGTGCCGGAACTCGACCGCGTCCTGGGCGGGGGATTGGTCCCGGCATCTCTCGTTCTCGTCGGTGGCGAACCGGGTGTCGGCAAGTCGACGCTTCTCCTCAGCGCGCTCGGTGCGATCGCGCGTGGCGGGCGGCGGGCCTTGCTCGTGACCGGCGAAGAGTCGACGGCGCAGGTGAAGCTTCGAGCGGCACGCCTCGGGGGAATCGACGATGTCGAGATCCTCGCTGAGACAGAACTCGCTGCCGTCTGTGCGACGCTCGAGCGGGAGCGACCCGATGTGTGTGTGATCGATTCGATCCAGACGCTCTACTCGGCTGACCTCGGCTCGGCTCCCGGCTCCGTTGCACAGGTGCGCGAATCCGCCGGCCGGTTGCTCCGCGTCGCGAAGGAGTTCGGTGTCGCGACAATCCTCGTCGGCCACGTGACGAAGGACGGCGCAGTCGCCGGCCCACGCGTCCTCGAGCACCTCGTCGACTGTGTCCTTCAGTTCGAGGGCGACCGCTACCACGCTCATCGCATCCTGCGGGCCGCCAAGAACCGGTTCGGTTCGACGAACGAGCTCGGGATCTTCGAGATGACGGGCGCCGGGCTCGTCGGCGTACCCGATCCCTCCGAGCTGTTCGGACGTACGCAGCCCGGCGAGATCGGCGCCGCGGTTGCGTGTGCTCTGGAAGGGACACGTCCGATCCTGCTCGAGATCCAGTCTCTCGTCGCGCCGAGCGATCTTGCGATGCCGCGGCGAGTCGCGACCGGTGTCGATCCGAAGCGGCTGGCGATGATCGTTGCAGTCTGCTCCCGGCACGCGGGCCTCGCACTCGGCGGAGCGGACGTCTTCGTCAACGTCGCGGGCGGCGTGCGGATCGACGAACCGGGCGCCGATCTCGCGATCGCGCTCGCCATCGCGTCCGCCTCGCGGGGAGCACCCGTGCGTGAAGGAATCGCCGCGTTCGGCGAGATCGGCTTGACAGGGAGGCTGCGGCCGGCCGCACAGGCCGAACGCCGCCTCGAGGAGTGCGCGAAGCTCGGCGTCACCGAGGCGCTTGCACCGAGTGGGACGCGCGCTCTGCGCGGCGTGCGTACCGCCGAGGTCGAGACGCTGCGCGAGGCGCTCGCTGCGGGTCTCGAGACGCGGCAGCAGCCAGCCTGACGGAAAACGCCCTGCAAATCGGCGTTATACAGTCGAAAACGTGCATTTTCCAGGGGTTTCCGCTATACTCAAGCACTTGCCGACGGAGGCTCCAACGCCCGTCGGCCGTTTTCGTAGACCGATAATGGGAACTCAGGGGAGGCTGGCTTGTTCGACGTCGGCGACAAGGTGGTGTATCCGCACCACGGGGCAGGCACGGTCATCAAGAAGGAAAAGCGCGAAGTGCTTGGCCAGACGCGCGAGT
>JBKJML010000270.1:0-6818 GCA_046596415.1 Gaiellaceae bacterium | reverse complement strand
CGAGCGCGGCCGCGCCGTCGGCCACCTCGCCGACCACGTCGAATCCGTGCTGCGCGAGCAGCGCGGCGAGCGCGTCACGCGTCAGCGGATGGTCGTCCACGAGCAGGATGCGTTCTGCCATCGCTACCCCTCATCGGCAGCATCGGTTCTGCCGACAAGGGGGAATGTGAAACACGACAAGGACGAGAAATTCGAAGCCTGGCTGACCGGGGAGCTACTGCTCGCCTCGCTGCTCGGTGCCGCAACCGCGCTGTTCCTGACCAACCCGTCGCTGCGCAGCGCCTACGTGGCGCCGCAGGGGCGGCTCGTGCTCGACACGACGGTCGTCCTCGCCGGCACGATCGTGGCGATCCTCTTCGGAGTGCGCTTCGCCGTCGAAGCGCGCCGCCTCGACCTGCTGCTTGCCGCAGGCTTCTCCGTCACGGCCACCGGCACGCTCCTCTTCGCAATCATGCCGCTCGTCTCCGGCGGCCAGCTCGCGCCCGCCGAGGCCTGGTCGGCGCTCGGCTCCCGGATCCTCGGCGCCGCGCTGATCGCCGTCGCCCCGTTCATCCGCAGCCGAAGCCGGGTGCGTCGGCGCGACATCTGGCTCACCTTCGGCCTGCTCGCCTCGGCGCTCGTCGGCATGTGGCTCCTCCTGCAACCCGTGCGGGACATGCTGCCGTCGCTCCAGTCGGGGAGCGAACGCCCGATCATGCTCACCGTCGCTCTGGCGGCGCTCGCACTCCTGGCGCTCGCCACGCTGCTCGGCTTCGGCGTCCGCTTTCGCGTCCACGGCGAGGACATGGACAGCTGGCTGGCGCTCGCCGCGACGTTCACTGTCTTCGCCGAGCTCCACAACGAGCTCAACCCGGTCTTCTCGAGCGACGTCGTCTCACAGGGTGACTTCCTGCGCCTGCTCGGCTACGGGGTGCTGCTCGTCGGTGTCTGGCGGGCGATCCGCTCGGCCGAGTCGGGCCGCGCCGTCGCAGAGGAGCGGGCCCGCGTCGCGAGCGAGATCCATGACGGCCTGGCGCAGTACCTGTTCGCGCTCTCGACGCATGCGAGCATGCTCGAATCGGGTGCGAGCCTGGAATCGGTGCTCCCGAAGCTGAAGGAGGCGGCGGCCGCCGCCCAGCAGGAGGCGCGCTTCGCGGTGCTCGCCCTCTCCTCGGCCTCGGGCAACGCCCCGTTCGACGCGGCGCTCCGGCGCTACGTCGAATTCCTCACCGCCGACGGAGCGCTCGAGGTCGACGTCGAAGTCGATGGCATTCAACTCGCGCCCGACGAGCAGATCGAGGTGTTCCGGATCGTCCAGGAGGGGCTCGGCAATATTCGCAAGCACGCGAGGGCAGGGCATGCAGAGATCTGGATCGGTGAGCGTGACGGTCGGAGGGTGGTCTCGGTCACCGACGACGGGATCGGCTTCGGCGGTGACCACGACGGGGCTGGCCAGGGGCTGAAGAATATGCGCCGGCGAGCCGAGTCGATCTCCGGCGGCTTCTCGCTCACCGCGCGTCCCGGCCGCGGGACGGCGCTCGAGGTCGTGCTCCGGGCCTAGACCCTCAACACGCCATCGTGACTTCGCGGTAGAGAAACGCCGCCACCGACAGGCCGCTTTGCAGGTCGAGCGCGCGAACCTCGATCGAGTAGACCCCGGGCTTCCAGTTGCCGTTCGCGCAGGCCAGGCCGAGCCCACGGGCAGCCACGTCGAAGCCGAAGTTCGGCCCGCCCTCGGAGCAGTTCAGCACCGACCCCGTCTTTGCCGCGGGCCGGCGCCGAGTCGTGACGCTCCCACGAACGAGGTCGATGCGGTAGGAGACGCGAAGCTGCCGGTTCACGTCGCAGCGCTGCTTCGCATCGAGCCACGTCGCCTTGAACTCAGCGCTGCGGGCTGCGTCGCTGTTCAGGAGCACCCGGGCGACCAGCTTGAGCGATCCCCGCTGCGCCATCGCGGTCGCCGTGGGCAGGCCGGCCGCGAGCGCGGTCGCCGCGAAGGCAAAGGCCGAGGCGATGACGAGAGCGAACCGCACGAGCAAACCGTAATCGACGCGCGCGACGGTGCATAATCGACCGATGGCCTCCCGGCCCGAACCCGGCGGACACGCCGAGCCCCTGCTGCGCCGCGCGCTCAAGATCGTCCTCGCGGTCGCACTGCTGATCGTGCTCGCCTATGTCGGCGCCGCCTTCCTCCCGCGCTGGTGGGCGCAGCGGGTCGGCAACCAGGTCAACGGCGGGATGATCCTCGGGATCATCCTCGGCCTCTTCTACGGCTTCGTCTTCACGGTGATCCCCGCTCTAACCGCCCGGTTCGCGTTCCACAAGCGCCGCCCGCTCAGGACTTGGAGCATGCTCGGCGCCCTCACCCTGGTGCTCGCCGGGCCGAACCTGCTGACGCTCGGAATCGTGATCGGCACCGGCAACGCCGCGCACGCAGGCGAGCGCATCCTCGATGTCGACGCGCCCGGGTTCCGCGGCGCGACACTCGCCGGGGTCATGCTCGCCGCCCTGCTGCTCGCTCTGCTTCAGTACCAACTCGTCTCACGCCATCGCACCGGCCGCCGGCTCGACCGGGCCAACGAGCGGCTGGCGGCGGGCGAGCCGTCTCCCCCGCCGCCGCCCGAGCCGCCTTCCTCGTAGGCGGCTACCCGCCGGCACGGTAACGGGCGGCCGCCTCGCCGTGGTCGACGATTGGGGCCGGGTAACCGCCCGTGAGGAGCGGCCCAAGCTTCCATGGTTCGTGAACCGCGCCGCCCGCTAGGGAGGCGAGCTCCGGGATCCAGCGCCTGACGTACTCACCGTTTCGGTCGTAGCGCCGGCCCTGCAGCGTCGGGTTGAAGATTCGTCCCGGTCGTGTGTCCACCCCGGTGCCGGCGACCCATTGCCAGTTCCCCACGTTCGAGGCGACATCGCCGTCCAGCAGCAGGAGCGCGAAGTGGGCGGCGCCCTCGCGCCAGTCGATGTTGAGATCCTTGGTCAGGAACGAGGCGACGATCATCCGGGCGCGGTTGTGCATGAAGCCGGTCGCGGCGAGCTCACGCAGCCCCGCATCGACGACCGGGTAGCCGGTGAGGCCTTCCTTCCAGGCGGCGAGACCAGCCGGATCGTCGTCCCACTCCCGCCGCCGCGGGCTCAGATCGCGGGACGCACTCCAGGGGTTCGCGGCGAGGAGCTGGGCGTAGAAGTCGCGCCACGCGAGCTGCCGCACGAACTCGCCGTTGCCCGAGCGCAGCGCGACCTCGAGCGGCGAGATGAGCCCCAGGTGAAGCGGGATCGAGAGCCTGGAAGTGGCATCGGCGGCAAGGTCGTCGCGGACGTCCTGGTAGCGGGAGTCGCCCTCGGCGAGCCACCGTTCGAGCCGGGCTCGGGCTTCGGTCTCGCCGCCCTGACCGGCGCCGGCCGGGAGACCGGCCGGCTCGATGCCGTCGGGCAGGACGAGCCGAGCCGGCGGCGCCTCGAGCGCTCGCCGGGGCGCAGCCGCCCACGCCCGGTGGTACGGCGTGAACACCCGGTAGCAGTCGCGCTCCGCGGGGGTCACCGCGCCGGGCGGGACGACCGTGACGCCGGCGAATGCGTGCACCTCGATCGCGTCGCGCAGCCGCTGCTCGCGCGCGAGTGCGTACGCAGAGACGTCGTCGGCAAGGTAGACGGCCTGCGCGCCGCATTCGGCAGCTGCCTGCACCGTCTCCCTGACGACGTCGCCCCGCCGCACCACGAGACCGGCACCGATGCCTCTCAGCGAGCGGTCGAGGTCGTGGAGCGCTGCGACGAGCAGCCGGGCTCGCCGCGCGGACACGGCGAGCAGCTCGTCGTCGAGCACGAAGAGTGGGAGAACTCGGTCTGCCTCACGAGCGGCTGCGGCGAGTGCAGGGTTGTCATGGACGCGGAGGTCGCGTGTGAACAGGACGACGGCTGAGCGCATTTAGCGCGGGCCGGCGAGCGCCGCTCGGACGGCGGCCTCAAACGGTGTGAGCTCGAGCGGCAAGAGCTCGCGGATGCGTCCGTCGCGGACGATCGTCGCGTTGCGGAGACCCTCGATCAGCGGGCGGGCGACCGCGGCCCCGACGGGTGTGACCAGATGAAGCCAGTACGACGAGAGCCGCGGTGTGAGCACCGGAACCTCGACGATGAGCGGTCGCCGTCCCCGAAGCTTGCCGATCCGCTCGATCATCTCACGGTAGGTCATGACATCGAGGCCGCCGATATCGAAGCTCTCGCCGAGCAGCTCGGGCCGACCGCAGGCCGCGGCGAGGTAGGCGACCACATCGTCGATCGCGATCGGCTGGGTCGGCGTCGAGACCCAACGAGGGCAGACCATCGCCGGCAGCCGGTCGACCAGCGCGAGGATCGTCTCGAATGCGGCACTCCCGGCACCGATGACCATCGCCGCTCGCAGCGTCGTCACGGGCACGGTGCCCGAAGCGAGGGCGAGGCCGGTCTCGATGCGGCTGCGCAGGTGCGGCGAGAGGTCGGGCGCGTCGTCGCCCAGCCCGCCCAGGTAGATGATCTGCCGGAGACCTGCGGCGGCGGCTTCGCGGGCGACCGTCGCGGCGGCTTCTCGGTCGCGTTGCTCGAAGTCGGAGGCGCCGAGCGAGTGGACGAGGTAGTAGGCGACATCGGCGCCCCCGAGCGCGGCGCGCACGGAGGTCGCATCCGAGGCGTCGGCGCGAGCCCAGGTGACGCCGTCGGCGGCTCCATCCCGCTCACGCCGCGAGACGGCGACGACATCGTGGTCGCGCGCGAGCACGGGCAGCAGCGCCTTGCCGATCGTACCGGTGGCTCCGAAGATGACGACCCTCATCGAGGGGGTCCTTCGATCAGGCGCCGGAAGTAGCGGCGGCTGATTGCCGTGTGCAGGCGCTGCTGCACCTGCCGGTAGATCGCGCGTGTCCAGGCGGGGCCACCCGGCCTGCCAGCGAGACGCGGAAGGAAATCCTCGACGGTCGCCCGGAGGTCTACGGTCGCGTCCGCTCCGCTGGTCTGGGCGAAGGTGATCGACCCGGCGGCCCCACGGGCGAGCAGGCCGCCCGCGATCGAGTAGCGGCTGAGTATTCCCGACTCGTCGACGACGATCTCGGGCGCTCCGAACCGGAGCAGCGTCAAGCGGCCAAAGAGACGCAGCTCCAACTCGGGCCCGCGCCTGCCGACCCGGACGAGCCGACGCGTGACCGACTCGACCGCCATCCAGTAGCGCTCGCCGAGCGCGAGCGCACCAGCCTCGGAACGCTCGACCGGTGCTTTGGTCGCGCGAACGCGCTGCTCGAACCACACATCGCCAGTGGGCGATGACCGCTCGGTCGAGTTCCAACCTGCCAATTCGGGTCGCGCCAACTGTCCTCCTGCCGCCGGGACGGGAGCGTGGGGAGCGCCTCTGTCACGAGGGCTCCTACGCAGCTTGTACTGGTTACCCCGGCTGCGATGGAATCAACCGCGCCGATGCCTCATCCTGGCCAGCCCGCTGCTCGCTTTCGTACTGCCCGTCCATGATCGCACCCCAAATGAGGAGCCCCATCGACCCTGCGACGAGCACAGTGATCACGCTCCCGATGAGGAACAGGCCGAGGCTGCTCATGACCGGTCTGTCCGGGGAAGGACGATGGCGCCGAGCGCCAGGATCGAGGGCACCCAGAGCCCGACGAAGATCCCCTGAAGCTCGTTGCCTGCAAACCACAGCGAAACGGACAACACGAACGAGAGCCCGGCGGCGAGGAAGAGCAACAGCCGCGATCCTGTAGCCCGCGTCGCCGTTCGAGCACTTACGGGGCGTGCGCGTGTGGTTTCCACAACCGACCTCCTGTAGAGTGTTTGTACAAAGACTGTACAGAGTTCGGGGAGTGGTGTCAAGTCTTTGTACAAGGTATGTACACTCGGACCGTGGCAGCAGACATCCGTATTGGCGAGCTCTCGCGGCGCACCGGCGTCAGCCCGGAGTTGCTCCGTGCGTGGGAGCGCCGCTATGGGCTGCTCCGGCCCGAGCGCTCGGCGGGTGGCTACCGCCTGTACTCCTCGGACGACGAGCACCGCGTACGCGCGATGACCGCGGAGTTGGAACGCGGCATCTCGGCCAGCGAGGCCGCCCGACTCTCGCTCGGCGACCGGACCGACCTCCCCTCCGCCGGGACGCTCGTCGAGGCGCTCATGAGGTTCGACGACGTCGGGGCGCACGCTGCCCTCGACCGCCTGCTGTCGTCGCTGACCCTGGAGACAGTCCTGCGCGACTCGGTGCTACCGGGATTGCGTGACCTCGGGGAGCGCTGGCAGCGCCGCGAGATCACGATCGCGCAGGAGCACTTCGCCAGCAACCTCCTGCGCGGCAGGCTGCTCGGGCTGGCCCGTGGCTGGGACAGAGGATCCGGCCCGCGCGCGCTGCTCGCGTGCCCCACCGGGGAGCAGCACGACCTCTCACTGATCGCGTTCGGGTTGGCGCTTCGCGAGCACGGCTGGCGCATCACCTATCTCGGCGCAGACACACCGGTCGCGACGATCGCCGAGACGGCAACGGAGCTTCGGCCCGCGCTCGTCGTCATGTCGGCGGTCGACCCAGCGCGGCTCAGCGTGTGCGCCGAGGAGCTTTGCGAGCTCGCCGCCCAGTTCCCGCTTGCCCTTGCGGGTGCCGGCGCGAGCGAGACCCTGGCGGCGAAGCTCGGCGCGATCCGGCTCGCCCTAGGGCCGATCGAGGCCGCCGCGGCCGTCGCAGCCCGCGAGCGGTCGTAGGCCCGGGCTCGGTCAAATGGAGAGCCCCGCTTTCACTGAGCTCTCTCGTTGGTCGGGCGATCCGATCAGCGTAACGCCCGTGTACCGCGCCAAGTAGTCGTTGCGTTCGCCGTCGCGCGGGCCGC
>JBKJML010000165.1:0-35525 GCA_046596415.1 Gaiellaceae bacterium | reverse complement strand
TGCTCCTCGACGGCGAGACGTTCGACCTCGTCCAGCACATCGAGACCGTCCTCTCGGCGATCTCCGGCCATGAGCTCGAGCCGCGAATCAACGCGGAGCTGATGCAGTCGGTGCTCGAGATCGCGACCCCGGTGTGCCGAACCGCGGGGGATGCCCACCGCGAGCTGACGAAGCTGCGCGGCTACGTGACCGGTGTGGCTCGGGAGCGTGGGATGCGGGTCGGCTCGGCGGGCACCCACCCGTTCAGCCTCTTCGAGCGGCAGCGGATCACCGCCCGCGACCGCTACCGGAATCTCGTCGACCAACTCCAGTACATCGCCCGGCGCGAGCTCGTCTTCGGCATGCATGTCCACGTCGCTGTCGATGACGCCGAGAAAGCGATCCAGGTCGTCAACGGGCTCCTCCCGCAGCTCGGGCCGCTGCTCGCGCTCTCGGCGAGCTCCCCGTTCTGGCGCGGCGAGCCCACCGGTCTCTCCTCGAGCCGCCAGATGGTGTTCGCCGCCTTCCCGCGCTCGGGCCCACCGCCGCGGTTCAAGGACTACGCCGACTACGCCGAAGTCGTCGGCCAGCTCGAGCGGACGGGCTGCATCGCCGACTACACCCACATCTGGTGGGACATACGTCTCCACCCGCGGCTCGGAACGATCGAGATCCGGATCTGCGACGCCGTCACCCGCGTCGAGGACGCGACCGCGATCGCCGCGTACTGCCAGGCGCTCGTCAAGTACCTCTGCGAGCGGTACGACGCGGGCGAGGAGATCGCCACCTACCACCGGATCCTGACCACCGAGAACAAGTGGCTGGCCGCACGCTACGGGCTCGAGGCGCCGATCATGGACCTCGCCACCGGCAAGCGGAACCGGATCCCGGTCGCCCAGCTCATCCGACGTACTCTCCGCGAGATCGAGCCGCACGCGAAGGAGCTCGGCTCCGATCGCGAGCTGGAAGGGATCGGCGAGATCCTCGGTCGCGGCAACGGCTCCGACCGGCAGCTCCGTGTGTTCAACGCGAACCGCGACATCGCCGAGGTCGCCGAGGAGATCGCCAAGGCGACCGAGGCGGAGCCGCCGCCCGCCGAGGACTAGGAGGTCAGGGCGGCGCCGGTCGCGGCGTCGAACCGGCTCACCCCATCCTTTCCGAGCACGTAGAGCGTTCGTCCCCCGAACCCGAGACGGGTCGCCGCTCCGTCGAGCGCGTAGGGGCCGCGTACGAGGTCGTACGCCGCGTCGTAGGCCCACAGGCTCCGATCACGAGCGAAGTAGACCGTGCGGCCGTCCACCGAGACCGCGCCGGCGGTCGCTCCGTCGCCCTGCCCGCCGTCGAAGCTCGTGGAGGAGAGCCTGCCGGCGTCGACGAGGTCGATCCTGGCGACAAGGTCGAGAGCGGGGTTCGGCGCGAAGAGCGCGTCGCCCGCCGGCGAGAGCGCAAGCCCATAGCCGCGGAGGTCGCTCACGGGCGATCCGTCCCCCGGCAGGTCGAGGCACATCGCGTAACCACCCCGCAGATTCAGCGCGTGCACGAACGACTTGCGCTCGGCCCCGTTGACGAAGAGGGTCAGAAGCCAGATGCCGTCGGGCGTCGCCACCTGCTCGCCCGGGATGCCGGCCATCACCTCGTCCGGGTTCTTGACCCGGATCGACTCGGTGTGGAGCCGGCGCTCGACGAGGTCGTAGAGCCGGACGGCGTAGCGCCCGTCGTCGAAGGTCTCGACGAGGAAGAGCGACGTGCCGTCCATGTTGATGCCGTCGACCTCGAGGCGACCGGCGAGCGACACTCTCTGCAGTCGGCGCGTCCCGGTGTCGTAGACCGCGACCTCACTGCGACCTCCGACTGGCCGGACTGCCGAGAGCACGACGTAGTGGCCGTCGGCCGAGGCCGCGGCGGGCCGCCACGCCCCGTCGAGCGGGAACGACGCGCCGATCCGGCCCGTCGTCGTGCGGTAGCCGCGGAGGAGCGTCTTCCCGCCGGTGACCGTCGCGGTGAAGTAGCGGGATCCGTCGGCGGCCGCGACGCCGCCGTCGAGCGAGAACCGTTCGACGCCGTTGCCGTCGAGGCCGATCAGCGGGCCGCGTGTCCCGGCCGGAGCGATCGTCAACGGCTCCGACGCCGAGACGGCAGCCTGCTCCTTCCCGCCGCAGCCGGCGAGCAGAAGCAGAACGGCAAAGAGTGGCGCGAGCGTTCGCATGACTGAATCCTCCGAGGTCGACGGACGGGTACACCGATACGGGCTGGAGGGTTCCCGGGGTCCATGGACCTGCGAAGCCTCCCGGCGCGTACCTCGGGCATGGACCTCCCGGGCCGCATCGTTCGTAGAGTCAGCAGCGGATGGCCGCGACGCGCGACGAGAGAGCGCTGCTCCGAGGCGCACAGCGCGGCTCCGCCGCGGACTTCGAGGCGCTCTTCCAGGTCTACTGGCCGCGCTGCTACCGGGCGGCATACCTCGTGGTGCACGACGCGGGCGCTGCGGAGGACATCGCCCAGGAGGGATTCCTCGCAGCCGTCCGCAACCTCGACCGTTTCGATCGTCGGCGCCCATTCGGGCCCTGGCTGCACCGCATCGTGGTCAACCGCTCGATCGACTGGGCTCGCTCGCGTTCGTTGCGCGCCGAGCTCGTGTCTCCCGACGCGCTGCCCGCCCCCGAGCGGAGGGACGACGTGAGCGACTCGACGCTCGGGGCGCTCGCGGCGCTCCCTCCCGACCAGCGGGCCGTCGTGGTCCTGCGCTACGTGCTCGAGTACACGCCCGGCGAGATCGCGGGGCTGCTCGACGTGCCGCGCGGGACGGTCAACTCGCGCCTCCGGCGTGGCCTCGATGAGCTGAAAGGGCGGCTCTCGTGAAGCTTCGCGTCGAGCTCCCCGACGAGGCCGGCGCCGCTGACCGCGCCTGGCCGGTCGTCGCGGCCGCCTTTGCCGAGCGGGAGCCGATGCCGCGGCCCCGACGGCGGGCGCCGCTCGTGGCCGCGATCGCGCTGGCTGTCGCCGGCGCCGCGGGCATCACCTCGCCCGGCCGTGCGGTGCTCGGACAGCTCCGCGAGACGGTCGGCGTCGAGCAGGCGAAGCCGGCGCTCTTCTCGCTGCCGGCGCCGGGTCGTGTGCTCGCCGTCTCGCGCAGCTCGGCGTGGGTCGTCGACCGTGACGGCTCGACCCGGCTGCTCGGCCCGTACTCCGACGCCGCCTGGTCGCCGTTCGGCCGCTTCGTCGCTGCGACCACTCCGCTCCAGCTCGCCGCGCTCGAGCCGGACGGCGACAAGCGCTGGTCGCTCGCCCGGCCGGACGTGCGGCTTCCGGCCTGGGGCGGGACGAAGGCCGACACCCGGATCGCCTACCTGACCGGCAGCCGCCTGCACGTGGTCGCCGGCGACGGCACCGGGGACGCCGATGCCGGCGGGCTCCCCGCCGCGGCGCGTATCCGCCCCGCGTGGCGGCCCGGAGCCGGGCAGGTACTCGCCTACGTCGATACGCGAGGACGCGTCACCGTCTACGACGTTCGGGGCAACGTTCCGTACCGCACCGGCCGGCTGGCCGGGGTTCGCTTCGTCGCGTGGTCGCCGGCCGGAGTGCTGCTCGTCGTCACCCGGGGCGGGCTCGAGACGTACGGGCCACAGGGACAGCGCCTCGCGCGACGCGCGCTCCCGGGCATCCTCGGGGCCTCGTACTCGCCGGATGGCCACACGCTGGCCGTCGTGCGGGCAGGAGAGGTGCTGCTGCTCGACGCGAGGAAGCTGACGACACTGGAGCGAGCCTTTGCGGGGCGCGGCCCGTTCGCCGGTGCCGCCTGGTCGCCGGACGGCCGCTGGCTCCTCGTCTCGTGGCCGGCCGCCGACCAGTGGGTCTTCGTCCATGTGGTCGGGCCCCGCCGGGTCCTCGCCGTGTCGAAGATCGCAGCGCAGTTCGACGGCTTCCCGCGAGTCTCGGGCTGGTGCTGCCCTTGAACAGACGGGAATTCGTCGTTGCGGCAGGCGCGCTCGTCGTCGCGCCCACTGCTCTCGCACGCGGTCTCGGCGGTACTCCGGTCGCGCTCGTGACCGCCGACCTCGAGTCGCATATCGCCGCGGTCGAGCTCTCGACCGGCCGCGTCCTGCGCCGCATCGAGACGCGGCCCGGCCCGCGCAGCATCGAGTCGAGCGTGGCGAGGATCGCCGTCGTCGCGCACACCGAGTACGGCGCGCTGACGCTCCTCGACGGACGGTCGCTCCGCATCGTCGGCGTGCTCGAAGGCGTGACCGAGCCGCGCTATACGGCCGCTGACCGCACCGGGCGGTACGCCTACGTCTCCGACTCGAAGCGCGGCGAGGTCGTGGTGCTCGACCTGCCGCAGCGGAAGATCGTCGGCCGCCTCGATGTCGACGGGCCGGCGCGCCACCTGAGCCTGGCGCCGGACGGCCGCGCCCTGTGGGTGTCGCTCGGTACGAAGACGAAGCGGATCGCCGTCGTCGACCTCGCAGCACCGACCCGGCCGCGACTCGCGTCGACGATCCTGCCGCCGTTCCTCGCGCACGACGTCGGCTTCACACCGGACGGCTCGACGGTGTGGGTCACGTCGGGCGACCGCGGCTCGCTCGCGCTCTATGACGCGCGAACGCACCGCCTGCGGCGCACCTTGGACGCCGACGCCGCGCCGCAGCACGTCACGTTCGTCGGCGGCCGAGCCTATGTCACGAGCGGCGACGACGGCAGCCTTCGCGTCCACGCGGCAGGCGGCGCGATTCTCAACACTGCCGCGGTGCCAATCGGCTCCTACAACGTGCAGCAGGGCTTTGGGGAGATCCTCACTCCGTCACTCGAGACGGGCACGCTCTGCATCGCGTCGCAGGCGGGACGCGTGCTCCGCACGAAGCGCGTGGCACGCTCGTCGCACGATGCCTGCTTCGTCGTGACCACCGCGTAATCTGGTGCCATGATCGAGCCCGGCCAACCGCTGCCCGACGCGCGCGTGTGGGCGGCGCCGCGCGAGGAGTCGCAGTCACTGCGCGAGCTGCTTGCGGGCGCTCCGGTGCTGCTGTGTTTCTACTTCCACGACTGGTCACGCGGCTGAACGAACGAGTTCCTGCTCCTGCGTGCCAGGAGCGACGAGCTGAAGGAGGCGGGCGTCTCCGTGTTCGGTATCTCGCGGGACTCCGCCTGGTCGCACGCCGCCTGGGCGCAGTCGCTCGGGCTCGACTTCCCGCTCCTCTCGGACTGGAACGGCGAGGCGACACGGGCCTGTGACGTCGCCGTGGCATACCTCGGCATGACCGACGTCTCGAGCCGCGTCGTCTACCTGGTCGACGCGGGCGGTACGGTCCGCGGGGCATGGAGCTACCAGGCGATGGAGGCGGAGGACGTGGACGGGCTGCTCGCCGCGGCGCGGGCGCTCTAGCTCTCTTCCTCGCCGCCGGCGTCCTCGCAACCTGGCCGGCCGTCAGGCACGCCGACGACGGTTACCTGGCCCGCCCGTCGGCCGGTCACGGCGAGGCGGCGGCAGGCGACCACCTCCAGCTCTCGTACTCGCTCTGGCTCGTCGGGCATCAGCTCGAGCGCGGCGCCGCACCGTGGGCCGACCCGTACTCGTTCCGGCCGGAGGCGAAGGCGGCGCCGAACGTCCAGGGCTGGCTGCTCGGGCTCCCTTACTGGCCGCTCGACCGCCTGCTCGGCCACGCCTGGGCCTGGAACACGCTGCTGCTCCTCTCCTACCTCGCCGCGGGCGGCTTCGCGGCTGCGTGGCTGCGCTCGCTCGGCCTCCCGTTCGGGGCGGCGCTCGCCGGCGGCCTTGCGTTCGCACTCGCCCCGTACCGGGTCGCGCAGAGCACCGGGCACCTGCTCGGGCTCGTCTCCTTCCTGCTGCCGGCGGCGCTGCTGGCGCTCGAGCGGCGGCGAGTCGCGTTTGCCGCGCTCGCGCTGGCAGCGATCCCGCTCTCGGGCCAGCTCCACCTCGCACTCGGTGCGATCCCGTTCGTCGCCGCCTACGCCTGGCTGCGGTGCGGCAGGCGCGCGGCCGCCGTGATCGCGTTGCCGGCGGTAGCGGCCGGGCTGCTCGTGCAACAGGCGGTGATCGGCGGCTCGATCGCCGCGGGCGGCCGGTCGCTCGCGTCGGTGCGCCAGTACTCGGCGCACTGGGGCGACTTCGTCTCCCGCTCGGCCGACCACGGCGTCGAGCGGCTCGTCTTCCTCGGCTGGCTCGCCCCGATCGTCGCGCTCGTCGGGCTGGCACTGCTCGCTCGCCGCGACCGGCGCCTCGCCGTGCTGTTGGGTGTCGGCGCCCTCGTGCCGCTCCTGCTCGCGCTCGGCACGACGCTACCGTTCTACGAGCCGCTCTGGCGGCACTTCCCGCCGCTCCGCTACCCGCGGGTACCGGAGCGCCTGGTGCCGATCGCGGCCCTCTGCCTCGCTGCCCTCGTCGCCTACGCCGCGGCGAGATTGCGGCGGCCGGTACTCGTCGCCGTCCTCCTCCTCCTGCTCGCCCTCGACCTGCGCGTGCCGCTCTACGCAGCGGTCGCGCCCGACCGTGCCAACGCGGCCTACGCGGCGCTCCGGGAGCCGGGGCCGCTGCTCGAGCTACCGGTCTTCCGCCCCGATCTCCATTTCGGCAGCGTCTATCTCGCCTACGTGAGGCAGTCGCCGCGCGCGCGGCTGCAAGGCTACTCGACAACGGCGCCCGCAGCCGCCGACAGCCTGGCCCGCGAGCTGCGGCCGCTCTCCTGCGGCCGAGGCACCGTCCCGCCGGGCAGCCGCTACGTGGTCGTCCACAGGGGCCTCTACGAGCAGAGCGGCTACTTCGGCCCCGGCTGCGCTGCGCGAGCGGAGCGGAATCTCGAGGAGAACGGCTGGCGGCTCGTGGCCCGAGACGGCGCGATCGCGCTTTACATGCCCATCGAGTGATAGCCGGCGTCGACGTAGAGCGTCGTGCCGGTGACGTTCTTCGCGTCGTCCGACAGGAGGTAGGCCGAGGCGGCGGCGACATCGTCGGCATCGATGTGGCGACGAAGCGGCGCCCGCTCCTCGAACATCGACTCCATCGTCGAGAAGCCGGCGATCGAGCGGGCGGCCAGGGTGCGCACGGGACCGGCCGAAACGGCGTTGACGCGGATCGACTTCTGGCCGAGGTCCCACGCGAGGTACTTGACGGACGCGTCGAGGGTCGCCTTGGCGACACCCATCACGTTGTAGTGCGGCACCGCGCGCTCGCCGCCGAGGTAGGTCATCGTGATGATCGAGCCGCCGCCGCGCGCCTCCATCAGCGGCTCCGCCGCACGCGCCGTCGCGACGAGCGAGTAGGCACTGATGTCGACCGCCAGCCAGAAGCGGTCGCGCGGCGTGTCGGTGAAGCGCCCTTCGAGATCCTCGGCGGCCGCGAAGGCGACCGAGTGGACGAGGATGTCGAGGCCGTCGCCCCAGAGGCTCCCGACCTCGGCGAAGACGCGTGCCACATCCTCGTCGGAGCGGACGTCGCAGGCTGTGACAAGCGGGCTGGAGACTGTCGCGGCGAGGTCGCGGACACCTGCCTCGATCCGCTCACCCTGGAAGGTGAACGCGAGCTCGGCGCCCTCGTCGGCGAGCCTGCGGGCGATCGCCCAGGCGATCGAGCGCTTGTTGGCGACGCCGAGGATCAACGCGCGCTTTCCTTCGAAGCGGCCGGACACGATTCCGAGTCTAAACCGCTACTGTGGCCCGCGTGCGCCGCGCCGTCGCCATCGCCGCCCTCGCGGCGGTGCTCCTCTCGTCCGCGTCCGCGGCCGCCGGCCTCCAGCCGATCAGATACCGCCAGGGCGAGGTGACCGTGCCACGCGTGCGAGCCGGCACGATCTCGATCCCCGCCGGTCATATGCGCGGACGAGTGACGGTGATCGTCACGCTCTCGAGCCCGCCGCTCGCCGCCTGGTCGCGTTCGCTCTCCTCCCGGGGGAACCGCACACGGCTGAGTACCCGGAGCGCCGCAGCGCGCGCCTACCTCGCTCAGCTCTCGCGGCGGCAGGATGCGGCAGTCCTCGCCCTTCGACGCACCATCCCCGAGGCGACGGTCTCCCGCCGCTTCCGCGTGCTCCTCGACGGGCTCACCGTGACGCTGCCCGCGAAGCGCCTGCCCGCGCTCGTGAAGCTCACGCTGGCACAGCGGGTCTACCCGAGCCTCCGCTACTCGCTCGCGCTCGACCGCAGCCCCTCCCTCGTCGGCGTGCACGAGCTCGTCTCCCGCACGGGCGCGCTCGGCGACGGCGTCAAGATCGCGGTGGTCGACGACGGGATCGACACGAGCAGCAGCTTCTTCAGCCCCACCGGCTTCTCGTACCCGGCCGGATTCCCAAAGGGCGGCTCGAAGTTCACGACCCCAAAGGTGATTGTCGCGCGCGCCTTCCCCGGGCCTGGCTCCGGCAGGCCGGGGCGCCTGCCGCTCGACCCCAAGGCGTCGTTCCACGGGACGCACGTCGCCGGAATCGCCGCCGGCGTCGCGGGTACGACTGCGCCCGTAGGCCCCTCCCACCCGCGCGTCGATGGTCTTTCCGGCGTCGCACCGCGCGCCTGGCTCGGCAACTACCGCGTCTTCAACGTCCCGACCCCGGTCGGCAATGTCGCCAACTCACCGGAGATCATCGCCGCCTTCGAAGCGGCGGTCGCCGACGGCATGGACGTGATCAACTTCTCGGGCGGTGGGCCGCAGGTCGAACCGGCGAACGACGCGATGATCGAGACGATCCGGAACGTCGCCGCCTCAGGGGTCGTGCCGGTGATCGCGGCCGGTAACGACCGCGACGAATACGGCTTCGGCACGGCCGGCTCGCCGGGCACCGCGCCCGACGCAATCTCGGTCGCCGCCGTCTCCAACACCCACGTCTTCTCGCCGACGCTCGCCGTCACCTCGCCCGGCGCGCCCGCCACCGTGACCGCGATTCCGTTCCTGGCCGCCCCCGCCAGACCCCCGGCTGCCTGGGCGTCGGCCGGCACGACGATCGCTGACGTCTCGTCGGTGCTCGGCAGTGACGGGAGCGCCGTCGATCCCTCTCTCTGTGGCACAGGCAACCCGAACTCGGGCCGCAGCACGTTGCCGGCGCACTCGCTGGACGGCACCGTGGCGCTCGTCCTGCGGGGACGCTGCACGTTCGTCTCCAAGGCGATCCGCGCGAAGGCGGCCGGCGCGATCGGGCTCGTGGTCGTCGACAACCGGCCCGGCGAAGCCAACGGCATCCCTGTCGCGCTGCCGCTGCGCGGCGGCATGATCGGCGACCTCGACGGAGGCAGGCTGCGGGCCTATCTCGCCGGAGCCGGTGGCCGCGCGTCGGTGCGCCTGGGCGGTTCGTACCAGGAGCTCGAGACCGGCCGCGGCGGCACGATCACGAGCTTCTCGTCGGCGGGGCTCACCGCATACGGACACAAGCTCAAGCCCGACCTCGCGGCCCCCGGCGGCCAGATCCTCTCGGCGACGTCGAAAGCGTCGGGAGGCCCCTTCGCCGCCTTCGACGGCACGAGCATGGCGGCGCCGCACGTCGCCGGCCTCGCCGCGCTCCTCCTCGAGCGGCATCCGTGGTGGTCGTCCAGACAAGTGAAGTCGGCGCTCGTCTCGACCGCCGGCCCGGCGTGGGGCAACACGGCCCGGACGGTCGAGGCGCCGGTACCGCTGCAGGGCGGTGGACTTGCGAACGTCGACGCCGCCGACGATCCGCGCCTCTTCACCGATCCGGTCTCGCTCTCGTTCGGTGACCTCGACGTCAACCGCGGTGCCGCCCGCTCGCCGCTCCTACTGGCGATCGCCGACGCGGGCACCGGGGCCGGCACCTGGACAATCGAGCTCAGGCCGCAAGCTCAGCCCACAGGCTCGTCGATCGAGGTGCCGGCGACGATTACTCTCACACCCGGCGCGGAGAGCTTCCTGCCCGTCGTCGCGCGCGCCTCCGGAACGGCGGTGGCCGGCGACGCCCACGGCTTCCTCGTGCTGCGCAACGGCAAGACCGAGCGTCGCGTTCCATACGCCTTCCTCGTCACGCGCCCAGGGCTCGCCGGTGCGCCGGTGAAGCCGATCCGGTTCATCCAGACGGGGGACACGCGCCAGGGCAACTCGCAGGCACAGGCCTACCGCTACCCCGCCTCGCCGTTCGGGCCCCCACCGGACTACGTGGGGCCGACGGTCGTCGAGCCCGGCGCGGAGACGCTCTACTCCGTCGTCGTCTCCGACCCGGTCGCGAACTTCGGCGCCGCAGTCATCGCCGGCTCCGGCACCGCGCTCGTCCATCCGTGGGTGCTCGGCTCGAAAGACGAGAACGACGTGCAGGGCTACGCGGCGACGCCGGTCAACGTCAACAATCTGACGGTCGACTTTCCGCTCGACATCGGCGCGGCCGCCGCTGTCTTCCCGACCGCGAAGACCTACTACATCGCTGTCGACTCCGGCCGCGACCCCTTCACCGGCCGATCGCTCGCCGGCAGTTACGTCCTGCGCTCCTGGATGAACGACGTGACGCCGCCGCGTGTGGGCCTCATCACCGGCCGGGTCGCGGCCGGACGGCCGACGATCGCGATCCGCGCGCTCGACGCCGGCGCCGGGATCGACCCCTACGCGCTCGTGCTCTCCTACGGTGGTGCGCTCGTCGGCGCCGCTGCCTACGATCCGGCGAGCGGCATTGCGATCTTCCCCCTGCCGAAGGAAGCGCCGCGGCTGAAGGCCGGGAATCGCCGGCTCACGGTCGGGGCAAGCGACTTCCAGGAGGCGAAGAACGTCGACTCGATCGGCGACTCGATCATGCCGAACACGACGTATGCGTCCGGACCGATCCGCGTCGTCGCGCGCCCGACGGTCAGCTGGCTCGCACCGGAGCCCCGCGAATGCCTGGCGGCTAGCGCCCCACTCACGGTCGTCGCGGGCGCGACGAGGAAGATCCGCTCCGTCCGCTTCCTCGACGGCAGGCGGCCGATCGCAACGACGAAGCGAGGGCCGGCCGGCCTCTACCGTGCGACCTGGCGCACCCGCGGCGCCGCGAAGGGCCTGCATCGACTGCGTGCGATCGTGACCGACGCCGCCGGCCGCAAAGCGGAAGCGCGCCTCGACGTGCGCCTCTGCCGCAGATGACCCGCATCGCGGTCGTCACCGGAGCTTCGTCGGGGATCGGCGAGGCGATCGCGAGGTCGCTCTCGGCATCCGGCTGGCACTGCGTCCTGCTCGCCCGGCGGCGCGAACGGCTCGAAGCCGTCGCCGCGGCAACGGGCGGGGAGATCGAGGTCTGCGACGTTGCCGACCGCGAGCAGGTGGCCCGTGTCGCGGCAGCGGTGCTGGAGCGGCACCCGAGCATCGGGCTGCTCGTCAACAACGCCGGCATCCCCAGCCGCGGCACGTTCCTCAGCGCCGAAGCCGACCGGATCGAGGCGGTCGTCCGGACGAACTACCTCGGTGGCGTCTGGTGCCTGCGGTCGTTCCTGCCGGGCCTCGAGGCTGCCGCGCCGGCGGCTCATATCGTCAACATCGTCTCCGTGGCCGGCACCATCGCGCTCGGCTCGTCCGGCCCCTACAGCGCCTCGAAGCATGCGCAACTCGCGTTCTCGCGCTCGACCGCTGCTCTGCTCGCCCCACGCGGCATCCACGTCCACACGATCAACCCGGGCTTCGTCGAGACGGAAGGCTTCCCACAGCGAACCACGATGTCGAGCGCCTTGCTCCGCCGCGTCGTCGTCGGCCCCGAGCGCGTCGCGGCCGCCGCGTTGACCGCGATCGAGAAGAACCGCCGCGAGACGACCGTGCCACGCTGGTACCGCGCCGCCGGGCTTGCTCAGGCCTTCCTACCGACGCTCGTCTCCCGCGCCGCGACCCTCACGGGCACGCGCGGCCGTCGCAGCGACCGCTAGCTTCGAGGAGAGCCAGTCACGACGAGACGACGACGCGCCGTGTGCGGCGCGGGTCGGTCCGAATCCCGGTCGCGAGCTCGTAACCGATCGTGCCAGCGACCCGAGCGTGCCCTTCGAACGTGACGCCGTGGCCGACGAGCGTCACGGGTGTGCCTGGCGGCAACTCGCGATCCAGCTCGACAGCGAACGCGTCCATCGAAACGGTGCCGACGACGCGGCGCGGCTCGCCGGCGACTCGCACCTCGGTCCCAGTGAGGTCGCGCCGGAAGCCGTCCGCGTACCCGACCGGGACGATCCCGATCCAGGTCGGCCGCTCCGCGACGAAGCGGCGGCCATAGCCGGTGCTCCAGCCGGGCGGCAGCAGCTTCACCTGCGCGAGCTCCGAGTCCCAGCGGAGCGCCGGCTCGAGACCGTCGACGCTGGGCTCCTCGCCGAACGGCGAGATGCCGTAGAGGGCGATACCGCAGCGTGCCGCGTCGAAGCGCGCGCCTGGATAGCGGAGCGCGCCGGCACTGTTCGCCAGATGGCGGGCGAGGTAGGAGTAGGCGTCGGTCGCAACGCGGAAGCGCTCGATCTGCCAGGCCGTGAAAGCCGCGTCACAGTCGGCGCTCGCCAGGTGGCTCATCAGGCCGACAACGTCGCGGCCCGGGGCTGCCAGCTCGGCGACGCCCCAGCGTCCCATGCCGGTGTCGAGCTTCACGTGAACGCGAATCCCCTCCGGCACGGCTTCGTCCGACACCGCCAACTCGAGCCCGGCATCGCGGGCCTGCGCCATCTCCCTGCTCGTGGCCGGCCCGAGCACGAGGATCCGCACGGGGCCGAGCGCGCCTCGCAGCTCGAGCGCCTCGGGGACGGTGGCGACGCAGAGCGCCGTCGCACCCGCTCCCAGCGCCGCCCCACCGACGTCGACCGCGCCGTGACCGTAGCCGTCGGCCTTGACCACCGCCCACAGTTCCGCACCGGCGAGCGCCGCGAGCAGGGTACGGGTGTTCCGGCGTACGGCACCGAGGTCGATCGTGACGGTCGAGCGCGCCATTGGCGCGATCCTACGGGTCGACTACTGGACGAAGGTCTCGCAGCGGCTGCCGGTGTTCGTGTCGGTACCAGGCCCGCCGAGGCCGACGTCGGTGCCGCCACCACAGTCGATCGCGTCGTCGCCGCCGCCCGCCACGACGCAGTCGTCGCCGAGGCGCGCGCTGATCGTGTCGACTCCAGCGCTGCCGACGACGAGCTCGGCGGCGTTGTTCGAGGAGAACGTGCCGGAGCCGGTGAAGAGCGCCGTCAGCGTGATCGCGCCGCAGTTCGAGGGCTTGAGCGTATCCGCCGTGATCGCGATCGCCCCGACCTTGGCGGCGTTCGTCACCGGCACGGTGTTCGTGGCGGCGAAGGCCGACAGCGTCACAAGGCCGAGCGCACCGCCGACGAGGAGCACCTGGACGAGCCGCCAGGGCCTCACCGCGGGCTCCTGCCGCGAGCGATCCGCGCCAGCCGGCTGCGACGGCTTTCGAAGCGACGGCCGTTGCCGCCGGGAATGAGCGCACCGGGAGCGAGGTTGGCGCCGGGCCGGCCGGGCTCGGGCGGTGGCAGCTCGATCGTCATGCGAGCGCCGCAACGGTAGCGGTACCACGCACCGGCATCCTCGACGAGGTAGCTGTGCTCGCCCTCATCCTCGGCGTGGAGGACCATCCGGTCGTAGCGCTCGGCAAGCCGGGCCAGCGTCTCGAAGTCGGCGAGCTCGGTGACCCGCGAGCGGTCGGGCTGCGGCGGCGACGAGACCGCGAGCAGCAGGTCGCCGTACCGGGCGGCGATCCGTTCCGGCTCGGAGCCCCGCCGGCGTGCGAGCGCCGTGGCGCCGGCAAGGGCGAGGAGGAGGAGCGCTGCCGCGAGGCCCGCCAGGGAGATGAGGCGCGCCTGCGGGACGGCCAGCGCGACGGCGCCGAGCTCGAGGTCGTTGGCGACGGTGCGGATGCCGACGCCGTCGACGCGGGGAGCAAAGGGGCTGACCCCCTCGCCGCCTGCGGCGCCGCTTCCGACCTGGAGCCGCAGCGGGTCAAGGTCGAACGGCAGCGTCGGCCCGAACGTGTCCCGGCCGTCCCTGCCGCCGAGCGCGCCCTTGACGACGACGAGCGGCGCGATCGTGACCGCGTAGGTCGGCGCTGCCGAGCCGGTCAGCTCCTGAACCCGGTCGGTCAGCTTGCCGAGGCTGCGCAGGTCGAGGAGCCCCTCCGCGGTGGCCTTCACGCCGGTGAACGGACGCTCGGTGGCGAGCGGGATCGTCCTGCTCCAACCGCGCCCGTCGCTCACGGTCGCGTCGAGCCGGATCGTCCCCGTCACGGCGAGCGGGAGCGCCGAGGTCACCTCGTAGGCGAAGCGAACGCGGATTCCGTCGACGAGGCGCCGGAAGACGGGCTCGCCGGTATCGACGCGGCCGTCCGGGTAGACGACGGAGCGCCGCACGTCGGCGGAGTAGTCGAACCGGCCCTGCTGGACGTAGGCGGCGTCGAGCGACTCTGTTCGTTCGAGCGGCCGCGTCCAGGCGGCGAGCGCGAGCGCGCCGAACGCGGCCGCGGCGACCAGCAGCGGCACGAGCGCCGACTGGAGCGGCAGCGCCCCCGAGGACCGCGCCGCGGCCGGCACCGGCACGACCGCGGCGGCAGCCGCGGCAGGGCGGCGTCGCCGGCGCGAGACCGCGGCGGCGCCGCCGCCGCCGCCGAGCGCGAGCAAGGTCGCGAGCGCGACGACGATCGCGGCGTGGCGTGGCTCACGCACCCAGTCGGTGACGACCCCGACCTTCGGGACCGACACCCACATCCGCCCGACGACCTGCGCCCGCGTAGGCTGCACGTCGTCCTCGAACGAGTTGTTGTCGCCCTTCAGGACGAAGGCGGCGCCGTCTGCACGGACGATGCGATGCAGCACCTTGCCGAGCTCCACGTTGTCGTAGAGCACGACGTCGCCGACGCCGTAGCCGTCGTTCGTCCGGATCAGCGCGAGGTCGCCGCGGTGCAGGAGCGGCTCCATGCTCGAGCCGACGACGACGGCGTAGGAGGTCGAGCCGCCGAGCTGCACCGGGGCGAGATAGAGCCAGCCCGCAGCGAGCAGAGCGGCACCCGCGAGGGCGCCGGCGATCCGGGTCAGGGTTGGACGTCTCATCTGACCCTGGGAACGATATCGGTGACGGCCGCCGGGATCCGAGCAGCGAGAGCGCGCTTGGGAGGCCCGGCGGCCGTCATCCGGTTAGGAGGTCGCGATGACGTCCAGCTGGTCGGCGGTCGCGACAACCACGGGAGTCCCGTAGGTGCAGGTCGCGCTCGTGCCGCTGGCGATCGTGCATGCGGTGTACGTCGAGCCGGCCGCGACGAGCTTCGCCTTGACGGTCGTCGCCGACTGGTTCAGCGTGAACGTCGAGTAGTCGATCGCGTTGCTCGAGTCGAGGTGGTGCACGACGGCGGAGACGGTGAAGCCGCTGATCGTGCCGTTCCCCGAGCCGGCGTACGAGGTCGGAACCGTGTTCGACGCCGCGAACGCATAGGCGCCTGTGCCCAGCGCACCGGCGGCGGCCACGATGCCGGCGAAGCGCCAGCTGCGAATGAGTGTCAGCATTTTCACATGCTCCCTTGAGTCGAAATGAGGCGCCGGCCGGGCTTTGCGCCCGGCCGGCAGTTCGCTTTACGAGCTCGCGATGACGTCCAGCTGGTTCGCGGTGGTGATCGCGATCGCCGGGCTGAACGTGCAGGTGACGTTGGTGCCGCTCGCGATCGAACAGCTCGTATAGGTCGTGCTGCCGGAGACGATCTTCGCCTTCGCGGTGGTCGCGGTGGCGCTGAGCGTGAAGGTGACCGAGTCGACGTTCGTCGGCGTCGTCGCGTTGAGCTGGTAGGCGACGCTGGAGACGGTGTAGCCGCTGATCGTGCCGTTGCCCGAGCCGGCGTACGAAGCCGGGACGGTATTCGAGGCTGTGAACGCGTACGCGCCCGTTCCCATCGCGCCCGCGACGACCAGGGCGACCAGGAACCTGCTCTTACCGAAAATGCTCCGCATTGACTCTCTCCTCATTGCTCGTTGCCCGGAAAAGCCGCAGTGGGCAGCGGGCTATAGGCGTTACCGAGAGAGTCTTCGGTGAATTGAGGTACGTCCCGTATACCCCTTTCGGGTACGGCGGGAGAAGCTGGGCGCTCAGCTGAGAGCGAGCGGCAGCGCCGCAACGACGTCGCCGGCGACCATCCCGACCTGCGGGGAGACGAGGCGGGCGGCCAGCCCATGGGCGATCGCGGCGGCGACAGCGGCCGCCGAGGGCGTCATCCCCTTGGCGAGGAACGCGGCCACGATCCCGGTGAGAACGTCTCCCGTCCCCGCGACCGCGAGGGAGGGCGGTCCGAGGTCGGCGATCGTCACACCGATTCCGGGCGCGGCGATGATCGTGTCGACGCCCTTGAGCACACAGACGGCCCCGTATCGCTCCGCGGCGCTCCGGGCGGCCTCGAGCCGGTGTGCTCCAACCCATTCGGGCGTCTCGCCGAGCAGCCGAGCGAGCTCACCCGCGTGCGGGGTCAGCACGGCGGGCGCAGCCCAGTCGCCCGGCTCGAGCCCGTGCAACGCGTCGGCATCGAGCACGAGCGGCACTTCCACGTCTCGCAGGAGCCGGGTGACGAGAGCCCGCGCCTCGACGCTGCGGCCGAGCCCCGGGCCGATCGCCACCGCGTGCGCCCGAGACAGAGCCTCGTCGATCCGGTCCCAGGTGAGCTTCACGGGCTCGAGCACCTGCGCCTCGACCGCAGCCAGCGACGCAGCCGGCACCGCGATCGCGACGTAGCCCGCGTCGGCCCTGAAGGCCGCCATCGCCGCGAGACAGGCGGCGCCCGTCGTTCCCGGGGCGCCGCCAACGACGAGTACCGAGCCGGCGGTGTACTTGGAGTCCTCGGCACGACGCCGCGGCACAGCGGCGAGAACGCGCTCGTCGGCCCGCTCGTGCTCGGTCGGGAGGTGCTCGAGCCCGATGTCGGCGACGACCACCTCACCGGCGTGGAACCGCCCCGGCGCGATGACGAGCCCGACCTTGCTGCCGTGGAAGGTGACGGTCAATGCCGCACGGACCGCGACACCCTCCACCTCGCCGCTCGAGGCGTCGACGCCTGAGGGCAGATCGACCGAGACGATCGGCGGCCCCGCAGCGTTCATCCGTTCGATCGTGGCGGCAGCGTCCGCACGGGGCGCGCCTTGGAAGCCCGTGCCGAAGAGGGCGTCGATGATCACGTCGGCTCCCTCCACCGCCTCTGTCTCGATCGCTTCGACCCCCGCCTCGCGCAGGATTCGAGCCGCGATCCTGCCGTCGCCGCCGTTCGAGCCGCCGCCGCAAACGACAGCGACCTGCCCTGCCTTCGGATAGCGGGCGATCAACTCCCGGGCGACGGCGGCGCCGGCCCGCTCCATCAACTCGGGCGCCGTCTCCGGGAAGCCGGGATGGCGTTCCTCGGCCGCCTGCATTTCCACTGCCGTGTAGAGCGGCTCAGACATCCTCGATCACGCAGACGGCCCCCGCCATCTCCCGCGAATGCGTCATCGACACATCGATCGCTCCTGCTTGCACCTGCTCGGCCCACGCCGCGGTCTTGCCGGAGAGACGCACAGACGGCTTCGGCCGGCCAACGATCTCGATCTCCTTCCAGGTGAAGCGGACGCCGCAGCCGAGCGCCTTGCCGACGGCCTCCTTGCCGGCGAAGCGCCCGGCATAGCTCTCGGCCGCGTTCTGCTTCGAGTCGCAGTAAGCAATCTCGGCCGCGGTGAAGCAGCGCTCGCGGAAGCCGGGCCTCCCGAGCGCCTTGCGGATTCGCTCGATCTCGATCAGGTCGATCCCCGTTCTCATTGGAACCTAGAGGGCGCGCTCGAGCCAGTCCGGGAACTGCGCCACCGAGCTCAAGACCATGTCCGGCAAGGAGGTTGTCCGCTCGAGCGTCTCCGGCCGGAACTTGCCGGTGCGCAACAGCACCGTCTTCATCCCGAAGAGCTGCGCCCCGGCAACGTCCTGCTCGAGATCGTCCGTGACCATCCACGTCAGCTCGGGATCTGCGTCGAGCGCCTCGAGCGCGGCCGCGAAGAACGACGCGCTCGGCTTGCCGAGCACCCGCGCGTCGAGGTCGCATGCGTACTCGAGCCCGGCCACGAACGCGCCCGCGTCGAGCATCGGGCCGCGGCTCGTCTGCCACCAGCGGTTCTTGTGCAGGCAGTAGAGGTCGGCCCCGGCCTGGAGCTCGGAGAAGGCGCGTGCGAGGTTCATGTAGCTGAAGACCTGGTTCGGCTCGAGCGTCTCGTCAGCGCCCCCAATCAGCACGGCGTCGGCGGTATCGCCGACGAGCTCGATCCCCTGGAGATCGGGGACGATCGCCTCCATCACGAGCGCGAAGACACGGCGACCCGAAAGCTCGCGCGCAGCGGCACCCGGCGTTGTCTGGAGCTCATCGTCGTCGAGCTCGAAACCCATCTGCCGCAGCTCCTCGGCGAGCTTCTCACGGGGCCGCGTCGAGTTGTTGGTGACGAAGCGAAGCCGGTGTCCGTCGCGTCTCAGACGGGCGACCGCCTCGACCGCCCCGGGGATCGGCTGACCCGAGACGTGGAGGACGCCGTCGACGTCAAGCAGAATGGCGGCCATGGATGCTGAGTCTATTCGTGTCACCCGCTCGGTTGCGCTGCCGCGCCGGGAGATCGCGCTGCGCTTCTCGCGCTCGTCAGGCCCCGGCGGCCAGCACGCGAACACGTCGGAGACGCGAGTCGAGGCGCTCCTCGATGTCGAGGCGTCCTCCGCCCTCACGGATGCCCAGAAGCGGCGTGTGCTGGCGAAGACCGGCCCGACGATCCGCGCTGTCGCGCAGGACGAACGCTCCCAACTCCGGAACCGCGAGCTGGCGGTGGAACGAGTCGTCGAGCAGCTTCGTGCTGCGCTGCACGTGGAGCGCAAGCGCGTGCCGACCCGGCCCTCGAAAGCAGCCCGTGAGCGGCGGATCGACGCCAAGAAGCGCCGCGGCGAGACGAAGCGGCTACGGCGGCCGCCAGAGTGAGCAACGAGGTTGACCCACGGCGCGTCGAACCGCTCCTGCGCGGGCGGTTCGGCAGGCCCTACCTGTACGAGCCGGAGTGCGCGTCGACGCAGCTCGCCCTGCACGACCCGGCCCTGCCGGAGGGCGCGGTCGCTGCGACCGAGCACCAGACGGCGGGCCGGGGGCGGCTCGGCCGCCGCTGGGACGAGCCCGTGGGCAGCTCGGTGCTGATGTCGCTGCTGCTCCGCCCTCCCGCGGGGCGCCCGGTCGCCGAGCTCTCGCTCGTCGCCGGGCTCGCGGTCGCACGCGCGATCGAGGCCGAGACGGGCGCTCCGGCGCTCCTGAAATGGCCGAACGACGTCCTGCTCCACGGCGCCAAGGTCGCGGGCATCCTCGCGGAGGCGCGAGACGGCGTGATCGTCGGGATCGGCGTCAACGTCACCCAGGAGGCGGCCGAGCTGCCGCTCCGGGAGACCTTGCCGACCGCTGGGTCGCTGCGCACCGCAACCGGAGTCGCGCACGACCGGGCCGCGCTGCTCGCTGCGATCCTGTGGGAGCTCGAGCGCGCGTACGACGTGTGGGTCACGGGCGGCCTCGCCCCGCTGCACGCGGAGCTCGAGCAGCGCGATGCCCTGCGCGGCCGCCGCGTCCGCGCCGACGGGATCGAGTCGGGCGGCGCTGGCATCGACGCGGACGGGCGGCTCGTCCTCGCGGACGGTCGTCGGCTCACGAGCGGCGAGCTCGAGCTGCTCGACTAGCCGTAGATCGGCTGACCGGCGCCGACAAGCGGAGACGCCGGCACCGACTGCCTGAGTACGCGGCCGCTCCAGAGCTCGACCACGGCGGCCTTCTGTGCGGTGCCCGCGAAGATGACGAGCGCACGCGGGCCGACCACGTCGAGCGTGACGACGGTGCGCCCGGCGAAGAGCTCGCTGACCTTGCCCGACGGCTGGACGATCCGCAGCCCGAGCCCGCGCTCGCCGCGGGCGAAGACCAGTCCGCCACCGACGGCATACCAGCTGCCCTTCGGGTCGACCACGCTGCTCGACCAGTCGTGCGGGTCGACGAGCCAGACCCCTGCCGCCTTGATGCCGTAGTCGAAGCCAGAGACGACGAGCCGCCCGTCAGGAAGCGACGCCGCGCTGCGAACGACGCCGTCGAAGTTCTTCTGGATCGCAGCTACGAGGCGGAGCGGCGCGTAGGAGACGCTCATCGTCCGCAGGTCGATCGTGGCGGCAGGCTCGCCACCGCCGAGCACGTACGCCGTCTTTCCCGCCGGGCTGAGAGCGAGGGCCGGCCGGCGGTGTGTCGTGCGACGGCCCTCTCCAACGCCCGTGGCCTGCCAGCCGGCCGAGATCCGCGTCACCGCTGCTGTTCGGACGTGGAGTGCCCGGTCGACGACCGCGAGGGTCGCCGGACCGATCCCGTCACGCGGCGCGAGCAGGAGCACGAGGCCGGTCTGCGTCCGCTCCCCGAGCAGGACGATGCCCGGCAGCTCGACCCGGCCGACCGCCTTTCGGGCCTCCGGATCGATCGCGGACACCGTCGACGTCCGGACGGTCGAGACGGCGAGCACCCGCCCCCGCACCCACGCGGTCGCGATCACCCGCCCGACCTCGTCGGGAAGGCTCACCGTGCTCTCGACCCGGCCGGCGGCGAGGTCGACGAACCGGATCGCAGTGGTACGGCCGAGCGTGGGCGTCCAGCCGGCGCTCGCCGCGAAGCGCGACCGGTCGGGGCTGATGCTCCAGGCGTGGCCGAAGGCGCCGGTGCGGATCGACGGCGCGCCGGTCGGGACGAGGCGCACGGGGTCGTATGGGACGAGCACGTTCGTCTCGGCGCCGTAGCGGAGCGCGTAGAACGGGCCGAGCTTGCCGCCGGCAGGCGCGGAGCCCGCAAGGGCGACGACAACGATCCCCAGTGCCAGGATTCTCGTCACGAACCGCACGAATGGTAGTACACCGCGCGTCACGGCGAGGTTCCGCGGCCGCAGCGCTACTCGACGGTAACGGTCTTGGCCAGGTTGCGCGGCTGATCCACGTTGAGGCCGCGCAGCCGCGCGATTCGGTAGGCGAGGAGCTGGAGGGGTACGACGGCGAGCACGGCCTGGAGGAACGCGGGCGTGTCGGGGACGAAGATGACGTCGTCGGCATGGTGCTGGATGTCCTCGTTGCCGTCGGTCGCGATCGCTATCACGTGCGCGCCGCGTGCCCGCACCTCCTGGATGTTCGAGACGAGCTTGTCGTAGACGTGGATCCGCGTCGCAACGACGACGACCGGCGTGTTCTCTTCCAGCAGAGCGATCGGCCCGTGCTTCATCTCGCCCGCCGAGTAGGCCTCGCTCGGGATGTACGAGATCTCCTTCAGCTTGAGCGCCCCCTCGAGCGCGACCGGCAGACCGATGTGGCGGCCGAGATAGAGGAAGAACGGCTGGTCGTAGAAACGCTGGGCGATCTCGTCGATCGGGTGGTCGGCGTCGAGGAAGCGGGCCAGCTTGCCCGGCAGCTCGTACACCTCGTCGAGGATGAACTCGAGCTCCTTCGGCGGCATCGTCTCGCGGACCTGGGCGAGCTTGAGCGCGACGAGGTAGAAGAGCGCCACCTGCGAGGTGAACGTCTTCGACGACGCGACGCTGACCTCGAGGCCGCAGCGCGTGTAGAGGACCGAGTCGACCTCGCGCGTGATCTGCGAGCCCATCATGTTCGTGATCGCGACGGTGTAGGCACCCTTCGCGCGCGCCAGCTTCATCGCTTCGATCGTGTCGCGTGTCTCGCCGGACTGTGAGATGCCGATCACGAGCGTCTTCTCGTCGACGACCGGGTTGCGGTAGATCCACTCCGAGGCGATGTCCGGCTCGACGGGCACGCGGGCCCATTCCTCGATCACGTACCGGCCGACGACGCCCGCGTGGTACGAGGTGCCGGCAGCGAGGATGACGATCCGCCGCAGCTCACGAAGCTCCTGCTCGCTCATCCCGAGCCCCTCGAGGACGAGCGTGCCGTGCCGGACGCGGTCGCCGATCGTCTCGGCGATGGCCTCCGGCTGGTCGTAGATCTCCTTCAGCATGAAGGTCTCGTAGCCGCCCTTCTCGGCGCTCTCGTCGTCCCAGTCGAGCTCGATCGGCTCGTGCACGACCGGCGTGCCGTCGGGCTGCTGGTAGGTCGCGCCTTCAGGGGTGACGGTGACGATGTCGCCGTCGTCCGGGAAGTGGACGAGGCGCGTCTCTCGCAGGAAGGCGGCCGCGTTCGAGGCGATGAACATCTCGCCCTTGCCGATACCGACCACCATCGGCGTCTGGTGACGCGCGCCCACGAGCAGGTCGGGGTGGTCGCGGTGGATGACGACGAACGTGAAGTGGCCTTCGAGGTCGGCGTAGGTCTTCCGCACGGCCTCGGTCAGATCACCCTCGTAGTGCTCTTCGATCAGATGGGTGACCGTCTCGGCGTCGGTCTCCGAGACGAAGGTATGGCCACGCCCGACGAGCGCGTCGCGCAGTTCGCGGTAGTTCTCGATGATCCCGTTCAGGACGATCGAGATCGTGTCGGCGTCGCAGCCGGCGAGCGGGTGCGCATTCGCCTCGGTGACACCGCCGTGGGTGGCCCAACGCGTGTGCCCGAGGCCGTGGGTCGAGGTGGAGCCGTTGTCGCACGCGGCCAGCTTGAGGTTCTGGAGGTTGCCGATAGCGCGGATGTAGTCGAGGCGGTCGACCTCGCGGAGCGCGATCCCGGCGGAGTCGTAGCCGCGGTACTCGAGGCGCTCGAGCCCCTGGAGCAGGAGCGGCTTGGCTTCTCTCGGTCCGACGTATCCGATGATTCCGCACACGCTGAGCTCCTTTGTCGGCGAGACCTTCGGGCGCTCGTCGCCCTTCGTTCTACGTCGTCCGCTTCGTTGTTTCCCGTGATTGTCTCCGAAAACGCGCAAGAGCCCGGCGCGAGGGCCGCCGCGTCGCGGTCCTAGCCGAGCTCTCGACGAACGAGAGCGGCGATCCTACCACAGAGATCCACAGCTTCTTCGCGCGTTTCGGCCTCACCGAGGACACGGATCAGGGGCTCGGTGCCGGAGGGCCGCACAAGCACTCGGCCGCGGCCGTCGAGCTCGGCGTTCAGCCGTGCCGCCTCCTCGAGAATCAGGATCGGCACGTCACGGCCGGCGACCCGCACGTTCTCCTTCGCCTGCGGATAGACGGGCATCACGGCGACCAGGTCGGCGAGCGTCGTGCCGCGGACGGCGGCACAGAGAAGAAGTGCCGCGGCGAGACCGTCGCCGGTGACGTGGTCTCGCAGGTAGATCACGTGTCCCGACTGCTCGCCACCGAGGATCGCACCCTCCCGGCGAAGCGCCTCGAGGACGTAGCGGTCGCCGACCGCAGTCGTCACGACACGCACACCGCGCTCCTCCATCAGACGGTGGAAGCCGAGGTTCGTCATCACGGTGACAGCCACCGCGTCGACACCGAGGTGGAGTGCGAGCACGGCCAGAATCTGGTCGCCGTCGACGGGCTCGCCGGCTGCATCGACCGCGAGCATCCGGTCGCCGTCACCGTCGAACGCCACACCGAGGTCGAAGCGGCCCTCCTTGACCTTGTGGCTCAGAGCCACAAGGTCTGTGGCGCCGCAGCCCTCGTTGATGTTCGTGCCGTCCGGGTCGTCGCCGATCGCCACGACCTCGGCGCCGAGCTGCTCGAACGCGGCGGGCGCGATCCCGGCGTAGGCGCCGTTCGCACAGTCGACGACGATCCGCAGGCCGGTCAGGTCGGAGCCGAACCGCTCCAGCACGTGGTCGAGGTAGCTGTCCACCGCGACCTCGACCCGGTCGATCGTGCCGCCGCCGGGCTCGGGCGCGTCGAGCAGAGCCTCGATCTCCTCCTCGCTCGCGTCGCTCAGCTTGCGACCCGCGGCGTCGAAGAACTTGACGCCGTTGTACTCAGGCGGATTGTGGGAGGCGGAGATGACGACGCCGAGGTCGAGCGCGAGCAGCGCTACGGCCGGCGTCGGCAACACGCCTGCAAGCACCGCGTTGCCGCCGGCGGCGACGACACCGCGGGCGAACGCCGCCTCGAGCTCGGGCCCCGAACCGCGGGTGTCACGACCGACGAAGACACGGCCCCGGCCCGACCAGAGTGTCGACGCCTTGCCCAGCCGCTCGACGAGATCGACTGTCAGGCCGTCGCCGACGACACCGCGCACACCGTCCGTACCGAAGTATCTGCGCGCCATCAGGACGCCCCGAGCCGCCCGGCAGGAGCCCGGGAAGCGCGGACTAGCGCTTCGAGAACTGCGGTGCCTTGCGGGCCTTGTGGAGACCGGCCTTCTTGCGCTCGACCTTACGCGCGTCGCGCGTCAGGAAGCCCTCACGCTTGAGCGCGATCCGAAGCTCGGGATCGGACTCGACGAGCGCCCGGGCGATCCCGTGGCGAACGGCGCCGGCCTGCCCACTCGGCCCACCGCCATGCACGCGGACCCGGATGTCGTAGCGGCCCTCGAGCCCGGCGACCTTGAGTGGCGCGAGCAAGAGCCCGCGATGCGTGGCGCGCGGGAAGTAGTCCTCGATCGTCCGGCCGTTGAACCACGTCGTTCCGTCGCCGGGGCGAAGGATCACACGTGCGACCGACGTCTTACGCTTGCCCGTGCCCATGTACTGCGCCTGCTCTACCACTTACTTGACCTCCAACTGCTTCGGCGCCTGGGCCTCGTGCGGATGCTCGGGGCCGGCGTAGATCTTGAGCTTCACGAGCTGCCGCGCGGCGAGCTTGTTCTTGGGAAGCATTCCCTTGACCGCCTTGCGAAGCACCTCGGTGGGGCGACGCTCGAGCTGGACACGCAGCGTCCGGCTTCTGAGACCGCCCGGATAGCCCGAATGACGGTGATACATCTTCTGGTCGAGCTTCTGACCCGTGACGTGGATCTTCTCCGCGTTGATCACGACAACGAAGTCGCCGGTATCGACGTGCGGCGTGTACTGGGGCTTGCCCTTGCCGCGCAACGTGTCGGCGATCTGCGTCGCGAGCCGGCCCAGGGTCTTCCCATCGGCGTCGACGACATACCAGTCGCGCTGGATCTCACCGGGCTTGGCGTTGTAGGTCTTCTGCATGGCGGAAAAAGAGCGCACCGAAAGAGGCGCGCCGGCGGCGGATTGTAGCAGCTACGCCGGGGCGACAGCTCTGCCCGCGCGGCGGCCACGCACGACGATCAGCCCCGCCGGAGCGGCTACCGCGATCGCCGCGCCGACGGCGATCGCGGTGACCCCGGCCACGCTGTAGGCGACACCGCCGAGCAGGGCGAGCGAAGCGCCGAGGAGGCCCGAGCAGAGATCGTTGAAGCCGATCAGCCGGCCGCGCTCCGCCGGCGTCGCGTGCTCGATGAGCTCGGCTGCCGCCGCCACGTACGAGAGGTTCCAGCCGAGGCCGACGCCGAAGAGCGAGACGGACATCAGCGGGACGCTCGAGAACCAGATCAGCGCGAGCGACGAGGCGCCCATCAGCACGAGCCCGCCAACGAGGGATGGCCTGCGGCCAAGCCGGTCGATCACCTCGCCGATCACGAGCACCAGGGCATACATGCCGACGATGTGGAGGCTGATCACGGTGAAGACGTCGGAGGAATGGTGGTGATTCCCGACGACCACGGAGCCGGCCAGGTTCATCACGCCGACCATGACCGAGAAGCTGGCGAACGCGGCGACGAGGGCGGTCGGGACGCCGGGGCGCCTCAGGATCTCGCGCAGCGGCGCCGGTGGCGCCAGCGGCGCTCCCGTCTCTTCGGCGGCGAGCGCGGTCGCGATCGTCTTCGGATCGGGGCGGATCGAGAGCGCGAGCACCAGCCCGAGCACCATGAAGGCCGCTGCCGCGAGCCACGGACGCACGAGCGCGTCGAGTGAGAGCTCCCTGCCTGCGAAGAGAGGGCGGAAAACGAGCGGCCCGAGCGCGGCGCCGAAGAGCGCGCCGAAGAGGACCAGTGAGATACCGCGCGCGCGCCGATTCGGCGGATACATGTCGGCGGCAGCGGTGCGCGCGAGCTGCACGGTGCCCGTCGAGGCGCCCACGAGCGCGAAGCCGGCGATCACGAGTGTCGCCGAGGCGAGCGAGCAGCCGAGCGCCGTCGTGAGGGAGCCGGCGATCCCGAGGCAGAAGCCGCCCGCGAGCACCGGGACCCGTCCGACGCGATCCATCAGTCGCCCGGCCGGCAGGGCAGCCAGCGCGGCCGCAGAGAGGAAGATCGCCGGCCCGAGCCCGAGAATCGACTTGACGCCCGTCACGAGCACGAGCGTCAGCGTCGAGACCGCGACCGTCAGCTGCACCATCCCCGAGTTGCAGGTCAGGCAGGCGGCCAGCAGGAAGGTGTTGCGGCGAACGGGGTAGCCGCTCGTCGCGGCGGCGATCACTCCCAGCGCTCCCAGCGGATCGACTCCGAGAACGGCCGGCGCGGCCGAGTTCGCCGGCTCGTCACCTCGCTCCAGCGGGGATCGGGCGCTGCACGCCCGATCGTCACGCCCGCCACGACGGCGACGTCGTCGGGGATCGCGAGCAGCGTCTTGAACGCCGCCGCCGCGTCGACCGGGACGCCGTAGACGCCCGCGCCGAGCCCCTCGTCGGCGGCCGCGAGCAGGAGGAGCATCATCGCCGCGCCCGCGTCGACGAACCAGAACGGCGCCGGCCAGGCGATCTCCTCGCCGTCCTTCAGCTTGTCGGGACGGCGGTAGCGCTCGTGGTAGTCCTCTTCGCGCGCGCAGACCACGACGTGCGCGGGCGCAGCCGAGAGCCACGGCTCGAATCCCTCCGCACGACGCTCCGGCTCGCCGAGGAGCTCGGCGATGCGCTCGCGCGCCGCTTGCCCGGTGACGACCACGAGCCGCTGGCCCTGGCTGTAGCCGCCGCTCGGCGCCCGCCGGACGGTCTCGACGATCCGCTCCAGTGTCTCGCGCGGGACCGGCTCCGACTCGTAGTGGCGCACCATTCTTCGGCGCGCGAGCAACTCCCGGAAGCTCACTCCCACTCGATCGTGGCCGGCGGCTTCGAGCTGATGTCGAGCGCAACCCGGTTCACGCCAGGGATCTCGTTGATGATCCGACTCGAGATCGTCTCGAGCAGGTCGTAGGGCAGGCGTGCCCAGTCGGCGGTCATCGCGTCCTCGGAGGTGACGGCGCGAATCACGATCGGGTAGGCATACGTTCGTTCGTCGCCCTGCACGCCGACCGACTTGATCGCCGGCAGCACCGCGAAGCTCTGCCAGAGCTCACGGTAGAGGCCGGCGCGGCGTACCTCCTCCTGGAGGATCGCGTCGGCGGTGCGCAGGATCTCGAGCCGTTCGAGGGTCACCTCGCCGATGATCCGAATCGCGAGCCCCGGGCCGGGGAACGGCTGGCGCCAGACCATGCGCTCCGGCATGCCGAGCTCCTCACCGACCCGTCGGACCTCGTCCTTGAAGAGCAGCCGCAGCGGCTCGACGAGCTCCATGTCCATCTCTTCGGGCAGCCCGCCGACGTTGTGGTGCGACTTGATCTTGGCCGCGACACCGTCGGTGCCGCCCGACTCGATCACGTCCGAGTAGAGCGTCCCCTGGACGAGGAAGCGAATATCGCCGAGTGAGCGCGACTCGTCCTCGAAGACACGGATGAACTCCTCGCCGATCCGGTGGCGCTTCTCCTCGGGCTCCTCGATTCCCTCGAGCCGGGCGAGAAACCGCTCCTGCGCCTGGACGTGGACAAGCGGGACCTGGAAGTGGCCGGCAAAGGTCTCGACCACCTGCTCGGCCTCGTTGGCGCGCATGAAGCCGTGGTCGACGAAGACGCACGTGAGCTGGTCGCCGATCGCCTTGTAGACGAGGAGTGCCGCGACAGCCGAGTCGACGCCGCCGGACAGCGCGCAGAGGACGCGCTCCGAGCCGACCTGGGCCCGGATGCGCTCGACCTGCTCCTCGATCAGCGCGGCCGGGGTCCACGTCGGCAACGCGTCGGCGACCCCGTAGAGGAAGTTCTTCAGCACGTCCTGGCCATATGGCGTGTGGACGACCTCGGGGTGGAACTGGACGCCGTAGAGCCGCCGAGCGGGATCCTCGAACGCGGCGACGGGAGTCGACGCGGAACGCCCCGTGACGGTAGCTCCCTCGGGGGGCGCGGTCACGGTGTCGCGGTGGCTCATCCACACGGTCTGCTCGTCAGGGAGGCCGGCGAAGAGAGCACCGGTCGCGGAGTCGAGCTCGGTCTTGCCGAACTCGGACGCTTCCGTGCGCTCGACCGTCCCGCCAAGCTCGAGCGCCATCAACTGGGCGCCGTAGCAGATGCCGAGCATCGGGATCCCGAGCCCGAAGATCTCGTCCGCGAGTCGTGGCGCACCCTCCGCGTAGACCGACGCGGGGCCGCCGGAGAGGATCAGTGCCACCGGATTGCGGCGGCGGATCTCGTCGGCGCTCAACGTATGCGGGACGAGCTCGGAGAAGACACGGGCCTCGCGAACCCGGCGTGCGATCAGCTGGGCGTACTGGCCGCCCAGGTCGAGCACGAGGACGGGGCGCTCCTCCGGGGGCGGCTCGGGCAGCGGGAGCTCGTGGACGCTCGCCACGGTCAAGACCGCCGGTAGTTCGGCGAGTCCTTGGAGATCGTGATGTCGTGCGGATGGCTCTCGCGCAGCCCGGCGCCGGTGATGCGGACGAAACGCGAGCGCGCTTGGAGCGCACCGACCGTCTCGGCGCCGCAGTAGCCCATCGCCATCCGGAGCCCCCCGACGAGCTGGTAGACGATCGGCTGGAGCGGCCCCTTGTAGGGGACGCGACCCTCGATCCCCTCCGGCACCAGCTTGTCGACGTCCTCGACGTCACCCTGGAAGTAGCGGTCCTTCGAGAACGAGCGTCCCTTCATCGCACCGAGCGAGCCCATGCCGCGGTACTCCTTGAAGCGCTCGCCCTGGACGAGGATCACGTCGCCCGGGCTCTCGTCGGTGCCGGCGAGCATCGAGCCGAGCATGACCGTGTCGGCGCCGGCGGCGATCGCCTTCGCAATGTCGCCGGAGGAGGTGAGGCCACCGTCGGCAACCACGGGGACGCCGTGGCGTGCCGCGGCCTCGGCACAGTCGAAGACGGCGCTCACCTGCGGCACGCCGACGCCCGCGACGACCCGCGTCGTGCAGATCGAGCCGGGCCCGATGCCGACCTTGACCGCGTCGGCGCCCGCGTCGATCAGCGCCTCCGTCGCCTCGGCGGTCGCGATATTGCCCGCGATCACCTCGATGTCGTAGCTGCCCTTGATCCTGCGCACCATCTCGAGCACACCGTTCGAGTGGCCGTGCGCGGTGTCGACAACGAGCACGTCGACCTCGGCTGCGATCAGAGCCCCGGCGCGCTCGAAGGCGTCCGGACCGACCCCGACGGCAGCACCGACTTGGAGGCGGCCTCGCTCGTCCTTCGTCGAAAGGGGAAACTCGATCCGCTTCTGAATGTCCTTGACCGTGATCAGGCCGCACAGGCGCCCGTCCGCGTCGACGACCGGCAGCTTCTCGATCTTGTGACGGCCAAGGATCGCGCCGGCGTCCTCGAGCGTCGTCCCGACCGGCGCCGTGACGAGGTCACGGGCGGTCATCAGCGCCGAGATCGGCGCGTGCTCGTCGGCGCCGAAGCGGAGGTCGCGGTTCGTCAGGATGCCGACGAGCAGGCCGTCGCCCGTCGTGATCGGCACGCCGGAGATGTGGTAGCGGGCCATCAATGCGAGCGCGTCGCCGACGAGATCGTCGGGGCGCAAGGTCACTGGCTCGACGATCATCCCGGACTCGGAGCGCTTCACCCGGTCGACCTCTGCCACCTGGTCCTCGATCGAGAGGTTGCGGTGGACGATCCCGATTCCCCCCTGGCGCGCGAGGGCGATCGCGAGCCGAGCCTCGGTGACGGTGTCCATCGCGGCCGAAACGACCGGGATGTTGAGCGCGATCGTGCGCGTCAGGCGGGTGGTGGTGACGACGTCGTTCGGGAGCACCGACGACTCGGCCGGCAGCAGCAGCACGTCGTCGAAGGTGAGCCCTTCCTTGCCGAACTTCGTGTCCCAGTCGAGCTCATGCTCCATGCGAGACGGCTCCGTTCCCGCACGAGAGCCAGGATCGCTCGAGGTGTCGCTGCCGGCTCGGAAGTCTCAACTGGGTACCGATGCTAACAGCCTCACCCGACGGCCTAGCTGACGGGATCGAGCTCCTCGACCTGCACCGACGCGGCCAGCCGGCCGGCGTCGCGGGGGTCGAAGCGCCCGGCGCCGATCTGCAGCGTCGAGGCAGCTCCCGCGGCGACGGCGAGTCGAAGCGCCTCATCGGAGGGGCGACCAGCGAGCCTGGCGGCGATGAACTGGGCGAGCAGCACGTCACCCGCGCCGACGACCGAGATCGACTCGACCGGTGGCGCCACGGCGCGATAGCGGTGCACCTGCCGATCCTCGCGGAAGAGCCCGAAGCAGCCGTTCTCCATCGTGATGTGGACGTTGCGCGCGCCGAGCTCGGCGATCGCGTCGAGCGCCATCAGATAGTCGTCGGGGTCATCGAGCTCCTGGCCGACGAGCAGCTCTGCCTCGGCCTGGTTCGGGCTGATGAGCCATGGCTCCGCCTCGGTGCCGAGGCGCAGCGGCTCGCCGTCGGTGTCGAGCACGACGTGGACGCCGCGCCGGTTCAGGTCGCGAATCGCTTCGGCGTAGAAGCCCTCCTCCACCGCGCGCGGCAGCGACCCGGCGAAGACGACGTACTCGGCGCCACGCGAGAGGTAATGGATCTTCTCGAGCAGGATCGAGAGCTCGTCGGTGGACACCTGCGGGCCCCACTCGTTGATCTCGGTGTACGCGCTCGCGGTCGGGTCGACGACGGCGGTCGACGTGCGCGACTCGTCACCGATCCGGACGAAGTCGTTCAGGATCGCCTCCGTGGTGAGCTCCTCGACGATCCGGGTGCCGGTGCGGCCACCGGCGAGGCCGGTCGCGACGACCGGGACGTCGAGCTGCTTCAGTGCCCGGGCGATGTTGATCCCCTTGCCGCCCGCGAGCGTGACGACGCCGCTCGACCGATGCCGGTGCCCCTTCTGGAAATTCGGGACGGTCAGCGTCCGGTCGAGCGCCGCGTTCATGGTGACGGTGACGATCATGCGATCAACCCCTTCAAGTGATGCAGAGTACGCCTCGCGTAGAAGCGTGCGCGGCCGCGAGCACCGGGGCGCTCGAGCGACTCGGCGGCGACGAGGGGCGCGACGGCGACCACCCGGCCCTTGTCGAGCACGCGCACTTCGCCGAGGCGCTGCCCCGCGTGGACGGGGAGCGAGACGGCGGTCGGGGCGACGACCTGCTCGACGAGCGCCCGGCCGAGCCGCACGACACGGAGCAGCGGGCGTTGCGCGACGAGCCGGACCGGCTCGAGGCCGTACGGCGCCGCAGCGGTGGCGTAGACGCGGCCCGTCGAGACGGCCGGGACGACGCGGTAGCGCGCGAGGCCCCAGGCGAGCAGCCGTTGGAGGTCGGCGTTGCGCTGTTCGCGGCTCGGGCCGCCGAGGATCGTGGCGTAGATCGTCGTCCCGCGCCCTCGCACGGCGGCGACCTCAGACCACCCCGCGTCGTCGGTGTGGCCGGTCTTGACGCCGATCGTCCGCGGGAAGGCGCCGAGCAGGTCGTTCCAGGTGTGCAGCCGCCGGTGGCCCGCGATCGTCGCCGTCTCGAGCCGGACGGTGGAGCTGACGAACGGGTTGCGCATCGCAATCCGCGCGAGCCTCGTCACGTCACGCGCGCTCGAGACGTGCCCCGGCGCGTCGAGCCCGTCCGGGTTTTCGAACTCGGTGTCGCGGAGGCCGAGCGCGCGCGCCTTCGCGTTCATCAGCCCGACGAACCGCTCGACCGAGCCGCCGCCGACATGGGCGGCGAGCGCGGTCGCCGCATCGTTCGCGCTCTGGATCAGCGCGGCACGGATCAGATCGGCGACCGCGATCCGCTCCCCGGCCCGGAGCGAGATCGTCGACTCGCCGACAGCGGCCGCGCCGCGGCTGACGGTGACGACATCGTCGAGCTCGGCTCGGTCGAGCGTGACGAGCACCGTCATCAGCTTCGTGATGCTCGCGATCGGCAGCGGCTTCGAGGCGTTGCGTGACGCGAGCGTCTCGCCCGTCGCGGCATTCATGACGAGATACGCCCGAGCCTGCACCTGCGGTGGCGCCGACGCGGCCGGCGCCGCCCCGACGAGCGCCGCGACCGCGAGGACGAGAGTCGTCCGTCGCTTCACGCGGCGGACAATCTACTTCACGCGTACACGCTGGCCGACCTGGAGCGCGACCGGGTCGAGACCGTCGTTCAGGGTCAGCAGCGCCTCGACGCTCGTCGAGTAACGGGATGCGACCGCAGCGAGCGTGTCTCCACGCTGGATCTCGTAGTACTCCGCCGCCGTTGTGTCGGTCACGGCGCTCGTCGTTCCGGTCGCCGTGGTGGCCGTCGTTTGCGTGCTCGAAGGTTGTCCGACGGTGGTGGCAGGCGACGCGGCGGGCGGGTCGGCGCCGTCCAGCCCGGCGCGGACGAGGAGCACGGCGACCGTTACGGCGAGCAGGAACGCGGCCGGGGCGCCGTAGCGTGCGAGACGCGGGTCGCCCATCACCAGCCGGAGACGGCCCAGACGTCGGCGCGCAGACGTGACGCCTCGGCGCCCGCGGCAGCGCGCCAGTCGGACTCGGCTGACGAGCGAGAGGCGTAGATGACCGAGCGCGAGGCGGTGACGAGCGCGCTCGCCGGACCGCTTGTGAAGGCGCGGGCGACGTCGGCCGGAGTGGCGCCCTGTGCACCGACTCCGGGCAGGAGCAGGACTGCCTGTGGCATCAGGCGGCGCGCTTCGGCCACCGCCCGCGGCACGGTCGCGCCGACGACGGCGCAGACGCTCGAGAGGCCACGCTCGCCGACCAGGTCCTCACCCCACTCTGCGACGAGCTTCGCGACCTGGTGCCAGACCGGCGTCCCGTCGGAGAGGGTCAGCTCCTGTACGTCCGCCGCGCCCGCATTCGAGGTGCGTACGAGGCAGAAGATGCCGGCGCCGTGGCGGCGGCAGGCCAGCAGGAAGGGCTCGATCGACTCGCCGCCCAGGTAGGTGTTGACGGTGAGCGCATCGGCGAGCGGCGGGCCATCGCCGCGGGGCTCGAGGTAGGCAGCAGCGTAGGCGCGAGCGGTCGAGCCGATGTCGCCACGCTTGGCGTCGGCAATCACGAGCAGGCCGGCGTCCCTCGCGTAGCCGCAGGTCTCCTCGAGCGCGGCGAAGCCGGGCGCGCCGAGCGCCTCGAAGAACGCGAGCTGTGGCTTCACAGCTACGACCGAGGGTGCGACGGCGTCGATGATGCCGCGGCAGAACCGGCCGACGGCGGCGGCCGACTCCTCTCGTCCGAGCAGCGCCTCGCCCGAGAGCTCGACCGGCAGGAGGTCGAGCATCGGGTCGAGCCCGACGACGAGCTGGCTGCGCTTGCGCTCGACCGCCTCGGCAAGCCGGTCGGCGAACGCCACGGTGGCGATCGCGGGGCCGGCGTCGAGGTCGTGCGCCATCGGCGACAGGGTACTCGGTCAGGCGGCGAGGATTGCCTCGGCACTCAGGGCGGCGACCCGTAGCTCGGGCGGCGGGTGCCGGAGGAACGAGCCGACGAGCAGCAGCTCGTCGCCGTCCTCGGGCGCAAGCGACGGCCCGGCACGTCGTGTGAGCGCGAGGCCCGCCTCGACCTCGAGCCTGCCGGCGGGGCCACCGACGAGCGTCCGTTCGGCGGCGACGCGCCCACCGCTGACGAAGAAGGCGCGTCGAAAGCCGTGCTCGGCGGCCGGCGCGAGCAGGCAGAGCTCGAGCGCGCGCAGCCGGTCGAGCTCGGCGATCCCGGCGACGACCTCCTCCAGTGCGGCGACGCGATCACGAACCTGGGCTGCGTCCTCGTAGCGCTGCGCGGTCGCGAGTCGCGCGAGCCTCGCCCGGAGCGGGGGCAGGGCGTGGGCGAGCTCCTCGCCGTCGAAGCCGTCGAGCGCCCGCGCTGCGCGCTTCGCGACGCGGCGGCTCCGGATCGGCCCGAGCGGGCCTGGTTGCGACGAGACGACGAAGCCGGCGCCGCGGCGGCGGAGGTAGACGTGCCGGTCGGGGCGGGCCGAGCGGGCGTTCGCCGGTGGCCGCAGCTCGCGCAGGAGCCGTAGCTCCTCGAGCCCCGCCTCGAGCTCGGAGCCGAGCACGCGCCACTCGATCCGGTCGAGCGCGCCGAGCGCCGCCTCGACGGCGGGCCGCTGCCGGTCGGTGCGGAAGTACGAGCGAAGGCGTGCCCGCAGGTCGCGGGCGCGACCGACATAGAGCACCTGGTCGTTGCGGTCGCGGAAGAGATAGACGCCCGGCCGGGTGGGCGCGCCGGCCGCGAGACCGCGCTTGGCGTGCAGGCGCCGGGCCCGGGGGGCGGAGAGGTCGACGAGCTCGGCAACCGTCGTCGTGCCCCGCTCCTGCGCGAGCCCGATCAGCGCCAGCAGGATCTCGGCCGTCGCCTCGGCGTCGGCGAGCGCCCGGTGGCACGGTTGGGCGGCGGTGCCAAAGAAGCAGGCGAGTGCGCCGAGGCCGGCGCTCCGTGTCCGCCCCTCGAGCAGACGGCGGGCGAGCCAGAGTGTGTCGACGACCGGCGCCGCGATGCGCCGGCCGGTGAGCCGCTCGACCTCCCGGTCGAGGAAACCGAGGTCGAAGCGGGCGTTGTGGGCGACGAGCACGGCGTCGCCGGCGAACTCGAGGAAGCGGCGCACGGCGAGCTGCGGCGACGGCGCGCCCCGCAGGTCAGCGACGCGGATCCCGGTCAGCGCCGTGATCGCCGCCGGCAGCGAGGTGCCCGGGTTGACGAGCGTCTCGAATCGCTCCTCGAGCTCGAGCCCGCGGACCCGCACGGCGCCGATCTCGCAGATGCCGGCGCTGCCCGGTCGCAGGCCGGTGGTCTCGAGGTCGACGACGACGTAGGTCGCCGACTCCAGAGCGAGGCCGTTCCCAGGTGCGTCCGCGAGAGCGACGGAGGCGCCGCGCCACGCGAGGCGGGCGTCGTTCGAGACGACATCGTCGAGCAACTCTCGCGCTAGCCCGGCGGGCAGGTTGCGAAGCGCGTAGAGCGCGCGCGCAGCGTCCTCGGCCTGGACCGGGCCGCGCCGCTCCTCGACGAGATCGACGAGCCGGTCGGCGGCATCGAACGAGAGTTGCACCGCTCGAGCATAGGCGAACGTATGTTCGCTTTACAAGCAGCCTCTGTTTCTCCCCCGCTCGCGATGAGGGCCCCGTGTGGGGCCCTCATCGCGATCCTCGGAGGAGCGAAGCCGGTCGCTAGCCGGCCTTGACCGCAGCCTTGAGCTGGCTGCCGGCCGAGAACTTCGGCACGGTTGCGGCCGGGATGTGCACCTTCTGCGTCGGATTCCGCGGGTTCACACCTTCGCGGGCCGCGCGATCCGACGTCGAGAACTTCCCGAAGCCGGTGAACGTCACCGCATCGCGGCGCTTCAGCGTGTCGGTGATCGTGTCGAGAAAAGCATCGACCGCGGAACTCGCGTCGCGGCGCGAAAGGCCGCTCTTCGAGGCGACGGCATCGACGAACTCCTGCTTAGTCACTTGCCACTCCTCCTGTTCGTGGTGCTTCGGAAACCCGCCTGGGACCCTAACAGTCCTATGCTTTCGGCTCAACCATGCGGTTTTGCGGCACTTTTCCGCCGTCGAGCAGATCCTGCGCA
>JBKJML010000138.1:0-20484 GCA_046596415.1 Gaiellaceae bacterium | reverse complement strand
GTGCTCGCCTGAGCGGTCCGGCCGGGCCGGGTCGTCTAGCATCCGCTCCCGTGGCCGAGGTGTTGCCCGCCGAGCACGAACTCCGCCGTGTGATCGGCGACGGAGAGTCCGTCCCCGACGGCGAGGTCGCCGGGCTCGACGAACAGGGGCTGCTCGCGCTCCATCGTGCGATGGTGCTCCTCCGCACCTACGACGAGCGGTCGGTGATCTACCACCGGCAGGGCCGCATCGGCACCTACGCCATCTTCTGGAACCACGAGGCGATGCAGGCCGGCTCCGCACACGCCCTCGCAGCGGGCGACTGGATCTTCCCGAGCTACCGGGAGTCGGCGATCGGCCTCCTGCGTGGGATCCCCGCCTCGACGATCCTCTCCTGGTGGCGTGGACATCCTGCCGGCTGGTGGAACCCGGCCGAGTACCAGGTCGCCTCGATTTGCGTCCCGATCGCCACGCACGTCCCGCACGCTGTCGGGCTCGCCTGGGGGAAGAGGCTTCGCGGCGAGAGCGCCGTCGCGATCGCCTACTTCGGCGACGGTGCCACCTCCGAAGGCGCCTTCCACGAGGGTGCGAACTTCGCCGCCGTCATGCGGGCACCGGTCGTGCTCTTCTGCAACAACAACGGCTGGGCGATCTCGACCCCGCTCGTCGAGCAGACACGTGCCGAGACCCTCGCCGACAAGGCCGTCGGCTATGGGATCCCCGCGCTCCGGGTCGACGGTGGCGACGTGCTCGCGGTCTACGAGGCGACGCGCGAGGCGGTCGAGCGCGCCCGCTCGGGCGGCGGACCCACCTTCATCGAGGCGGTCAGCTACCGGGCCGCCCCGCACGCGACGGCCGACGACCCCTCGGTCTACATCGACCTCGAGCGCGTCGAGGTCGAGAAGCGGAACGAATGCCTGGGCCGCTACGAGCGTTATCTGCGCCGACTCGGCGTGCTGACGGACGAGGTCGTCGAGCAGGCACGCGCCGAGGCCGCCGACCTGATGCGCGCCGGGATCGCCGTCGCCGAGGCGGAGGCAGCGCCCGACATCGGCCTGCTCTTCGAACATGCGCTCGTCGACCCGCCGGCCTCGTTCGACACCGACCTGGCCGAGCTGCGGAGGATCGTCGGTGGCTGAGCTGCTGCTCGTCGAGGCGGTCAACGATGCGCTCCACGTCGAGATGGAGCGCGACCCGAACGTGATGGTGATGGGCCAGGATGTGGGCCGCATCGGCGGCGTGTTCCGGGCTACCGCAGGCCTGCTCGACCGCTTCGGCGCCGACCGCTGTGTCGACACGCCGCTTGCCGAGGCGGGGATCCTCGGCTCCGCGGTCGGGCTCTGCATGGCCGGTTACCGCCCCGTCTGCGAGATGCAGTACGACGCTTTCTCGTACCCGTGTCTCGACCAGCTGATCACCCACGTCGGGCGCTACCGCTGGCGGACCGGCGGCAAGATGAGTTTCCCGATCACGATCCGGATGCCCTACGGCGGTGGCGTTCGGGCCCCCGAGCTGCACGACGATTCGCCCGAGACCTACTACGTGCACACACCCGGGATCAAGGTCGCGATCCCGTCGACGCCGGCGGACGCGAAGGGGCTGCTCGCTGCCGCGATCCGCGATCCCGACCCGGTCGTGATCCTCGAGCCGAAGCTCGTCTACCGCACCTCCCGCGGCGAGGTGCCGGCGGGCGACTACATCGTGCCGCTCGGCAAGGCGCGGCTCGCGCGAGAGGGGACCGACCTGACGATCGTCGCGTACGGCTCGATGGTGTCGGTCGCCGAGCGTGCCGCCGACGCCCTCGATGCGTCGATCGAGGTGCTCGACATCCGCTCGCTGAAACCGCTCGACGAGGGAGCGCTGCTTGCCTCGGCGGGCAAGACGGGCCGCGTCGTGATCGTCCAGGAGGCACCGCGGACGTGCGGCTACGCAGCCGAGCTGGCGGCAATCCTCGCCGAGAAGGCGATCCTCGACCTGCACGGCCCGGTGCTCCGCGTCACCGGCTACGACGTGCCTTACCCCTACTGGTCGATCGAGGACGCGTACATGCCGTCGGTGGCGCGGGTGGTCGATGCTGCGCGGAGACTGCTCGAGTTCTGACCGGCCCGCCGTACCTGATCCGCACCGAGCGGCTCGTGATCCGCTGCTGGTCACCGGCCGACGCGCCGCTCGCGAAGGCGGCGATCGACGCGAGTCTCGACCACCTGCGGCGCTGGATGCCTTGGGCGCACGCCGAGCCGACGACGCTCGAGGTGAAGGCGGAACTGCTCGGCTGCTTCCGCGACGCCTTCGACCGTGGCGAGGACTTCGTCTACGGCATCTTCGACCCGGACGGCTCGGAGGTGATCGGCGGCACGGGGCTGCTCACGCGCGTCGGCGCGGGCGCGTTCGAGATCGGCTACTGGATCGGCGCGGGCTGGATCGGCACCGGCCTCGCGACCGAGGCGACGGCAGCGCTCACGCGAGTCGCGTTCGAGCTCTGCGGCGTCGACCGGGTGGAGATCCACGTCGACCCGCGGAACGAACGGAGCTCGGCGATCCCGCTCAAGCTCGGCTATCCCGAAGAGGTGCGGCTCCGGCGGCGGCTGCCGCCCCATCCGGGCGGCAAGCCTCGTGACGTCGTCTACTACACCCTCTTCCGGGACGCCTATCCGGCCACGCCGTCGGCGGCCGTGAAGCTCGAGGCGTTCGACGCGACAGGCGCGCGCGTCCTCTGAGCGGCCGGTAGGCTCCGCCGCCGTGGCCTACGAGTTCAAGCTCCCGGATCTCGGTGAGGGCCTGACCGAGGGTGAGGTCGCCCGCTGGCTCGTCACCGAGGGCCAGGAGATCGCCGAGGACGACCCGCTTGTCGAGATCCAGACCGACAAGACGACGGTCGAGATCCCTTCGCCCGCCGCCGGCGTCGTGACGAGCATCCTCGTCGCCGAGGGCGACGTCGTCCCGGTCGGCACCGTGCTCGTCGTGATCGGCGGCGACGCGGCTCTGCCGTCCGAAGAGGACGAGCCGCGAGCAGTGCCGTCAGCGAAGCAGGAACCAGCCGCTTCGGCCATGCCCGGGGCTGAAAGCCCGGGACGCGCCTCCGGCGGACGTGTCCAGGCAACGCCGCTCGTCCGCAAGGTGGCCCAGGAACTGGGAGTCGACCTCGCGACCGTGTCCGGGACAGGCCCGTCGGGACGCCTGACCGAAGCGGACGTTCGCGCAGCCTCGGCTCACAGCCCGGGATCTGGCTCCGAAGGGCGGCGCGAGAAGGTTCGCGGCGTGCGGCGGCAGATCGTCGAGCACCTGACCCGGACGCACCGGGAGGTCCCCGCGGTCACGTTCGTCGAGGAATGCGACTACACCGGCATCGACGTCAAGCGGCTCGTGCCGCTCGCGCTGCAGGCGACGGCGGCGGCGCTCCAGGAGTTCCCGGAGCTCAACGCGCGGCTCGAAGGGGACGAGATCGTCTTTCTCGACCGCTACGACCTCGGCCTTGCCGTCCAGACCGAAGCGGGCCTGCTCGTACCCGTCGTGCGAGGCTGCGACACCGCTACCGTGGACGAGCTCGCCGCCGAGACCGTACGCCTCGCCGAGGCGGCGCGTGCGGGAACCCTGACGCCGGAGGAGCTCCGCGGCGGCACCTTCACCGTCACGAGCGCGGGCAAGCTCGGCGGCCTGCTCGTGACTCCGCTCGTCAACCACCCCGAGGTCGGCATCCTCGGCCTCCACCGGATTGCCGCCCGCCCCGTCGTCCGTGACGGCGCCGTCGTCGTGCGCGAGATCGGCAACGTCTCGATCACGTTCGACCACCGGCTCGTCGACGGCGCGCGAGCGGCGGCGTTCTGCCTCGCCGTGATCCGCCGGCTCGAAGCAGCGGCCTCCTAGCAGCGTCTAAGCGACGGCGAGGTTCGGCGCCAGCGCTGCCTCGGGCGCGAGGTACGGCGCGAGCATCTTCTCGATCCGCGGTGCGCTCGTCCGTCCGTCGAGCCGCGCAACGACATGCTTGTCCTTGACCAGCACGAGCGTAGGCACGACGTCGACCTTGAAGCGCTCGACAACTTCCGGCGACGCATCGGCGTCGACTTGACGGACCCGGAGCCGGCCGCGCTCCTTGCGCGCGATGTGGGCGAGCAGGCTCTCCATGCGACGGGCGGGACCGGAGCGCTCGGACCAGAAGAACACGAGCAGCGGGCGACTATCGTCGGACAAGGCTTCTCCTTCAGGGTGCTGCAATTGCGAGGGCGCGTGTTGTATGCCCTGTAAACGACCCGTCCAAACGCTGCCGCCCGCTACCCTCCGTGAACGATGGGTGACTGGTACACGATCGGCCTCGCGGCCGGAGTCGGCGCCGCGATCGGGCTGCTCTTTGCGGGGCTGCTCTCGGCGACCCCGCTCGGCCGGGCGGCAGCGGCGGTGCTCGCGGCCGCGGCCGGGGTGCTGGCCGGTTTCGCGATCGACGACTGGGCAGAGGCGCTCGGTGGAGGAGTGGCCGGCCTGGTCGGGGGCGTCGCGTCGGCGGTCGTCGTGGCGGGCGCCCTACGCCGTGGCGGCACGCGCGGCGGCACCGCACTCCTCGTCGGCGCGACCTCACTCGTCGTCGCAGCGGCCGCCTTCGTGCCGGTGCTCGGCTATCTCGAGGCCCTCGCGCTCCCCGCGCTCGCGGTGCGGTTGCGCCGGCGGGCCGGCGAGCGCTACGCCGGGCTCCGCACGCTCGCCAAGTGAGCGATTCGAAGAAGCTGATCGTCGCGATCATCGACGGCCTGACGCCGTCGATGCTGGAGGCCGCCGTCGGCGGCGACGCCGCGCCCTGGCTGACGTTCCTCGCCGAACACGGCAACTACCGGCGTGCCACCTCGGTCTTTCCGTCGCTGACCCCGGTCTGCCTCTCCTCGATCGCGACCGGCGCGTTCCCCGACGTGCACGAGATTCCCCACCTCGTCTGGTACCACCGTGGCGAGCAGCGCCTCGTCGAGTACGGATCGTCCTTCGGTGCCGTGCGCGCTGCCGGCACGCGCCAGTCGCTCTCCGACACCGTCTACAACCTGAACGCCGAGCACCTCGGCCTCGGCGCCACGACGCTCTACGAGGCGGTGGAGGACGCCGGGCTCGTCCCCGCAGCCGTCAATATCACGTGCTACCGGGGCCGCACGACGCACCTGCCCACCGTGCCGATGCTGACGCGGCCGGCGCGAGGCCCGAAGCGTTTCTTCTTCTACAACCTCTTCGAATCGGACGTGACGGGAGCGAAGCTCGCCGTCCGCAACCGGCCCGGCGGCACGATCGATGCGTACGCAGCACAGGTCGGCCGCTGGCTCGTCACCCGCGACGGCTTCGATGCGCTCGTCTACTACCTGTCCGACTACGACTACGCCTCGCACTCGCACGGCCCGGACGCCGCCCACGCTGCGCTGGCGCGCAGCGACGCGCAGATCGGCGCGCTCATCGAGGCCGCTGGTGGGCGTGAGCAGTTCCTCGACCGCTACGCGATGATCGTGCTGGCCGACCATGGGCAGACCGCGGTCACCGACGTCGCCTCACTCGGCGAACGGCTCGACGTTCCGGGTGTGCTCGTCACCGCCTCGAACCGCGCCGGCATGGTCTATCGCCTCGAGGGATGCCGAGCAGAGTCGGCGGAGCTTGCGCGGCGGCTCGACGGAGTCCCCGCTGCCGAGGTCGTGCTCTGGCGCGAGGGTGGCGAGGCGGTCGCGCGGCGGGAGGGCGAAGAGCTCCGTTTCCGGCGTGAGGGTGCGGGTTTCGAGCTCTCGGGCGACGCGTCGATCCTCGACCACCCGAACGCCGTCGAGCGTTGCTGGGCTGCCCTCGCGAACCCGAACGCCGGCGAGCTGCTGGTCTCGGCAGCGGTCGGGTGGGAGTTCGCCGACCTGGGCGGCCGCCACCACGTCGGTGGCGGCTCGCACGGCTCACTGACGACCGGCGACTCCGAAGTGCCGCTGCTGATGGTCGGCGTCGATGCCGACCCGACCTCGATTGTCGATGTGATGCCTGCCGCGCTCCGCCACCTCGGGCTCGAGCCGCCCGCCTATGCCTTGCCGCCGTTTCGCCAGGCCCTCGCCGGGGCAGCAACCCCCGCGGTGGGGTCGTAACTGGAGAGGAGCTCCTGCGCCGACCGGTTCGCCTTCGCGGGATCCGGCTCGGCCGCCCGATCGACCTCGTGATCGATGTCGAGCGGCCGCGCGTGGTCGGGATCGAGGTGCTCTGCGGCGACGAGGAACGCCGCTTCCTGCCGTTCGGAGCGGCGGAGTTGCGAGCCGACGAGATCGCTGTCGCCTCGACGCTGACGCTGCTCGACGAGTCCCAGATCGCCTTCTACCGGCGCCACGCGACGACACTCCGCGCTCTGCGCCAGGATCTGGCCGAGGTCGCGCTCCGGGACGTCGAGATCGCAGGGGACGGCGAGATCGTCTCGCTCCTCCTCGCACGCGATGACGGCGTGGAACGGGTGGAGGCGGCCTTGCTAGGCTCGCCCGCGTCCTCATGGACCGCCCGCCCGACCTGACCGCTCCCCGTACGCGCGCCGGCCGTGCGCTGTCACGGCGCGGCAACTGGGAGCAACTCGCGAAGTTCTGCGTCGTCGGCGCGACCGGCTACGCCGTCAATCTCGTCGTCTTCGCGGCCCTCGTCGGCGGCTTCGACGTGCATTACCTACTGGCGGCGACCGGCTCGTTTCTCGTCGCGGTCACGAGCAACTACACCTGGAACCGGCTCTGGACGTTCCGGGGCGACCGTGGTCATGTCGCCTACCAGGGCCTGCGCTTCCTCGTCGTCTCGGGGGTGGCACTCGTCGCGAACCTCGTGATCCTCCATCTCCTCGTCCAGCTCTGGGATCGAGAGGTGCTGCCGCAGGCGATCGCGATCGTGCTCGTCACGCCGTTGAACTTCGTCGGAAACAAGCTCTGGTCCTTCCGCCGCAGATGATCCGCGCCGTCGCCGCGCTGGCGCTTGCGGCGGCCGTCTTCGGCTCGGTGGCGACGGCCGCGCCGCCCCCCAAGGAGCCGGTCTACGACGACCAGGGACGTCTCGTCGACACGCTGTTCGCACCGACTGCGACCGCGCCGCGACTCGACGCGCCTCGGGCGACCGCGATTCTCTTCCGCGAGCCGAAGGTGGCCCGCTGGCTGGAGCGCTACCCGTCGAAGCCACAGACGGAGGCCGAGTACGACAAGGCCACCCACACCTGGACCGTGAAGGCGTGGTCGGGCAAGGCCGGCCAGATCGTGCTCGGCACGGTCGTCGATCTCACGGGCGGGGTGAGCGAAGCCTGGACCGGCCCGCAGGTGGCGTGGAAGATGGCGCGCGGCTACGACGGCGCTTTCGGCGGCAAGACCCTGAACGAGCCGTGGGTGTGGCTCGTGCTCTGCGGCGCGTTCCTGCTCGGCCTCGCCGACCTACGGCGACCGCTCTCGCTCCGGAACCTCGACCTGCTCGCGCTGCTCTCGTTCTCCGTCTCGCTCTGGTTCTTCAACCGAGGCCGGATCTTCACAGCCATCCCGCTCGTCTACCCGCCGCTCCTCTACCTCACGGCTCGCACGGCCTGGATCGGCTTCCGCGGCCGCCCGCCGCGAGCCGCCGCCCCGGTCTGGCCGGTCTGGGTGCTCGCAGCGGCCACCGTCTTCCTGGCCGGCTTCCGGGTCGGGCTCAACATCGAGACGCCGAGAAGCGTGATCGACGTCGGCTACGCGGGCGTGATCGGCGGCCAACGGATCCTCGACGGCGAGGCGCCCTACGGCCACATGCCGGTGCAGGGGAAGCTCAAGGCCTGCGGCCCGGCCGACACCGAGGGCGAGATTCGCGAGCGGATCCAGACGAACGGCCGCTGTGAGGCCTCGAACGACCGCGGCGACACCTACGGCCCCGTCGCCTATCTCGCCTACGTCCCCGCCGTCGCCGCGCTCGGCTGGAGCGGGAAGTGGGACTCGCTGCCGGCCGCGCATGCGACCTCGATCTTCTTCGACCTCCTCTGCCTCGCCCTCGTGGCGCTGCTGGGCCTGCGGGTCGGCGGCGCCAGGCTCGCGGCGACGCTCGCGTTCGCGTGGGCTGCGTTCCCCTTCACGCTCTACGTGCTGAACGGCAACACGAACGACGCGATCATGCCCGCGTTCCTGCTCGGCGGCCTGCTCCTCGCCTCGTCGCCCGCCCGCCGCGGCGCGCTCGCGGCACTCGCGGGCTGGACGAAGTTCGGCGCGCTGCTCGTGGCGCCGCTCTGGCTCGGACATCCGAACGGGATTCGGTCGCCCGGCCGTGGTCGCTTCGTGGCGGGGTTTGTGGCGGCGACGCTCGCCGCCTTCGCGGTGCTGCTGCTCGAGCCGAGCATCCCGCACGCCGCGCGCGTCTTCGCCGAGCGCACGCTCTCCTTCCAGATCGGGCGCGAGTCGCCCTTCTCGATCTGGGACTGGGGCCAGTACCACGCCCGGGGCATCCCCGACCTCCATTCGGTGCAGCTCGTCCTGGAGGGTCTTCTCGTCGCCGCCGCGGTCGTGCTCGCCTTCGTGCCGCGGGGGCGCTCGACGCTCCAGCTCGCGGCGCTCACCGGGGCGCTACTCGGCGGCTTCCAGCTCGTCCTGACCCATTGGTTCTACCTCTACCTGCCCTGGTTCTTCCCCTTCGTCGCGCTTGCGGTGCTGGCGCCGCGTGCAACCGAGCCCACGCCGGAGGAGGTGCCCGATGTCCTCGCGGCAGCAGGTTGATCCGTTCTGGCTCGCGCTCGCCGCAGGCGCGCTCTTCCTCGCCGCCTGGGCGGGGCTGCACACGGGCTGGTACGAGCGCGACCAGATCGTCGATACGCCCGTCTATGAGGGCTACGGGAACGCGATCGAGAGCGGCAAGGTGCCGTACCGCGACTTCCGGCTCGAGTACCCACCCGGCGCGCTGCCCGCCTTCGCGGTGCCGTCCCTCGCCACCAGCGGCCGCACCCCCGAGCGTTACCGCTCGGCGTTCGAGGCGGCCATGGTCTCAAGCGGGCTCGCGGCGCTCGTGTTCGCGGCGCTCGCCCTGCGTGCGGCCGCAGCGGGGCTGCGGCGAACGATGGCGGCGCTCGCTTTCAGCGCGCTCGCGCCGCTCCTGCTCGGCTCCGTCGTCCTGAGCCGCTTCGACCTCTGGCCGGCGGCGGCCGTTGCGGCCGCGCTCGCGGCGCTCGCGGCTGCGCGGCCGAGGCTCGGCCTGGCCCTGCTCGGCGCCGCGGTCGCGATCAAGCTCTACGCGCTCGCGATCGTTCCCATCGCGCTCGCTTACGTCTGGCGCCGGGCCGGGCGGCGTGTCGCGCTCCAGGCTGCCGCGATCGGCGCCGGTGTCGTCGCGGCTGCCTACCTGCCGTTTCTGCTGCTTTCGCCCGGTGGGGTCGGGTACAGCCTCTCCCGCCAGCTCGGCCGGCCGCTCCAGATCGAGAGCCTCGGCGCCTCGATCCTGCTCGGCCTCCATCACGCCGCGGGCCTACGCGTCGAGTGGGCCTCGGGCCACGGCTCGCAGAATCTGATCGGTACCGGGCCTGACGCTGTCGCCGCCGTCCAGTCGCTGCTCCAGGTCGCGGTGCTCGTCGCGATCTGGGTTGCCTTCGCGCGCGGCCCCTCGACCCCGGACCGGCTGTTTCGCTACGCGGCGGCAGCGCTCGTCGCCTTCGTAGCGCTCGGCAAGGTGCTCTCGCCCCAGTTCCTGATCTGGTTGCTCGTCCCGGTCGCGCTCGTCGCCGGCCGGCGCGGTGTCGCCGGCGCCGTGCTGCTGGGACTGGCCTGCGTCCTGACCCAGCTCTGGTTTCCGTACCGCTACTGGGAGCTCGTCTTCGATTTCGACGGGCTCGCCTCGGCGCTCGTGCTCGCCCGCGACCTCGTGCTCGTGGCGCTCCTCGCGGTGCTCGTGCTGCCCGCTAGGGCCAGTCGATCCTGATCGGCTCGCAGGTGGTCGCCCGGCCGTCGTCGCCGCACTCGACGAGCGCGCCCTCGATCCGGACGCCGTTCTCGGCCGTATCGAAGCGGGCCTGCATGCCGGTTCGCATCCGGTAGATCGCCCGCTCGGCAATGACGCCGATCACGGAGTCGTGCGGGCCGGTCATGCCGACGTCGGTGAGCGCGGCTGTGCCGGCGCTCGAGACGCGCGCATCGGAGGTCTGGACGTGCGTATGCGTGCCGAGCACGGCAGTCACGCGACCGTCGAGCCACCGGGCGAGCGCGATCTTTTCGCTCGTCGCCTCGGCGTGGATGTCGACCACGATCACCGGCGTCCGGGCCGCGGCCTCCTCGACGAGCTCGTCGACGGTCTCCCAGAGCGAGAAGCCCGGCTGGAGATAGAGCGAGCCCATCACGTTCAGTACCGCCACCTCGCGGCCGTCCGCGGTCGCCGTGAACGCGAGCCCACGGCCCGGCGTGTGGACGCTGAAGTTCGCCGGCCGGATCACGTTGTCGGAGCGCTCGAGGTACGGCCCGATCTCGCCGCGCCGCCAGGTGTGATTGCCGAGCGTGATCACGTCGGCCCCGGCGGCGAGCAGGCGCTCGGCGAGCTTCGGCGTGATCCCGACGCCGTCGGCGGCGTTCTCGCCGTTCACGATGCAGACGTCGACGGCGAGCTCCTGGCGCAGGCCCTGGAGGCGGTCCTCGAGTGCGCGGCGTCCCGGGGCGCCCACGACGTCACCGACGAAGAGGATCCTCAGGGGAGCTGGAGCGTCGCGGCCGGGTGCACCTCGACCGAGACGTGATCGCCGGCGTCCTGCGTGTACCGGGCGAGGGCCTGGCGCTCGACGGCCGAGAGCTCGAGCACGACACCGAGCTTCGAGCCCGCCGCGGCGACCGACGAGCCAACGGTGAGCGCCGGGTCGGGCCGGAGCTGCGTGAGCGAGACGACGAAGCTTGGTGCGCTCGAGGGCCGAATGTCGATCCGGGCGCCGTAGGGGCGGTTGCCGATCACGAAGTCGGTGATGCCGACGACGGTGCCGTCGACCGGGGAGTAGACATCGGTTCCGGGCAGCGCCCCGACACCGAGCGCCGAGGTGCCCGGGCCGGCGTCGCCGCGAAGCTGATACCAGCCGATTCCCGTGCTCTCGGTGCCGACGACGCGGTGCCAGAGCCGGGAGAGGAGGCCCTCGTTGCGCTGGCGTCCGATCGGCGTCAGCCCGACTGCGCCTCGCACCTGGTGGTAGCCGACCGCGGTGATCGCCGACTGTGCGATCGGCACCTGGAGCCGCAGCGTGTCGGCCGTCGCGACGATCTGCGGCTGCGGCGGGCCCGCCGGCAGGAGCCGCGAGGATCGGGCCGGTTGAGTCTGGACAGCCGTCGGATTGCCCGAGCCGAAGGCGGTCAGGAGCAGCGTCACGACGAGAACCGTCGAAAGCAAAGCCACCGCGACGAGGCGTCCCGTATGGCGCTCAGAGCGGGTTTGGTGCGCGCGGGCGCGCGCCACCTCCCGTGCTCGGGTCGGAGCCATCGCCTTGACCGTAGCCGACCACGTCATCGGTCGCAACACAGCAGTGGGCTGCGGAAGTGGCTCCGGAGTGCGCTCCGGCTCCTCCCAGAAGGCCATCGGGTCGAGCGCGAGGGCGCCGTCCCACCAGTCCGGCTCGCGCTGCGGGGGCCGTGCGACAGGCGCGGTACGATCGCTCGTATGGTCGATCGGGGCGCCGCGATCCAGATTCCGCGCTGGATCCAGCTCGTGGGGTTGCCGGTGCTCGCGCTGGTGGCGTTCTTCCTCGCGAGCACGATCGCTCACGTCCTCGTCCTCTTCGTCACCGCGTCGCTGATCGCGTTCCTGCTCAATCCGCTCGTCCGGTCGCTCCAGCGGGCCCGGATCCCCCGCGGCTTCGGTGTCGCGATCGTCTTCCTGGCGTTTGCGGCTGCGGTGATCGTCGCAATCGTCGCCCTCGCCACCGTCGCGCTCGATCAGGGACGGTCGGCCTCGGACAGGATCGACGCCTACCTTACGGCCGAGAACGGACAGACCGGCCAGACCGGCCAGACCCACGCCGAGCACGACATCGATCGGCTCCAGCTCTGGCTCGACGATCACGGGCTGAAGCGAGTCGAGATTCGCAAGCAGGCGAACGACTGGGTCGAATCGATCGGCGCGCAGGAGTTCTCGAGCTACACGTCGGCCGTGATCGACTTCGCCGAGGGCGCCGCGGTGTCGGTCGTGACGCTTCTCTTCAGCCTGGTGCTGGTGATCGTCATTGCGGTGTACATGCTGCTCGACATGCCGCGGCTCGAGCGCATGATCGACGCACGCTTCCCGCCGCACGGACGCCAGCCGCTGACCCTGCGGATCGAGTCGGCGCTCGCGGGCTACGTGAAGGGCCAGTTCCTGCTCTCGATGATCATCGGCACGAGCGCCGGCGTCGGCATGTGGCTGCTCGGAACGACCGGGGCCGTGCCCGGGGCGGAGCGCTACGCACTCCTGTTCGGCCTCTGGACGGCGGTGATCGAGGTGATCCCCTACATCGGCCCCTGGCTCTCGGCCATCCCGCCGGGTATCTATGCGCTCATCGTCGACCCGGTGTCGTTCCTCTGGGTCTTCGTGCTCTTCGTCTTCATCTACCAGGTCGAGGGGCACGTCGTGGTGCCGAACGTGATGGCGAACGCCTTGCGGCTGCATCCGCTGCTCGTCATCTTCGGCCTCCTCGCCGGGGGCGAGCTGTACGGCCTGCCGGGGATCCTGCTCGCGCTGCCGCTGATGGCTGCGGGACGCGCGATCTGGGAGTTCTTCGGCGAGCGGTTCGAGCTCGAGTCCTGGGAGGGGCAGCACGCGTCCCGCGGCGTGCCGGTTGAAGTGGAGCTCGAGCCGGCCCCCCTGCCGCCGCGCGCTGCAGCGGAGTGACCGCGACCCCCTTGCTCGCCGCCCGCGGTGCGGGCCGGCGGTTCGGCGCCCGCCGAGCACTCGATCCGCTCGACCTGGCGCTCGTCCCGGGCGAGACGGTCGCGCTCGTCGGGCCCAACGGGGCTGGAAAATCGACGCTGCTGGCGCTGCTCGCCGGGGTGCTCGCGCCCAGTGAGGGCACCGTCGAGCGGGCCGCAGGCGTGCGCGTCGGCTGGGCCCCACAGCGGCCCGCCCTCTACGGGCGGCTCAGTCCGCGCGAGAACCTCGAGCTCTTCGCGCGCCTGGCCGGCCACGCTCAGCCCGGCCCGCTGGCGGAGAGCGCGCTCGCCTCACTCGACCTGCCGCGCGAGCACCGGCAGAGCGGCGAGCTCTCGGTGGGGATGCGCCAGCGGCTCTCGATCGCGCTCGCGCTCCTCGGCGAGCCAGAGGTGGTGCTGCTCGACGAGCCGACCGCCTCGCTCGACGCGTCGCGGCGAGCGCGCCTCTGGGAACTCGTCGACGCGGTCCGTGAGCGCGGCGGGGCAGTCTGCTTCGCGACGCAGGTGGCGGAGGACGTTGAGCGCGCAAGCCGCGTCGTCTCGATCGACGAAGGGCACGTCGGCGCGTGAGACGGGCGCTCCTCCTGCTCGGCAAGGATCTGCGGGTGCTGCGGCGCTCGCCCGCACTCGTGATCCTCCTCGTCGTTTACCCGATCGCGATCGCCGGCCTGGTCGGCCTCGTCGCGAGCTACGCGAACTCGAAGCCGCGAGTGGCCTTCGTCGACGAGGACGTGCTCCCGCCTGAGATCCGCGTCGGCGAGCACACCTTCGACGTCGTGCGCACGATCGACCGGGTGAGTGGTGAGGTGACGCTCGTGCGGCTGACGCGCGCCGAGGCCGAGCGCCAGCTCGGCAACGGCCGCATCGTCGCGATGCTCGTCGTCCCGCGGGGCTTCGTCGGCGACCTGCGCTCGATGGCGCGTAGCCCGCGGCTCGAGTTGAAAACGACGACCGGTGGGCTCTCGATCCGGGTCACCCAGCAGGTGCAGGCGCTCGTGTACCAGCTCAACCGCCAGCTCCAGGATGCGTACATCGAGGCGAACGTCGGCTACATCGACCTGCTCCGTCATGGCGGGACCGGCACCTTCCTCGGTCGCCGCTTCGAGGTGCTCGGTCTCGACGCGACGGCACGGCTGCTCGAGGGGCTCCCGCGCGGCCCGAGGCTCGACCAGATTCGCGACTTCGTCCACACCGCGGGGATCGCGCTCGGCGAGACCGACGACGCGCTGCGGGCGACCGCTCGTCCGATCGAGCTCGTCCAGGCGCGCGACACGGGGCGGACGTGGGTGCTCTCGGCTCAGGTGCAGGCCTACGGGCTCGCACTCACGATCACGCTGCTTGCCGTCCTGCTCGCCGCCGCCGCACTCGCCGCGGAGCGCGACGAGCGAGTCCTGCCGCGCCTGCGCCTCGGTCTCGCCGGACCGGGCGAGATCGTGACCGCGAAGGTGGCGCTCGCGGCTCTTGTCTCGGCGGCGCTCGGGCTCGGGATCGCGCTCGCGTTCGGGGTCGTCGTCGAGTTGGGTGGCGTCGAGGGTGGGGAGCCCTGGTCGCGCCTACCGCTCGTCGCGGTCGGTCTCGGCCTGTCCGGGGCAGCGCTCGGTGCGCTCGGGTCGCTCGTCGGCGCCGTCGCCCGGGAGGCGCGGAGCGCCTCGCTCGTCGCGATCCTGCTCGTCCTGCCGGTGATCTTCCTCGGGCTCGTTCCACGCGAGGTGGCACCGCTCGCCGGGCTCGCGAGCGATGTGTTCCCGTTCTCGCACGCCGTGCGGCTGCTCGGCTCGGCGCTCTTCGATCTCGACCCGTGGCCTGCGCTCGCGCGCGAGAGTGCCTGGCTCGTCGCTCTCACCGGCGCCTTCGGGCTGGCGGCGCGCTCCGCGCTGCGACGAACCGGTTAGTGGAGCGTGTTGGTTATGCCGAGCAGGAGCAGCAGGTCGGCCACGGTGCGGGCGGCGATCGGCGACTGGCCGAGCGCCTTGGCCGCGTTGATCCCGTAACGGTTCCGCCGCCCGACACGCGTCCGCGAGATGAAGCCCTGCGTGACGAGGCCGTCGACGATCGCGTGGGCGGCCCGTTCGGTGATCCCCACGCGCGCAGCGACGTCGCGGAGCCGGACATCGGGATCGTCGGCGATGCAGAGGAGCACGGCGCCGGTGTTCGTCAGAAAGGCCACCAACCGCACTATCGCCCATTTCGGCAACGGAAGCCAACGGCTGCGGCACGGGTAGATTGTCCGCGTGTCCACGTTCCCCGCGACGAGGCTGCGCCGGTTGCGCCGGACAGGTGCCCTGCGCTCGCTCGTTCGCGAGACGCGACTCGACCTCGGCGACTTCGTGATGCCGCTCTTTGCGTGCCCCGGCGAGGGCCTCGTTCGCCCGGTCGACGGGCTCGACGGGATCGCTCAGCTCTCGATCGACGAGCTTGTGCGGGAGGCTGGCGAGCTCGTCTCGCTCGGCGTCGGCTCGGTCCTCCTCTTCGGGATCCCGGCGGAGAAGGACGACGTCGGCTCGGGCGCCTGGGAGGCGGACGGGATCGTCCAGCGCGCCCTCCGCGCGCTCCGGGCCGCGCACCCCGATCTGCTGCTGCTCACCGACGTCTGCCTCTGCGAGTACACCGCTCACGGTCACTGCGGGGTGTTCCGCGACGGTGAGGTCGTGAACGACGAGACGCTCGAGTTGCTGGCGCGGACCGCCCTGAGCCACGTCGAGGCGGGTGCCGACGCGGTCTGCCCGAGCGACATGATGGACGGCCGCGTCGCTGCGATCCGCGAGGCGCTGCCCGAGACGCCGATCGTCGCCTACTCCGTCAAGTACGCCTCCGCCTTCTACGGCCCGTTCCGCCAGGTTGCCGAATCGACACCGCAGGAGGGCGACCGCCGGGGCTACCAGATGGATCCCGGCAACGTGCGCGAGGCGTTGCGCGAATGCGAGCTCGACCTCGCCGAGGGGGCCGACGTGCTGATGGTGAAGCCGGCGCTCCCGTACCTCGACGTGATCCGCGCCGTCCGTGAGCGCTTCGATGTCCCCCTCGCCGCCTACAACGTCTCCGGCGAGTACGCGATGGTGAAGGCCGCTGCGGCGCGCGGGTATCTCGACGAGCGGCAGGCTGCGCTCGAGTCGCTCACCGCGATCAAGCGCGCCGGCGCGGACATCGTCATCTCCTACTGGACGAAGGAGCTCGCCACATGGCTCTGACGACCCGTAGCGCCTTGTGGCTCAGAGCCACAAGGCTGATTCCGGGCGGGGTCAACTCGCCGGTGCGCGCCATGCGCGCGGTCGGGCTCGAGGAGCCGCTCTTCCTGCGGCGCGGGGCCGGCCCGCTCGTCGAGGCCCTCGACGGCCGGAGCTACATCGACTGGGTGATGTCCTGGGGGCCGCTGATCTTCGGCCACGCAGATCCGGAGACGCTGGCGGCGATCGCCGACGCAGCCGAGCGCGGTACGACGTTCGGCGCGCCGACCGAAGGCGAGGTCGAGCTCGCCGCCGAGATCGTCGCTGCCGTGCCGTCGATCGAGCAAGTGCGGCTCGTCTCCTCCGGCACCGAAGCCTCCATGAGCGCCATCCGGCTCGCGCGCGCCTGTACGCGACGCGACCGGATCCTCAAGTTCGCCGGCGGCTACCACGGCCATGTCGACGCGCTGCTCGCGAGCGCCGGCTCCGGCCTGGCGACGCTCGGCATCCCGTCCACGCCCGGCGTTCCCTCCGGCGTCACGGCCGACACGATCGTCACCGCCTACAATGACATCGACGCGGCCGCCGCCGCGGTCGAGCGTTACGGCGAGGGCCTTGCGGCGATCATCGTCGAGCCGATCGCCGGGAACATGGGTGTCGTCCCGCCCCTGCCCGGCTACCTCGAGGCGCTTCGCGCGCTCTGCGACGCCGCCGGCGCGTTGCTCGTCTTCGACGAAGTGATCACCGGTTTCCGCGTCGCCCGCGGCGGCGCCCAGGAACGGTTCGGCGTCACGCCCGATCTGACGATCCTCGGCAAGATCGTGGGGGGCGGGCTCCCCGCGGCGGCGTTCGGCGGCCGCGCCGAGCTGATGGAGCGCCTTGCACCCTCCGGCGACGTCTATCAGGCCGGAACGCTCTCCGGCAACCCGCTCGCCACCGCCGCGGGGACTTCGGTGCTGCGACGCCTGAGCGATCCAGGCGTCTACGAAGAGCTCGAGCGCAAGGGCGCCCGGATCGAAGCCGGGCTCACCGCCGCGGTCGGCGGCCAGGCGCTCGTGCAGCGGGTCGGCGCGATGGCGACCCTGTTCATGAGCCCCGAGCCGGTCCGGGACTTCGACGACGCGTCGCGATGCGACACCGACGCCTACGGCGCGCTCTTTCGCCACCTCCTCGAGCGGGGCATCTACGTCGCGCCGTCCCAGTTCGAGTGCCTGTTCCTCTCGCTCGCCCACGGCGACGAGGAGATCGATCGCACCGTCGAGGCCGTGGCGGACTTCTTTGCCGGCTGACCTCTGGGAGACGCTCGCGCGCGAGGCGGCCGAGGAGAGCTCCCTCTGGGGCGCGTCGCTGCGCCCGGCCGGCGAGCGTGAGCTCCAGCCGGTCTTCTCACCGCTTTGCGAGGAGCGCTACGCGCTCGGCCTCGAGACGATCTATGAGGGGTACCTGCTCCACTACGGGCGACCGAGGCTGTTTTCCCCGGCCGACGAGGACACGGCGCTTTTGCTCGGCGACTACCTCTACGCGCACGGGCTCGTGCGGGTCGCTGCCGCGGGCAGCGTCGAGGCGGTCGAAGACCTGGCGCAGCTCATCTCGCTCTGCGCCCAGCTCCGAGCGGACGGGAGCGACGGCGATGCCGCCGGGTGGGCGGCGACCGCTGCCTGTCTCGGCGGTGGCGCACTCGACTCGGCGCGTGACGCACTGCGGCTCGACCGAGACGCGGCCCCGCTCGAGGTGCTCGCACGGGCTCGTGCGGGTGACGAGGCGGTGGTGCTGTCGATGCGTGCGCACGCGGGGCGCGCTCCGATAGAGTCGCGCGTATGATCGCCTCGCTGCTCGCACCGCTGCTCGCCGACGCCGCCGAGGAAGGCCGCAACGTGATCCTCGGGATGCTCGCCGTGGGCCTGATCTTCATCGCCGTGATCGCACTCGGCGAGCTGTCGCGCTGGTCGCGGCACAAGCGCCGTTCCGGTTAGCCCGCGTCGAGCGAGCCGTACTTCGCGACGACAGCGTGTGCGACGAGGGCGGGCTTCGCCGCCTGCTCGCTCGCTGCGTGCGGCCCTGGAGCAGCGGCAACGGCAGCCACGAGCCCGACCAGCGCGAGCTTCCCTGCACCAACCCATGTCATAGGGCACTCCCTCCTTGCGTTCGCTCTCGTGACCGACGATACGACCGACTGGTGAAGGGTCTGTAAGCGCGGCGTGAGGATTCGGCGTGGCTACACTCGCTCTGAATGGCGGCTCCCACCTCGTTCCGCGACTGGATCGACCTGCTCGAGCGCGAGGGCGAGCTCCAGCGCATCATCGTCGAGGTCGATCCCGAGCTCGAGATCACGGAGATCGTCGACCGTACCGTGAAGGCTGGTGGGCCGGCGCTCCTGTTCGAGCGGCCGAAGGGCGCGAAGCATCCGCTGCTGATCAACCAGTTCGGGACGGAGCGGCGCGCCTGTCTCGGCTTCGGGGTCGACGACCTCGACGAGCTCGGGGCGCGACTCGAGGATGTGCTCGAGATGCAGCCGCCGCAGGGTCTCGTCGAGAAGGTGCGCGGGCTCAAGAAGCTGAAGTCGATCGCCGATTCGCTGCCGCGCACCGTCTCGCGGGGCGCCTGTCAGGAGATCGTGCTGGAGGGAGACGACATCGATCTCGGCCTGCTGCCGGTCCAGCGCTGCTGGCCGGGTGATCCGGCGCCGTTCATCACCCTGCCGGCCGTGATCACGAAGGATCCACACACCGGCGCGCGCAACGTCGGCATGTACCGGATGCAGAAGATCGACGCGCGCTCGACCTACATGCACTGGCAGATCCACAAGGATGGCCGCGCCGACTACCTCGCGACCGACGGTCGCATCCCGGTCGCGGTCGCGCTCGGGCTCGATCCGATCACCGCCTACTCGGCGAGCGCGCCGCTCCCCAAGCACATGGACGAGTTCATGCTGGCGGGCTTCCTGCGCGGCGAGCCGGTCGAGCTCGTCAAGGCGCGCACTGTCGATCTCGACGTCCCGGCCGACGCCGAGATCGTGCTCGAGGGCTACATCGAGCAGGGCGAGGTCGGCCTGGAGGGGCCCTTCGGCGACCACACCGGCTACTACACCCCCGCGGAGCCGTTCCCGGTGTTCCGGCTGACGGCCATGACGATGCGGGCGAACGCGATCTATCCGTCGATCGTCGTCGGCAAGCCGCCGCAGGAGGACCAGTGGCTCGCCAAGGCGACCGAGCGGATCTTCCTGCCGGCCGTCCGGCTGACCGTGCCGGAGATCGTCGACTACGACCTGCCGGTGGCCGGCACCTTCCACAACTGCGTCATCGTCTCGATCAAGAAGTCGTTTCCCGGCCACGCGCGGAAGGTGATGCACGCGATCTGGGGGCTCGGCATGCTCTCGCTCTCGAAGGCCGTCGTCATCGTCGACGAGCACGTGAACGTGCACGACTACGAAGAGGTCTTTTTCTACGTCGGCGCGAACGTCGACCCGAAGCGCGACATCGTCATCACCGAAGGCCCGCTCGACCATCTCGACCACGCGCCGACGCTCCAGTTCTTCGGCGGCAAGATCGGGATCGACGCGACGGCGAAGGGGCCGCTCGAGGGGACGCGCGAGTGGCCGGAGGAGATCGAGATGAGCGCCGAAATCCGCGACCTCGTCGACCGGCGGTGGGCGGAATACGGGTTCTCCTCGCCTGACGCCGACGGGATGGGTAAGAATGGCCCGTCACGCCGGTCGTTGCGACAGCGGTTACGTCGTTGACACCGTGTGCTGCCAATCGGTCTAATCCGGACGGGATCCCGCTGTGAGCGCTCACAACGACGAGAAGCCGCACCTGCCGCCGCCGAGCCTCTGGCCGATCGGTTTCGCTGTCGGCATCGCCTGCGTGCTTGTCGGCCTGGTCGTGAGCTGGCCGGCGGTCGCCGTCGGCGCCGTGATCACCGTCGTCTTCGCGTTCCTCTGGATCCGTGACGTCACCGTCGGCGTCCGTGCCCCTGCGCCTGACGTCGTCCCCGAGTCGCGCGCTGCTGCCGGCGTCGCACCCTCGGCCGGCGAGGCCGCGCTCGTGCCGGACGAGGCGCCCGCCTACCCGCGCTCCAAGTTCCTCGAGGGCGCGACCCTCGGCCTCGGCGGCGTGATCGGCGGCCTCGTGACCGTCCCGGTGCTCGGTTTTGCGGTGCTGCCGTCGTTCACGAACCAGAAGAAGCAGAACGTCGAGCTCGGCAAGCTCTCCGCTTTCCCGGAGGGAAAGTTCGTGATCGCGACCTACATGGAGGATCCGTCGAGCGGCGAGGTCTCGCGGCGCACGATGTACATCCGCAACAACGGCCCGCGCGACGGCCAGCCGAGCCTGACCGTGCTCTTCAGCCGCTGCGTCCACCTCGGTTGCCCGGTGCAGCCGAACGGCCCCGTCTTCGACGACGACAAGGTTGACGGCGCCAAGAACGGCGACACGAAGGTCGAGCTGACGCCGAGCCAGCCGGCCGGCTTCGGCTGCCCGTGCCACGGCGGCCAGTACGACACCGAGGGCAACCGC
>JBKJML010000084.1:0-28255 GCA_046596415.1 Gaiellaceae bacterium | reverse complement strand
CTGCGCGACCGGCGCGGGCATCGAGGAGCTGAAGCGTGCGCTCTTCACGCTCTGCCCTGCGGCGCCGCGCCTCGAGACCGAGGCGGAGCCCGAGCTACCCGACTTCCTCGACTACCGTCCCAAGCCGGCCGAGCGGCGCTCGTTCCGGATCTACCGCACCGACCGCGGCTTCCGGGTGATCGGCGACGCATCCGACCCGGTCGAGCTGGAAGCTGCACTGAGGGCCGCGGGCGTTCGCAAGGGCCAGGACGTCGAGGTCGGGGAGGAGACGCTCGAGTGGCAGTGACCGGGATCCTCGGCGGCGCCTTCGATCCGCCCCATATCGGCCACGTCGGCCTGGCGCGCGCCGCGACGGAACGGTTCCGGCTCGACCGGCTCCTGGTCACCGTGGTCGAGCGCCCGGGCCACCGAAGCACAGAGGCAGGCCCGGAAGACCGGCTCGCGCTCACCCGACTTGCATTCGAAGACGTGCCGGGCGCCGTGGTCGAGGCGGAGCCCGAGGCATACACGGTCGATGCCCTCGAGCGCCGTCGCCTCGACGATCCGATCTTCCTCATCGGCGCTGACGAGTTCGCCGCCTTCCCGAGCTGGAGGCGGCCCGAGCGGGTGCTGGAGCTGGCACGGCTCGGCGTCGCAACGCGGCCCGGCTATCCACGTCAGACGCTCGACGCCACCATCGCCACGCTCGAGCGGCCCGAACGGGTACTCCTGTTCGAGTTCGAGCCGATCGACGTTTCCGCGACCGAGATCCGGGAGCGGGTCTCACTCGGCGAGCCGATCGAGGGTCTCGTCCCGCCGGCCGTCGCCGCGGCGATCGAACGGCTCGCGCTCTACCGCAGCTCAGCTGCCACATCCGGTTCGATCGGCGTCCGCCCATGACGGCTACAATTCCTCAACTGGAACCGCTCGCCCAAGCACAGCTGATCGCCGCCGTCGCGCAAGACAAGCTCGCGCAGGACGTCGTCATTCTCGACATGCGCCCGGTGACCGTGTTCACCGACTTCTTCGTCATCGCGACAGGCCAGAACCCGCGGCAGACGAAGGGCATCCACGACGAGGTGTACGCGCGCCTGAAGAAGGACGCCGGCTTGACACCGCGAGCCACCGACGGCGTGCGAGAGGCAACCTGGATCCTCGCTGACTATCTCGACGTCGTCCTCCACGTCTTCACGCCGGAGGCACGCGACTACTACCGGCTCGAGGACCTCTGGGGCGACGTCCCGGCGGTCGAGCTCGAAGCCGCCGTCTAGGCAGGGGCTCGACAGGGAAGCAGCACGTCTGCGTCACCGACTTCGACGCGGACGATTCTGGCCGCCGCCACTGCGAGCACGGTACGGGCAGGCGGAGAGCCGGCAACCCAGGTTCCGCGGCACACCTCGACGAACCCACGCCAGCGCCGCGCGCAGCCGCCGGTCGGGACCGGCAGGCACGCGCCCGCGACGACCTTCGACCCGACCCTGATCCCGAGGCGAGTGCGGAAGAAGGAGCTCGTCGTCGTCACGGCGCGAACCGTGTGCTCGACCACAACGAGACGTAGCGTCCCGCCGTGCAGGCGCGGGAACGTCGCCGTGAACGCCGCGCCGCGCGCGTAGCGCGTGCCGGCCGGCAGCGCGAGCGGCGCCCAGCGCGACCCGGTCGGCGCCGCCCCGATCGCTCGGTACGCGGCCTCATCGGACATGCCGACGCGAAAGCCGCCGATCGACTTTCCGAGCCGAAGCGTCGGGGTATCGAAGGCGGCCGCACCCGCGCCCGCAGCAAGGCCGAGCGTTGCCACGACGGCCGAGGCCGCCACGATCCGTCGCCGGAACTGGCGTATCGATTGATGATCCAGAACTGCCTACCTGTTACTACCGCAGGAGCCGATCGTAACGAGTGAGGCGGCGCGCGCCGACACCCGTTCGGGTGGCTCGGGCGCTACACTTCCGGAGTCCAGGGGCCATAGCTCAGCTGGGAGAGCGTCTGGCTGGCAGCCAGAAGGTCGCCGGTTCGAGCCCGGCTGGCTCCACATTGCTACAAGATCGTGCGGTTCCGCCGCCCTCGGCTGACGGAGCGCTACCGCGCGTTTGATTGGCCACTCATACTCCCGCCTCCGGCACCAGCAGTTCCGGCCGGTCGAGCCGCGCGAGCGATGGGAAGAGGCGCGTCCAGGCGATCGCGACGAGGACGGTCGCGGCCCCCGCCGATGACGACGGCCGGAACAGCGCCGATGAGGGCCGCAGCTGCGCCCGACTCGAATGCACCGAGCTGGTTCGAGGCGCTGATGAAGACGTTCTCGACCGCCATCACGCGCCCGCGCAGCTCGTCAGGGGTCGCCATCGCGAGGGCCGTCGAGCGGATGTTGATGCTGTACATGTCTGCAAAGCCGCTCACCGCCAGAGCGCCAAGCGAGAGGAGGAACGAACACGACAAGCCGAAGACGATCATGCTGAGCCCGAAAACGGCCACTGCAACGAGTAGCGCGGGCCCCGCGCGTCGTCTAGTTGGACGGCGGGTGATCAGCACGCCGGCGACGAGCGCACCGACCGCGGGGGCGCTGCGGAGGACGCCTAGGCCGGCCGGACCGGTGTGGAGGATGTCGCTCGCAAAAACAGGCAGCAGCGCAATTGCGCCGCCGAAGAGGACGGCGAACAGGTCGAGCAGGGTCGCGCCGAGCACGATGCGGGAGCGCCCGAGGAACCGGATCCCACCGAAGAGGTGTGCCAGACCGGGGGGCTCGGTGCTGTGCGGCCGCTTCCGGATCCGAATCGCGAGCACGCACGCAAGGGCCGCGCCGAAGAACGCGGTCGCGACCGCGTAGACGAGCTCGGGCCGGAGCGCAAACAACAGACCCCCGAGCACCGGGCCGGCGACCACGCCGATCTGCGTCCCGATCGTCCGCAGAGCCATCGCGGAAGCGAGATCCTCGGTCGCGACCAGCTCGGGGGTCATCGCCCGCGCCGACGGCATCCCGAGCGCGAGCGCCGCCCCGCTCAGCACCGCCAGCGCGACGAAGGGCCAAACGCTGTCCGTCCCAGCGACGGAAACCAGAAGAAGGAGCACGCTGTCCACGATCCCAACCACGAGCGCGAGCGCCACGACGAGGCGGCGCGAGACGCGATCGGCGAGCTGCCCCGGTCGCCAAGGCCAGCAGCGGCAGCGGCAGAAACTTGGCAAGGCCGATGAGACCGATGTCGAACGGGTTGTGGTGGAGCGAGTAGACCTGCCAGCCGACCGCAACCGAGACCATCTGCGTCGGCAGGATCCGCAGGACGACCGAAATCCAGAAGAGACCGAAGTCGCGCGTGCGGAGGAGGCGCACTAGTTGCGGTCGACGACGCGCGCGAGGTACGCCCACGCCATCGCGAGGTGGCGTGCAGAGCGCTCCCGCTTCTGCAGAGCCTCCTCGTCGGGGCTGCCGACGGCGTCCCTGCCAGCGAGGAGCGCGATCTGGCACGCGCGCTCGAGATGCGTCGCCGCCGCGACCGCCTCTCCGACATCGCGTCCGACCGTCGTGATCCCGTGGTGCGGCATCAGGACACCGAGCCGGTCGCCAAGCGTGTCCGCGAGCGCCTGTCCGAGCTCGACCGTCCGCACAAGGTCTCCCGTTCGTTCGAAGCGAGGGATGTCGGGGGGAACGAAATGCGTCGCCTCGTGGGAGAGCGCTTTCAGCGGCCAACCGGTGGCAGCGAACGCGATCGAGTAGATCGGATGCGTATGGACGACGGCGTTGATGTCGGGACGCCTCCGCATCAGCTCCGTGTGAATCGGATACTCGACGTGGCGTCCGGCCTCGCCTTCGAGGATCTCGCCGTCCCACGAGAGCAAAATCACGGTCTCCTCAGCGACCTCGTCGAAGCCGAGATTCGAGCCCTTCAACCAGACGCCACGGTCTTGCTCGTCCCGGATCGAGACATGGCCCCAGACCATGTCCGCCTGCCCCGCCCCTTCGAGCACGCGGCAGGCGGTCACGATCTCGGCCCGCGGGTTCACGCCTCCTGCAGTTGCGCCGCCAGTAGGTAGCCCCACTTCCTGCGCGTCTCGGCCTTCGTCTTCGCGTCGGGCCCAATCGGCGCCGAGAATCGATCCTTCCACTCGAACGGCTTACACGCGTCGATCAGCAGGCGGGAGTTGTAGCGCTTGTCGTCGGGGTGGATCGCCGGGTCGAGAGGCCCCGAAGTCATACGTTCCCGGATGTCGCAGTCGTTGACCGGATCCATGCGCGTGAGGATCGCCCACATCACGTCGTCGAGGTCGGTGACGTCGACATCCTCGTCGACGACCGCGACGACCCGACCCATGTAGTTGGACGCGTTCAGGGAGGCCATCGCGTGCAGGGTCTGCCGCGCATGGCCCGCGTAGCGCTGCTCGATCGAGACGACGTTGAAGAGACGTGTGCCGCCGACGGCGAAGCAGTTGATGTCGACGATGCCGGGGATGCCCGTGCCGCGGAGCTCTCGCAGTAGGATCGCCGCGCGCAGGTACTCGCGGTAGAGGTACGGGTCGTACGCCGGCGGCTTGTTCGGGGGGACGCCGAGCATGATCGGCTCGTTGCGGTGATAGATCGCCTCCACCTCGAGCACCGGCTCCGCCGGCTGCAGCTTCCCGTAGTAGCCCGTCCACTCGCCGAAGGGGCCCTCAGGCGCCATCTTGTCGTGGTGGATGTAGCCCTCGAGCACGATTTCAGATGAGGCGGGCACCGGAAGGCCGGTGATCGGCAGATTCACGACCTTGTAGGGCTCGCCGCGGATCGCGCCGGCCCACTCGTACTCGGAGACGCCGTGCGGCACCTCGATCGTCGAGGCGGCGAAGATCAGCGGGTCCATCCCACAGATCACCGCGACGGGACACGGCTCCTTCCGCTCGAAATACTTGTCCCGCATCTGGCGGCCGTGCTTTCCGGGGGAGATGTAAACCCCGACGTTGGTCTTGTCGTGGATCATCACCCGGTAGCAGCCGAGGTTGAGCCAGCCGTCGTCGGGGTCGCGCGTGACGATCGCGCACCCGGTGCCGATGTAGCGGCCGCCGTCCTCGGGGTGCCATTGCGGAGTCGGGAAGGAATAGACATCGACGTCGTCGCCGGTCTGCACGTTCTCGAAGAGCGGTGCGTCGGTGACCACCTCCGGCTGGAGGGCGCGATCGCTCTCAGTCAGGCGCAGGAACTCGTCCATCAGGGGCCGCCGCTCGATGTCGGTCGGCAGGCCGAGCGTCAGCGCGAGGCGGCTGCGCGTGGCGTTGCCGTTGACGAGGAGGCGGTGGCCGGCCGGGTAGCCGGGAATCTCGTCGAAGAGCGCGGTCGGGGCGCCCAGCGTGTGGATCAGCATCTCGGAGATCTCGCCGATGTCGGTCTCCCAGCTCGCGCCGGTGACGGTGCGGAGCTCGCCGAGCTCGTCGGCGCGCTCGATCCAGTCCCGCAGGTCCGTGTAATCCATGTGGCTCCTAGTTCGGCTTGGTTGTGTTCCAGGGTGTCAGCCGCGCCTGCAGAAAGTCCGTGGTGATCTGAATCGCGACGGCGATCAGCATGATGAAGAGGATCGGCACGAACATGTCGGCCATCTGGAAGAAGTTGCCGTAGTGCTCGATCAGGCCGCCGAGGCCGGTCTGCGTCGAGAGCACCTCCGCCACGATCACGCCGACCCAGGCGGAGGAGAAGGACTGCCGCGCGCCAGCGACCATGTACGGCGCCGCATCCGGGAGCACAATCCTGCGGAGAATCTGCCGCTCGCTCGCGCAGAAGCTCTCTCCGACCTCGGTCAGCTCGGTGCTCACGTTCTTCACGCCCGTCATCGTGTTCACGAGGACCGGGAAGATCGCCGAGAAGACGACGTAGGCGAGGCGGAACTTGAGCTCGAAGCCGAACCAGATGATCATCATGGGCACGAACGCGACGTGTGGGAGCGCGTAGAGGAAGGAGACATACGGGTCGAGCACGTGCTCGAACGGGCGCCAGCGGCCCATCGCGATCCCGAGCGGAATCCCGAGCGCGAGCGCGATCAGGTAACCGAGCGCGAGGGCCGTCATGCTGCTGCCGAGCGGGCCCCAGATCGCGTGGTCGGTGAAGACCTGGTGGTACATCGCGACCGCGATCTCGGATGGGGGCGCGTTCAGTGCGCGCGACATGTGCTGGGCGTAGAGCTGCCAACTCCCGAAGAGCAGGGCGGCGGTGAGCACGCGCACGGTCCAGACGCCGAGGGGCTGGTAGAGGAATGGCGTCCGGCGTCCCTTCGCGGCCGGTTCGGCCCTTACGCCCGCGACAGCCATGCGACCTTCCTCCCTCGCGTCCACGGCATCGTCGTCCAACGCTCGCCGAACTTCAGCGCGGCCGAGCAGGCGAGGCTGAAGATGCCCAGCAGGATGATGACGACGAACATGCTGTCCATCCGCAAGATCTGCGCGTCGCTCGAGATCAGGTGGCCGACGCCCACGACCGACGCCTCGATCTCAGCGACGATCGTGCCGATCAGTGCCCGGCCGAGCCCGAGCCGTAGACCCGCAAAGATGTAGTGCAGACAGCCGGGCACGATCACGGTCCGGAGCATCTGGGCTCGGTTGGCCGAGAAGGCGATGCCCGCGTCGACGAGGTTGCGATCAACCTCCTTCGCACCGAGGTACGTATTGAGCATGATCGGGAAGACGCCCGACATCACAACGACGGAAACGCGCATCTCGAAAGTGACGCCGAGCCAGAGGATCAGGACGGGGATCAGTGCCAGGCGAGGGGTCGCGTACAGGGCAGAGACGTACGGCCACAAGGAGACCTCGACGAGGCGCGAGCGCGCCATGGCGAGCCCGATCGGGATCGCGAGCACGACGCAGATCGCGTAGCCGAGCCAGAACGCCGACATCGTGTCCTTGAAGGCCGGAAGGACCTCGGGGACGAAGGTGTGGTACCCGGCGCGCACGATCGCCGTCGGGTACGAGATCGAGAACGTGCGCCGCCCGACGAACTCCCACAGGCAGGTGACAACGACGATCGACAGGGCGCGCTGGACGGCCGGCCGGTGCAGCCAGGCTGGTGCGTGCCATGTGCGCTCACGCGCATGCCGGGAAGGCGTTGCAGCTTCGATCTGCGTCACGCCGCCGACAGCGCCTCGGCGCGCTCCAGCTGGCCCTGGAGCAGCGACCAGATCTCCGAGCGGACGTGCGTGTACTCCGCCTCCGAGCGCCAGTCGTAGGCCTGCCGCGGCCGCGGCAGCTCGATCTTGAACTCGCCGATCGTCTGTCCCGGTACCCCCATCACGACGATCCGGTCGGAGAGGAAGATCGCCTCGTCGATCGAGTGCGTGACGAACAGCACTGTCAGCCCCTTCCCGGCGACGATCGTCTGCAGGAGCTCCTGCAGGTGCTCGCGTGTGAGGGCGTCGAGCGCACCGAACGGCTCGTCCATCAGGATCAGCTTCGGCTCGATCGCGAGCGCCCGAGCGAGGCCGACGCGCTGGTTCTGGCCGCCGGAAAGCTGGGACGGATAGTGGTGGAGGCGGTCGGAGAGGCCGACGAGCTCGAGGTAGTCCTGCGCCTTAGCGAGCCGCTCCTTCTTCGGCACGCGCTGGGTCTCGAGCCCGTAGGCGACGTTCTGGAGCGCGGTCCGCCACGGAAAGAGGTTGAACATCTGGAAGACGATCGCCTTGTCGCGCGACGGACGCATGCTCGGCTTACCGTCGACGATGACCTGGCCTCCGGAGGCGGGCAGGAGGCCGGTGACGATCCTGAGGGCGGTCGTCTTGCCGCAGCCGCTCGGACCGATCAGGCTGACGAACTCGCCGCTCGCCACCTTCAGGTCGAAGTCGAGCAGCGCCGGCGTGGGCGAGTCGCCGTAGGTCTTTTGGAGGTTCCGGATCTCGAGCAACGGTCCCTTTCGTCGATCGTCCGGCTGCGCGACGCCCGAGGGCGCCGCGCAGCCGAGCGTGCCGCTAACAGGTCGTGGGCTTCTGCTTGTGTGCCTTCAGGTATGCCTTCACGTACGTGTCGTTCAGCCAATCGGCGCGGCCTGGCAGCGGCTTCGGCAGCGACCCGATCGTCCAGTTCAGCTTCGCCAACTGCGTGATGTGGCCGAAGCAGATCCCGCCGTTGATGCCCCAGAAGTTGACGGCCTTGAAGTAGTCCCAGACCCGCTGCTTCTGGCCATCATTCAGGCCGCCGCTCATCTTGTTCGCGGTCGCGAACGCGATGTACTTGAACTTGTTCGACGCGGCCCACCGCTGGGCGTTGATGAATGCGTTCACGACCTTCTGCGTGAGCGCCTTGTTCTTGAGGAACGCGTCGTTCGCGATCAGGCCCGACTGCAGGTACGGCCCGATCGACTTGCCCGCGTCGACCAGCACTTTCATGTTCGGGTTCTCGAGGGCGGTCAGCGCGAGTGGGTAGTGGATCGGTGCGATATCGACGCGGCCGGCCATGATCGCGGTCAGCCGAGCGCTCGAGCCGCCGATCGTCACGTAGCGCGGCGCGTCGGGATCTGCGCCCGCTTTCTGCAGCGCGATCTTTGCGATCAGGTGGCCGGCCGAGCCCGGTGTGTCGATCGCGAGAGTCTTGCCGGAGAGGTTCTGCAGCGTCACGTCTTTCTGCGCGACGAGGACGTAGTCGCTCGCCTGGTCGTTCGCGGCGATGATCTTGATGTTCGCTCCGCCGTTGACGACGGCAAGGATCGCCGTCGGCAGGGACCCGATGAAGAGGTCGGCCTGGCCGGCGATCACCGTCCGTAGTGCGACGGCCGCACTCGGGATCAGCTGGAAGTTGACGTTGATGCCGTTCTTCCGCATCAACTCCGCGAAATAGGCGACGTCGGCGCTGCTGAAGTCGATGTCACCCGCCTCGATCAGGTTGACTGTCGGGGTGGCGGCGCTCGTCGCGCCGTTCGTGGACCGGTCGGCGCGCGCCGAGGCACCGGTCGCCGCAGCACCGAGCAGGGCAGCGGTCAGCAATCCGACCAGGCCCACCCGCGCGAATTCTCGCTTCATGGGTACGTCACCTCTCTGTGGTTGAACCCGTCGTTATCGACGAGCCTCCGGACCGTGAGCACATGCTCGGCGACTTTGCCAGCATGATTTGTTGCTGTCAAGTCCTCTAGTTGTAAATTCGTTGCATTTGCCATCGAATCGAGGCCAGGAAGTGGTTTGCAAAATGCAACAAATTTTGTATAGTCGCGTCGATGCCTGCTTCCGCCCCTCGTCCCAGTGCTCCGAGCGGCCTCGCCGACCCGTTTGCGACCCGGCCGATCTACGTCGCCGGCGATTGGGTCGAGACCGACGACGCCTTCGACGTCTGCTCACCCGCGACGCCCGGGGTCGCATTCGCACGGACGTGCCATGCAGGAGTAGACGAATTCGAGCGCGCCGTGTTAGGAGCCGTTGCGGCCGAGAAACCGCTCGCGGCACTGGCGGCGTTCGAGCGCGGCGATGCGCTCCGTTCGGTCGCGGCCGGGATCTTGGAACGGCGCGACGAGCTCGCGCTCCAACTCGCGCTCGAGGCCGGCAAGCCGATCAAGGACGCGACCGTAGAGATCGAGCGGGGCGCGCTCACGTTCCGTCTCGCCGCGGAGGAGGCCGAGCGCATGGTCGGCGAGGTGCTGCCGCTCGACCTCAACGCCGCCTCGCGGGGGCGCGTGGGAATCATCCGGCGCTTCCCGCTCGGCGCGGTCGCGGCGATCAGCCCCTTCAACCTCCCGCTCGGCCTCGCCGCTCACAAGGTCGCGCCGGCGCTCGCCGCCGGCTGCCCCGTCGTCCTCAAGCCGCCGTCGAACACGCCGCTGACGATGCTTTCGATCGCCGAGCTCGTCGACGCGACCGACCTGCCGAGAGGCTCGCTGAGCGTGCTGCCGATGCGCCGCGAGGTCGGCGACCGGCTCGTCACCGACCCGCGCTTCAAGCTGCTCTCGTTCACCGGCAGCCCCGACGTCGGCTGGTCGATGAAGGAGCGCGCCGGCAAGAAGAAGGTCGTGCTCGAGCTCGGCTCGAACTCGGCGGCGATCGTCGACGAGTCGGCCGACATCGAATGGGCCGCAGAGCGCTGCGCCTACGGAGCCTTCAAGTACGGCGGTCAGCTCTGCATCTCCGTCCAGCGGATCCTCGTGCACGAGGCGGTGCGGGATCGCTTCCTCGAGGTCTTCCTCACGCGCGCCCGCTCGCTGCGCGTGGGCGACCCACTCGACCCGCAGACCGACATTGGCCCGCTGATCGACGCCAGCTCGTGCGCGCGCCTGACCGCCTGGATCGACGATGCGATTGCGGCCGGCGCGGAGCCGCTACTGCGCGGCGAATGCGACGGGGTCACCATGGCGCCCACGGTGCTCGCCGACGTACCGACGACGCAGCCCGTCTCATGCGAGGAGGCGTTCGGGCCAGTCGCCGTCGTCTCCCGCTTCACCGACTTTGACGCCGCGCTCCGCGAGGTGAACGACTCGCGCTTCGGCCTCAATGCCGGCGTCTTCACGAACGACCTCGGCCACGCGTGGCGCGCCTTCGAGGAGCTGCACGTCGGCAGCGTGATCGTCAACGACGCACCCACCTACCGCGTCGACACCATGCCCTTCGGCGGCGTCAAGGACTCGGGGCTCGGGCGAGAAGGCATCCGCTACGCGATCGAGGACATGACCGAGCTGCGCACCCTCGTGCTGGCAAGAAGGAGCTGATGATGAGAGTCGTTGATGCGATTGCGGACTGGTTCGCGGAGATCGGCGTCGAGAAGTACTTCGGCTACGCGGGCGGCGCGATCTGGCCGTTCATGGACGCGCTGATCGACCACCCCGAAATGGAGGGGATCCAGGCAAAGCACGAGTCGCACGCCGTACACATGGCGGACATCTACTGGCGTTCGACCAAGAAGATCGCGCCGGTCGTCGTCACCAAAGGACCCGGCCTCCTCAACTGCGTCGGTGGCATCGCCACCGCGATGCACGACATGGCTTCGTTGCTCGTGATCGCCGGCTCCGGCCCGACCCACTTCCTCGGCAAGGGTGGGATGCAGGAGCTCTACTACAACGGGTTCGAGGACGCAGTCAGCGTGATGCGCCCCATCACGAAAGGGTCCTGGCTCGTCGTCCGGCCCGACACGGTAATCGAGGTGCTGAACCAGGCCTACAAGCTGGCCGTCTCCGGTCGGCCGGGGCCCGTCTTCGTCCAGCTGCCGATCGACGTCCAGCAGGGAGTGATCGAGGGCGAGATCGAGGCGCCGAGCCGGCGCGCGATCAGCTCGCGTTCCCGCCCCGACCGCGAGAGCATGAAGAGGACCGTCGAGCTCATCGCGAGCGCCGAGCGGCCTGTGCTGCTCGCCGGCGGCGGAGCGGCGCACTCAACCGGCGCGGCCACGTCAGTCCGCGAGCTCGCAGAGCGGCTCCAGGTCCCGGTCGCCACAACGCTCACCGCGAAGGGCCTGCTCGACGAGACGCATCCGCTCTCGCTCGGCGTCGTCGGCCGCTCGGGCACGCCGCCTGCGGCCGAGGCGACGCGCGCGGCCGACCTCGTCGTCGCGATCGGTGCGCGCTTCAGCGACAACCACACCTCGAACTGGCGCGCCGGCAAGGTCTACGACGTTGCGCACACGAAGATCGTCCAGGTCGACCTCGACATCGCCGAGGTCGGACGCAACTACCCCGTCGAGGTCGGCATCGCTGGCGACGCAGGAGCCTTCCTCGAAGACCTGCTGATCGAGCTCGAGGCAGCCGGGATCGGGCCGCAGTGGGACGAGTGGACGTCCGGTCTGCAAGAGTCGTGGCAGGCGTGGCGCCGGGAGATAGAACCACTGCTCACCTCGGACACGGCCCCGGTGCACCCGGCGCGGCTATGCCACGAGCTCGGCGAGGCGATCGCGAAGGTGAACGGCCGTGTCTTCGTCGACATCGGCGACGTCGTCCAGTACGCCGAGCCGTACATGACGGTCCGCGGCCCCGGGATCATCCATTTCAACCCCGGCATGGCCGAGATGGGCTGGGCCTCCTCCGGCGTGCTCGGAGCCTCAGCGGCAGATCTCGCCCGCCCTGCGGTCGCGCTCGTCGGCGACGGCGCCTTCAACATGACCTCGCAGGTGCTGGCGACGGCGGTCGAATACCAGTTGCCGGCGGTCTGGGTGATCCTCGACAACAACGAGCTCGGGATCGAGCGTAAAGGCGCGCAGCGCGCCTTCGACCGGATCCACCCGTGGTCGCGCTTTGTCCGCAAGGACAGTGGGGAGCCATACAACCCCGACTACACGATGTTGGCGCGCGCAAACGGAGCTGACGGCGCGCGCGTCGAGGATTCCGCGGATCTCGCCGGCGTGCTCGAGCAAGCGCTGACGGGCGGCAAGCCTTTCGTAATCGACGTCGTCCAGGACCTCGACGTGCCCACCTACTTCACGCCGGGGATCGATCGCGCGTATCCGGACACTTGGGGCGCGAGCTATCCCCACTTCGGCTCGATGAAGATCACGTCGAAATGAGTGAGCTTGAGGCAGGCCAGGACGTGATCAAGAGCCTCCGCCGCCGCTACGACGAGCTGACCAACTCGCAGAAGCGGATCGCGGAGACGATCGTCGAGGACCCCAACTTCGTTGCGTTCGCGACGGTCGACAAGTTCGCCGCCCGGCTCGGCGTCAGCCCGTCCACGATCGTCCGCTTCGCCTACCGGCTCGGGCTCGCCGGCTATCCCGAACTACAGGAGCAGGTGCGAGAGCTCGTGCTCGCCAACCTGCGGACGACGGCGAACGGCGACGGAGACCCCACCGCCCACCTAGGCGACAGCGTCTTCGCGACGTCGCTCCGCCACGATCTCGATCTCCTCCACCGCACCGCTGAGCGGATCGAGGAGGAAGACCTCACGCGTGCCGTCGACTTGCTCGTCTCGGCCGAGCGCGTGCGGATCGTCGGCGGCGTGACGACGTTCAGCGTCGCTTACTATGCGGCGGTCGGGCTCGAGCGGGTCCGCGACCGCGTCGCCCTCCTGAGCGGCGGCCCCACGCCGACCGGCCCGCTGCTCGAGATGGAGGAAGGCGACGTGCTGCTTGCGTTCAGCTTTCCGCCGTACGCCAAGTCGACCCTCGGCGCGATCGACGCAGCCAAGCGTCGCAACGCCAGTGTGATCGCCGTCTCCGACTCGCCGATTTCGCCGCTGCGGAACCGCGTCGATGTGCTGCTCCCGGTCGCCGTCTCGGGCATCGGGACGCAGAACTCGCTCGTTGCGGCGCTGTCGGTGGCGGGGCTGCTCGTCAACGGTGTCGCCTCGCGGTCGCCGGGCGCGCTCGAGCGCTACAGCGAGACAATCAAGCTGCTCGAGGAGTGGGACGTGTACATGCTCGAGGCCGGCTCGGGCGGCGATGTCTGACCTACTCGCCGACGTGACCGTGCTCGAAGTCGCCGGCGAGCTGAACGGGTATGCAGGGCGTCTGCTCGCCGACCTGGGCGCGACGGTGACGCGGGTCACCCTCGGCCCCGGCCGCCGCGAAACGTGGTCCGAGCTGCGGTTCCTGCACCACGGCAAGCTCACCGCGCCGCCCGCGCGGCTGGCGGAGCTGATCGGCGACGCCGACGTGATCTTGCAATCGGGGGGAGCCGACGCGCCCGACGTGCCCCAGCTCCGACCAGAGGCGGTGCGGGCGGCGAACCCCGGCGCGATCCACGCCGTCCTCACGCCCTTTGGCCTCGACGGCCCTTGCGCGGACTGCGTCTCGACCGACCTCGTGCGCCTCGCCGCCGGCGGCCTGCTTTGGCTGGGCGGCTACCCGGACGCCGAGCCGGTCGCGCCGTTCGGCGACCAATCGTCGCTCGCGACCGGCATCTTCGGCGCCGTCGCGGTCGTGCTCGCGCTGATCGACCGCGACGCGACCGGCGAGGGAGGCACGATCGAGGTCTCGTCTCAGGAGGTGCTGACCCAGGCGCTCGAGACGGCGCTGCCCGAGTACGAGCTGACCGGGAAGGTACGCGGCCGCGCCGGCGGCGAGCCGCGCGAGGCGGGAACCGGCGTGTACCCCTGCGCCGACGGCTTCGTCAGCATGGTCGCAGGCCGCCTCGGCACAGCGGAAGCGTGGACGCGCCTGCGCGAGTGGCTCATCGAGGTCGGCACGCCCGGCGCGCCGGAGCTGTGGAAGGAGGGCTGGGACGACCTTGCCTTCCGGCAACGCCCCGAGTCGGTCGCGCGCTTCTCCGAGATCTTCTGGGCCTTCGCTGGACCCCGGGTGAAGCGCGATCTGTACGCAGAGGCGCAGCGGCGGAGCATCGCGCTCGCGCCGGTGAACACGCCCGCCGAGGTGCTTGCCGACGCGCAGCTCCAGGCGCGGGGCTTCTTCCACGACGGCGTCCTCTCGCCGCCGTACCGCTTCATCGAGCCGCGCGTCGTCGCCCCTGCTCTCGACCCTGCGGCCACATGAGGCACGCGCTCGCCGGGCTCCGCGTCCTCGATTTCTGCTGGATCGGCGCCGGGGCCCTCGTTACGAAGCTGATGGCCGAGCACGGCGCCGAGGTGATCAAGATCGAGTCGCGCATGCGGCCCGACAACCTGCGCCTCGCGCCCCCCTACCGGCCGGGCGCCGAGGGGCTCGACGGCTCCGGGTACTTCGCTTCGCGCAACAACGACAAGAAGTCGTTCGCGCTGAACATGCGCGAGCCGGAGGCTCGCTCGCTCGCGCTGCGGCTCGCCGCCGGCTGCGACGTCGTCACGAACAACTTCCGGCCGGGCGTCATGGAGCGCTGGGGACTCGGCTACGACGCCGTCGCCGAACTGAACCCGTCGGTGATCTATCTCGCGATGCCGATGCAGGGCTCCGACGGCCCGCACAGCAACTACATCGGCTTCGGGTCGACGATCGCGGCCCTTTCGGGCCTGGTCCACCTCTCGGGACGGTCCGACCGCGCGCCCGTCGGCACCGGCACGCACTATCCCGACCACATCCCGAGTCCCGGGCACGCCCTGGTTGCAGTGCTCGCCGCGATCCGGCGACGCAAGCTGACCGGCGGGGGCTGCCTGATCGAGCTCTCGCAGCTCGAGTCGGCGGCCAGCATGGTGGGCCCGGCGCTCGTCGCCGCGGCGGACGGCGCGCCTGAGCCGACTCGAAACGGAAACCGCGTCGCCGACCACTGCCCGAGCGGTGTCTTCCGCTGCAGCGGCAACGACGCGTGGTGCGCGATCGCCGTCCGCAGCGACGACGAGTGGCAGGTGCTCGCGCGCGAGCTCAGGCTCGCGCCGGATGACCGCTTCTCGACCCATGCCGGCCGCAAGGCGCACGAGGACGATGTCGAGACGGCGGTTGCCGCCGCCACCGCCTCGCGCGAACGGCACGAGCTGGCGGACGCGCTGCAGGCCGGCGGCGTCCCGGCGTCGGCGGTGCAGTCGAGCAGCGACCTGTTGTCGGACCGGCAGCTCGCCGCCCGCGACTTCTGGCGGCGGCTCAAGCACCCTGTGATCGGCGAGATCACAGCGCCGGCCGCGCCGTTTCGGCACGACGGCGGGCGGACGGGCCCCGAGCGGGCTGCCCCGCTTCTAGGCGAGCACACGCGCGAGCTCGCGCGGACGCTGCTCGGGCTTTCCGACGTCGAGATCGATGAGCTGACCGCAGAAAAGGTGCTGTGGTGACGCCGCTACTCGTCACGCGCGAGGCCGGAATCGGCTGGGTGCGCCTGAACCGACCCGAACAGCGCAACGCGATCGATAGCGCGATGCGTTCCGCGCTTGCCGACGCGTTCGCCGACCTAGATGCCGACGACGCTGTCCGCGTCGTCGTTCTGACTGGCGAAGGGACGGCCTTCTGCGCCGGCGTCGATCTGAAGGAAGGGGCACCGCCCGGAGCAACTCCTGTCTCGGACGCTCTCGACCGCTTCGAGAAGCCTGTGCTTGCCGCGATCAATGGCGCTGCGGTCGGCGGAGGCCTTGAGCTCGCGCTGGCTGCGGACATGCGCATCGCCTCCTCGACGGCGACGTTCGCGCTGCCCGAGGTGAAGATCGGCTCGCTCCCGGGCAGCGGCGGAACGCAGCGCCTGCAAGGGGCGGTCGTCGCAAAGCTGCTCTTCACCGGTGAGCCGATCGGCGCCGAGGAGGCACTCCGCGGAGGTCTCGTCTCCGACGTCGTCCTGCCGGAGGACCTGCCGGCGCTGGCGGAGCGGATCGCGAGCAGCGTCGCCGCGAACGCGCCGCTCTCGCTGCGCGCCGCGAAGCGCGCCCTGCGGGCGGCGCCAGGAGGCCGCGAACTCGAACGCGAGCTGTGGACGGAGCTGGCGACCACCGCCGACCGTGCCGAGGGGCGCGCCGCGTTCCGCGAGAAGCGCGCGCCTCGCTTCACGGGCCGCTGATGTGGGGCAAGGCCGCGATCGCGGGCGTCGGCGCGTCGGCGCAGGGCAAGCTGCCCGAGGAAACGCCGCTCTCCCTCGCCGTCACCGCGCTGAAGGCAGCGCTCGACGACGCGGGCCTCACGAAGGACGAGTTGGACGGGCTGCTGACCATGCCGGGAACGACCTCGCCGGAAGGGCCGAAGCACTACTTGGCACTCGGCGGCCACCTCGGTATCAACCCGAAGCTGGCAGGCTCGCTCGTGGCAGGCGGGTCGACAGCGGGACAACTGATCCAGCAGGCCGCGCTGGCAATCGACGCCGGGATGGCGAGCGTGGTCGCGTGCGTCTTCGCGGACACGGCGCGCACCGGGGGCTCCCGGTTCGACGCGCCCGCCGGCCGCAGCGACTCGTGGGGGACGTGGGGCATGTTCGGCAACGCCGCCAACAGCGCGCTGACGGCGCAGCGGCACATGTCGCTCTACGGTACGACGAGCGAGCAGCTCGGCTGGGTCGCGGTCACCTGCCGAAAGCACGCCGCCATGAACGAGCATGCCGTCATGCGCGAGCCGATGACCCTCGCCGACCACCAGGCGTCGCGGCCGATCGTCGACCCGCTGAAGAAGCTCGATTGCTGCCTGATCTCCGACGGCGCCGTCGCCGTCGTCGTCACTTCGGCCGAGCGCGCGCGTGACTGCCGCAACGGCGCCGTCAGTCTCTGGGGCATGGGTCAGGGTCACACGTTGCAGACATTCGAACACCCGGAATGGTGGTACCTCCCACACCAGCGCGACGCGATCGCGCGTGCGTACGAGATGGCCGGTATCGGGCCCACCGACGTCGACGTCGCCCAGCTTTACGACAACTTCACGATCTCGGTCCTGCTCTGGCTCGAGCACGGCGGCTTTTGCGAGCCAGGCGAGTCGGGTCCGTTCGTCGAGGGCGGCGAGCGGATCAGCCTCGGCGGCGAGTTGCCGATCAACACTGCAGGCGGGAACCTGTCCGAGTCGTACATGCAGGGCTGGTTGCACGTGGTGGAGGGCGTACGCCAGATTCGCGGGGAGGCCGGCGACCGCCAGGTCGACGGCGCCGAGGTCTGCCTCGTGACCGGCCGCGGGATGACCTTGAACACGGCGAGCGCGCTGGTGCTCGGGCGATGACCGCCGAGCAGCTGAGCGGGCCGTTCTGGGACGCCTGCCGCCGCGGTGAACTACATCTGCAGCGCTGCGCGGGCGGCCACCTGCGCTATCCGGTCTCGATCGTCTGCCCAACCTGCCTCTCGACCGAAGCCGACTGGGAGCGCGTGAGCGGTGATGGCGAGGTGTACTCCTTCGCCGTCTTCCGGCACCAGTACAAGGAGGACTGGCCCGTGCCGTACACGGTCGCGCTGGTCCGGCTCGCGGAAGGGCCGACGCTCATCAGCAACGTCGTCGGGGTCGAGCCGGACGCGGTGCGCGTCGGCATGCCGGTTTCGGTCGTGTTCGAAGACGGGATTCCCAAGTTCACGCCGCGAGGCGAAGGCGCATGAGGCTCGGCTTGATCCTGCCGACGATCGGAGCGGGTGCTGGCGCGGAGCATCTCGATGCCGCCGCGGGGACCGCCGCGCGCCTCGGGTGGTCCGGCGTCTACGCGACCGACCACCTTATGGTCCCCGCCGGCCCTGAGGCCGACGAGTACGGCTGGGTCCTCGAGGCCACGACCGCGCTGACCTGGGTCGCGGCCCGCTACGACTCGCTGCGCGTCGGCTTCAGCGTCATCATCCCGGCCATGCGCGACGCGCCCCTGCTCGCGAAGCAGCTCGCAACGATCGACCATCTGACCGGGGGGCGCCTAACAGTCGGCGTCGGCTCGAGCGAGAGCCACGACCTCCCGGAGTACGAGAACCTGGGCAAGGCCGAGCGCTTCACGAAGCGCGGCGCCTACCTCGACGAGACGATTGCCCTCTGGCGCCACCTCTGGTCGGGCTCGAAGGAGCCGTTCGACGGCGACTTCCACCGGCTCCGTGACTTCACGTTCGATCCTCTCCCTCCTCAGGGCGCCGAGCTGCCGCTCTGGTGCGGCGGTCGCGCCGACCGGATCCTGCGCCGGGCCGCCGTCCTCTGCAACGGCTACCACGCCGCGCAGTTGAACGCAGAGCAGGTCGCGGAGCGGATCCCCAAGCTTCGCGCGTTCGCAGAGGAGGCAGGCCGACCGATGCCGACGATCTCGGTCCGCGTTCGTGTCCGCCTGGACGCCGACCCGATCGAGAAGTACAGCCTGCACGGGAGCCCTCAGCGGATCGTGCCGGAGGTCGTCGACTTCGCGCGCGTTGGCGTCGACGAGCTCGTGCTTGTCTTTCGCGAGCGCGACCCGGCCGATCTCGCTGCCGCGATGGAGCGATTCGACGCCGAGGTCTACGGTCCGGCCCTCGACGAGCTCGGAGTGGCCCGGTGAGCGTCGAGCGGGAGATCGCCGAGTGGGCGGCAAGGCTCGAGTGGGACGATGTCCCCGGGCGCACCCGGGAGCGCGTCGAAATCCTGCACCTCGACGCACTTGCGAGCGGAGCTGCAGGTGCGACCCAGCAGCTCGCGGACCGCGCCGCCCGCCTTGCCTACGCCTTCGCAGGTGACAGCGCCGCAGCGCGCACATTCGCACGGGCCTACGAGATCACGTCCGCAACACTCTGCGACGTCTACCGCCCCGGCCTCTGCCACGTCACACCGGTCGTCGTGCCACCACTCGAAGTTCTTCAGGGCGAGCGTGACCAGGTCGAACTCCTCGCGGCGCTCACGGTCGGACTGGAGGTCACGACCCGGCTCTGCCTCGCCCTCGACTACCCGCGGCTGCGAGACCGTGGCTGGCACTCGCCCGGGGTGGTCGGCCCCGTCGGAGCGGCGGCTGCTGTCGCACGACTGCTCCGACTGGACACCGACGGCGTCCTGAGCGCGATGGCACACGGCGCCGCCCAGGGCGCAGGCACGTTCGCTGCCCTCGGCACGGAGGCCGTGAAGTTCAACCAAGCGCGCGGCGCGACGGCCGGTCTGCTCGCCGGACTCGCAGCGGACACCGGCCTGGCCGCCTCCCCGCATTGGCTGACCGCGGCGGACGGCGGCATGGCTCACTCCTACGCGGACGGAGGCGCGCCGGAACTGCTGGTGCGAGACCTCGGGAACCACTGGGAGCTCGAGCAAATCTCACTGCGCCGCTGGCCCGCGGCGAGCTCCGTCCAGTCGCTGATCGAGGTGTGCCTCGAGCTCGCCGTCCCGGCGGAGGACGTCGCGCTCCTCGAGGTGGAACTGAGCCCACAGGCCTACGAGGTGAGCGGCGACCGCGGCTGGGAGACGCCGCTCGCGGCGCAGCAGTCGGCACGGTGGGTCGCCGCCTGCATGCTGCTCGACGGAGACTGGTGGCTCGAGCACAGCGCGCCGGAGCGGCTCGGCGACCCGCGGATCGCGGCGATCGCGGAACGCATCTCCGTCGCTGCCTCTCCGACCGTGCCAGCGGGCGGCGTCCGCGTCCGCGTCCGTCTCACGAACGGCGACCAATCGTGCGCGGAACGGACCGATGCGCCGGGCGACCCCGAGCGTCCGCTGTCGCGGGCCGACGTCGAGGCCAAGCTGGCGCGCGCATCGAGAGCCGTGGTGGCGGCATGAAGCGGCTCATCGTCGGCATCACCGGCGCCTCAGGCGCGATCTACGGCGTGCGCATCCTCGAGCAGTTGAGCGAGCTTCCGATCGAGACGCATCTGATCGCGACTCGCTGGGCGCGCGTCACGATCGAGCACGAGACCGGCCGTACGTGGGCCGACGTGTGTGCACTCGCCGACGTCGTCCACGCGGAGGGGGACCAGGCCGCGACGGTCTCGAGCGGCTCGTTCCGTACGGATGGGATGGTCATCGCGCCCTGCAGCGTCAAGACACTCGGCGCGATCGCGAACGGGTTCGCGTACAACCTGGTCTGCCGAGCGGCAGACGTCGTCCTCAAAGAGCGGCGTCGCCTCGTGGTCGCCGTGCGCGAGACACCCCTGCACGCAGTCCACCTGCGCAACATGCTGACGTTGAGCGAGCTGGGAGCGATCATCTTCCCGCCCACCCCTGCTTTTTACAACCTGCCGGCCACCGTTGACGACATCGTCGATCAGACAGTGCTCCGCATTCTCGACCAGTTCGACATCGAGCTCCCATCAGCCACCCGCTGGGCCGGTCTTCCGGCGGGGGACGAGGACTAGCCGCGCGCGAGGAGCGCGTGCAGCGCCTCCGCTCCGTCGGCTCTGATCGGCGGGCCGTGCGAGACGAGCACGCGATCGATCGGAATGTCCAGCAACGTACGAAGAGCGCCCGAAGCACGCGCGTCACCGAATACGAGACCGCGATCAGAGCCGACGATTGCGTCGCCGACGATGAGCGACGCGTGGGAGCTCAAGACGTACATCACTTCGCCGGCGCTGGCCGGGATCGTGGAGATCGTTGACGCGGCGGGAGTGTCCACGATCCGGACGTCGCGATAGCGCTCGGTGAGCAAGTCGGCGTCGCGTCGATGTCGGGCGGACGTCAGCAGCACCTCCCCGCGCCCGTCGAAGCGGGACATGTCGCGATCGAGCGCCTGGAGAAACACATCGGCGTCCTCGGGAGGGACGATCGGGTCGAATAGGTAGACGCGGTCGCCCTCCTCGTAGTAGACGCTTCCGACCTCTTCGCCGGACTCGAGTTGTCCGGTCCACCACCACAGGCCCTCCGCCAGCTTCTCGACCTGCATCACCCGACGCTATCTGCTCGAGCACACGCGAGCGGCCGGTGGCACCCGGCGCTTGCGCAAAACCAAGATCTGAGCTGGCGCGCACAGTGGAGTCCCGCGCCGGCGGAGCGGAGCTACACCGGCGCTATCACCCCACATCGCAAGACCAAGCGATCGCCGGTCGCGGGGAGTCAGGAGTACGCGCGGTAGTACCGGGTCGTAGCGGCGCGGCGCAGATCGCTTCATCAAGCTGCTGTGCTTGCTCCGCACGTTTGCAGCCACTTTCGGTTAGCTGCCGATCAATACCGTGGTTCCGGTCGGACTTTTAATCCCAAGGCCGCTGGTTCGAGCCCAGCACGGCCCACATTGCTGCAAGATCGTAGGAATCCGCGGGAGCGGATCCCTACGATCGCGAAGATCCCTGAAGGGGCAGCTCCGCCGCCAGCGGCTCATGAGGGCCAACTCGCGCGGATTTCGGACTCACGCATGACGTCGTGCGTTCTGTCGATTCTCGTTGCGGCCACAACGGGCGGCTCCGCTGCCCGGAGGTGTCGCTGGATGGGCGAACCGGGCCGGGGTCGCGAAGCTCGCGGGAGCGACCTGACGGCGCAGAGCCTGCTCGTTTCCCGTACGTTGGACGTGCAACGAGCGGGCCTGCCCGCCGCCTCCTGAGCAGCGAAGCGGCCGGACGCCCCGAGAGAGGACGCCCTGAATCTCGCCCGCCTGAGATGGCTCGCGATCGTCGCGCCGGTGACGCTCCTCGTCGTGTTCACGGGGCTCCTGCGCGAGCAGTTCCACTCGACCCTGCACGAGTTCCCGGAAGTCCTGATTCTCGTTGGCATCCTGGCCGCGGGAGCGGCGGTCTTCTCCTTCGCGATCTTCGGCGCCATCGGCCGGCTCGAGCAGCGGATCGTGCAGCGCAACGACGAGTTGGCGGCTCTCCTCGCCGTCGGCCAGGCGGCGGCCTCCGCCGTCGAGCTCTCCGAGATGTTCGACAAGGCGCTCGACGCGATCCTCGGTGTCACTCCGGCCGACACGGCCGAAATCTGGCTGATGACCGACGAGGGCGAGCTCGCACTGGAGCGCCAGCGTGGCATCGGCGTCGAGGTGCCGCGTGCGAGGAACCGCCTGGCGCCAGGGGAGGGACTAGCCGGTCTCGCGGCTCAGCGGGGCTCGGCCGTCCTCGTCCACGATCCGGCGTCCGATCCCCGGTTTCTCAGCCGGGAGATCGCCGAGCTTGGGCTGCAGACGTATTGCGCACTGCCCCTCCGGCACCGCGGCGAGATCGTCGGAGTGCTCGCGGTCGCGGGCCGCGAGCGGAGCGCGTTCGCCGACGAGGCGGAGCTGCGGCTGCTCGAGGGGATCGGAGAGCAGATGGCGGTAGCGATCGAGAACGCGCGCCTCCTCGGTCGTGTGCTCGACCGCACCGCGCTCGAGGAGCGGGAGCGGATCGCGCGCGACCTGCACGACGGCCTGGCCCAGGTGCTCGGCTACATCAACACGCAGGCGCTGGCGATCAAGAAACATCTGGCATCGGGTCGCCCGGAGGAGGCGCGCGAGCTCGTCGGCTCGCTGGAGGAGGCGGCACGACACGTCTACGGCGACATCCGCGAGGAGATCATGGGCCTGCGGGCGGCCAGGCAGGGTCTCGTTCCCAGCCTGCGCACGTATCTTGCCGGCTACGGCCGCCTGGCCGGCGTTGTCCCGGACGTACGAATCACGGACGCAGCCGCGGCGCTGCGGCTGCCCGGCGCGACCGAGATCCAGCTGCTTCGGATCATTCAGGAGGCGCTCAGCAACGTCCGCAAGCACGCGGGCGCGCACAGCGCGACCGTCAGCCTGGAGCTCGCCGGAGACGAGCTGCGGCTCGAGGTGGCCGACAACGGCCGCGGCTTCGACCCGGCCAACCCGGCCCGCACGGGCTGGCCACGCTTCGGACTCCAGACGATGAGAGAGCGCGCTCACGCAGTCGGAGGCAGGTTCGAGCTCTCCTCGACCCCCGGCGCCGGGACGCGTATCGTCGTCTCCGTGCCGGTGACAGAGGGTACGGAGGTGTCGTATGCGAGTTCTGCTCGCTGATGACCACGCCCTCTTCCGAGCCGGCATCGCCAGCCTGCTCAGGGCGTGGGGCCTGGAGCCGGTCGGGCAGGCGAGCAACGGCCTCGAGGCGCTCGAACAGGCCCGGGCGCTGCGCCCCGACCTCGTCCTGATGGACATCGGGATGTCGCCCTGTAACGGTCTCGAAGCGACGCGCCTGATCAAGGCCGAGTTGCCGGAGACGAAGATCGTGATCGTCACTGTCTCTGACGACGACGACGACCTGTTCGAGGCGATCAAGAGCGGCGCCGAGGGCTACCTGCTGAAGGACATGTCCGAGGAGCAGCTCGGCCGGACGCTGACGGGGATCGCCGCGGGTGAGCCTGCGCTCTCGCCGGGCCTGGCGGCGAAGATCCTCGACGAGTTCGCCCGCCTCTCGCGCGAGGGCTCGGCCAAGGAGGCGGAGTCGGACGGGCTGACGCAGCGGGAGCGGGAGGTACTCGAGCTGGTGGTCACCGGCGCCACCAACAGGGAGATCGCGGCGGCGCTCTACATCTCGGAGAACACCGTCAACTTCCACATGAAGCACATCCTGGCGAAGCTCCACCTCAAGAACCGGGCGCAGGCGGTCGCCTACGCGATCCGCAGCGGGCTCGTGACCGTCTCGGACGACGAGGCGCGGGCCGCGCAGTAGCTGGTAGGCCTCAGACCTACCGATTCTGGTGGGTCGAGCGCCAGGGAAGACCACCCGTTTCCCTGGCAATACCGCTTGTTCTAGGCCTTGCGGTGGGCCTGCTGCGCCAGCAAGCTGCTTCCGTCATCGAAATTACCTAGCCAAGCGGGAGGAAGCACGCCCCCGCTTGGCCTGAAAAAGGAGATCGTAATGGGCAGGACGCTCTGGATGCTGGTGGCGATCGCGGTCGGCATTACCGCAATCGGGGTCGCCTCCGTCGCCGTCTCGACGAGCGACGCGAAGGCCGCTGCGAAAACCCGCATGATCTACATGAGCGCCGTGGAGTGGAAGGGCTCGAGCAACGTCTCGAAGGAGGCGTACCCGACGGCGCCCCTGCCGAAGGGCGGCGGCTACGAGTCGTTCCCGCCCGGCGACCCGGAGCACGCGGGCAAGCCCACCGGGACCTGGGCGGTTGAGACCTACCGCTTCGACACCGGCGTCGTTGCCGCCTGCAAGGGCGAGCGGGTCGTGCTGAAGATCTTCGGCGTGAACGCGAAGGAGCACATGATCACGATCCCGGACTTCAACAAGAACTTCACCGTGTTCCGGGGCCAGCTCGCCACGTCCGTCTTCAAGGTGAACAAGGTGGGCATCTTCCCGATCATCTGCATCACGCACCAGCCCTCCCACCGCGCCGATCTGGTCGTACTGCCGTGCTAGGGAAGAAGACCATCGGGATCACCGCGACAGCCGCAGCCGCAGGACTCATCGTCCTGGCCGCGCTTGCGGTCGGTCAGGGAGCGGCAGCCGCGGTGACACCGGCCCGCTCTCAGGCGGCCTCGACGATCAGCGTCGTCCTGTCGGAGTGGAAGGTGGTGCCGTCGCTGACGAGCGTCCGGGCGGGGAAGGTCACGTTCCGCGTCAGGAACAACGGCGCAATTGAGCACGAGTTCGTCGTCCTGCGCACCGAGGCCCGCCACCACGCCCTGCCGGTAAAGGGGGGCACGGCGGTGGAGAAGGGTCTCAAGGGTGAGCTCACGACGATCTCCCCGGGCCAGGAACGACGCCTCACGCTGAACCTGAAGCCAGGCAAGTACGTGCTGATCTGCAACCTGCTCGGCCACTACAAGGCGGGCCAGCATGCCGCCCTGCGCGTGCGCTGAGCATCGATGCGACTCGGCCCCCGGCGCCCCTGCGGGCGTCGGGGGCGATCCGTGACGCGCGAGAGCAGGGAACACGGTGGTGCGGAACGTCCTTGGCCGCGTACGCCGAGTCATCGGCGCCTCGCTCGCGCCGGAGCTTGAAGCTCGGAGGCTGCTTGCGGGGCTCGCCGCCTTTTTCCTGGCGGTGGGGCTCGTCCACCGTCTCGGGCGTGATCGAGTACAAGGACGGCTGCACCGAGCAGATCGGCCCCGAGACGCTCGTCCGCGTGCCCGAGGCGGCGCTGCGCGCGCTCACCCTGGCCGTCTTCACGCTGGCGCTGCTCGCGGTTCGCCTCCAGTAGCCCGCCGAGAACGGGAAGCGCGGGACGGCCTCGGCCGTCCCGCGCTTCCCGTCGAGCTAGGTTCCGATCAGAGTGAGCAGGCGGTTCAGGACGACGCCGCCGCCGCTGTAGACGTTCGCGTCGATCTCGACGTCGTAGGTGTGGCCCTTGACCGGACGGAAGCCGGTGAGCGGGAGCTGGGTCGTGGTATCGACCCGGAACGCCGCCGAGGGTTGAAGGCTCATCACGAGCTTGCCGTTCTCCAGCACCCTCACGTTGAAGCCGACGATCTCGCCGGTCCTCGTGCCCGCACCGTACTCCCGCAGGTAGACCGACACGACGGGGCTCGACGTTCCTCCACGCACCTTCACAATCGCCTTGCGGGCGTCAACTGCCGCAGCAGCCGAGCTGAAGCGGGCGAGGGCGGGCTTCGGGGTGCCGCCACGCGCGATCAGGCCGCTCTGCCACTCGCTCGTGGCGTGGTCGCGGAAGACGAACCAGACGAACATGCCGACCCGGACATCCTGGCGGGCAATCGAGATCGTCTGGGCGACGTACGCGGCCTGCCGCGCACGGGTGATCCCCTTCGGCTCGCCGTCCTGCTTCACCTCATGGCCGTACTCGGTGATCCAGACCTGCACGTTCTTGCGCTTGAACCACGTGTCGAGCGACGTCTCGAACCGTGGCAGCGACGGCAGTGTCACATTCGGCCAGCGCACCTTCTGCGTCGGCTTCATGTTCACCGGATACGGATACGGATGCTGCGCCCAGGCATCGAACTTCAGCCGCGGATTCGCCGCGGCGACGAGCTGGGCAAACCGGCCCGGTGAATGTGTGTCCGAGCTGCCCTTCAGCTGCTTGTCACGACCGTGCGAGGACGTCTCGCCGATAGCTACCTGCGCGAGCGCGCTGCCCCCCTTGACGCCGGCGTACCCGGCGGCGGCGAGCTTCGCATAGTTGCGCGGCCCGATCGACTTGCCTTTCGCGTCGAACTGAGGAGCGAGGAAGAGCTGCAGGTTCGACTCGTTCCAGATCGAGTAGAAACGGACGAAGGGATAGCCCGCGTAGCGGCCCGAGTAACGGGACGCAAGCGCCCGGGAGAAAGTGGTGAAGTCGGCGAGCCTCGTCGGGAGGTAGTTCGGCGTCTTGCCACCGTTGGCCCACTTCGGCGTCCCCCAGATCGTCAGGAGCACCTCCATGCCACGAACCTGCGAGTTCCGAACGAGCTCGTCGAGATCCTGGAACCGGTAGGCCGGGTCGAACGGATCGGCAGGGCTCGCGGGCTTCGTCGGGGCGATCGTCGCCCAGGTCACCAGCGAGCGCACGATGGTGGAGTTCGCGTCGCGCGCGTCGTCGAGGACCGCCTGGCGGTTCTCTTCGTAGCGGAAGTTCGGGTCGTCGTGGAAGCCGATCCACATGCGCGGTCCGGCGGACGCGAACTGAGGGATCGCCACCGCGACGAGCGCGGCGAGTACAAGGAAGCGGAGGAGCCGTTGCACGCGTTTCTCCTTTGCAAGAGGGACGGTGCGGAGGGTAGCCGTTGGCTGTGAGGGCTGTGTAAAGGAGACGAGCGGCCCGGGCGGGGCCGCTCATCTCGGCAGTTCGGCGAAACGCGAGCCTTCTAGAAGGTCTGGGGTCCCGGCTGCGGCACCAGGGCACCCTGCAAGCTCGTGTTCCTCATCATGGGGTCAACGGGTCGAGGGCGCGATCCCTCTGCCCGCGCGCCTGCCATCCCCGATTCGGGTGACGGCTACGCGGCGCGCAGCGCTTCGATCTCGCGCGATACCGCGAGGCGCTCCAGCGCCCGCGCTTCGATCTGTCGCACCCGCTCGCGCGTCAGGCCGAGCTCGCGCCCGATCACCTCGAGCGACTTCGGTTCCTGTCCGGCGAGGCCATAGCGGCGCTCCAGCACGGCCGCCTCCCGCTCCGGCAACGTCGCCAGCGCGCGATGCAGCGTTTGCTCGGTGAGGCTCACCTCCACCTCTGTCTCGACACCCTCCTGATCGTGCGGAATCAGGTCACCGATCGAAGCGTCGTTGTCGTCCCCGAGCGGCCGGTCGAGGCTCGTCACGGCGCGAGCCGCCTGGCGCACCTCGCGCAGGTGCTTGAGCGAGATCTTCGCGACCTTGGCGATCTCCTCGTCTGTTGGCGGGCGACCGAGCTTCACGACGAGCTCGCGCTCCGCGCGGCCCATGCGCTGCTCGCGCTCGGCGATGTGGACCGGAATCCGGATCGTGCGTGACTTGTTGGCCACGCCGCGCTGCACTGCCTGACGGATCCACCACGTCGCATACGTCGAAAACTTGAAGCCCCGACGCCAGTCGAACTTCTCGACGGCCCGAATCAGCCCGATCACGCCCTCCTGAATCAGGTCGAGCAGCGAGAGCCCGTGACCTTGATAGCGCTTGGCGATCGAGACCACGAGGCGCAGGTTCGAATTGATCATCCGGTCCTTCGCCGCCCGGTCACCCGACTCCACACGCTTCGCAAGCTCGACCTCCTCGGCGGCGGTCAGGAGCGGATAACGGCCGGCCTCGTTCAGGAACAGCTGGAGCGCATCGGTCGTCGTATGGGCAAGGTCGCCGTTGACGTAGGTCGCCTCCTCCTCGTTCTGGCGACTGCAGTCGTCGGTGAGCGCGATCCCCCGCGCTTCGATCTCGGCGTACAGCTCCTCCTGCTCCTCCTCGTCCAGTTCGAGCTGCGTCAGCAGCCCGGTGAACTCGGAGAGATTCAGGCAGCCGCTTTCCTCCGCCGTGTCGAGCAGCGGCTTCAAGTCGTCTTTGCTCATGGTGGGCATCTACCCGGATCTACGTGCCGCCAACCCTGTCCGGTTTGGCCATCTGGCGCGATCCGATGCGGCCCGCTTGACTCCGCAGAGTCGACACGAAGCTGAGCGAGAGGCGCGCGCCGGGCGCTCCTACCGTGGGTGAGGCAATCGACTGAGGAGGCATCTCGTGGAAACAGCATTCGCCCTCGCGGCCCAGAGCTACGCCCCGCCCGCCCTCACCTGGCGCGGCGAGACCGCCCAGGTGGAGGAGATCGTCTGGTGGGCGGTCTTCGTCGGCTTCGCCTACGCGGTCGCCATCGCGTACGCCACCTACTGCCGGCAGACCGGCGGCAGCGCCGACATCTCGCTCAGCTGGAAGGG
>JBKJML010000051.1:0-6810 GCA_046596415.1 Gaiellaceae bacterium | reverse complement strand
ATCGCACGCTCGTTGAAACCGTAGATCTCGAGCTCGAGCCGCCGGCCGCGGAAGAGCGGGTGCACGGCAAGCCCGCCGAGCTGGGCGATCCGGCTTCGTTCGTTCGCGCGCTCGGTCGTCCCCGGCTCCGACCCGTGCCGGGCCAGGTACGGCGCGACCTCGCCGTCCTGGACGAGCTCGAGCAGAAACTCGAGCTCGTCCGGTCGTGCGCGTCGGCTCGAGACGCTCACAATCGGCGTCCTCACAGGCTCGGACGGGGTCGCGCGCGCCGGCTCCATGCTGCTCGCCGCGGCCGCGGCGACAGCGCTCGGCTGCACGATCGAGGCGATCCGCCGCGTCGTCGTGGCGCGGCCAACCGTCTAGCGCGCGCCCGCGAGCAGACCGACGGGCTCGTACGCGCAGTCGGGCTCCTCCGCCAGCGGGTCGCCCGTCGCGGCGTAGGCACGAGCGCGGCAGCCGCCGCAGAGCGCGCGGTACTCGCAGGCCCCGCAATCGCCGCCGAGGCGGGACGGGTCGCGGAACGCCTGGAAGAGCGGTGCGTGCTCGTAGAGCTCCGTCAAGGGACGGTCGCGGACGTTCCCGACCGAGAGCGGCAGAAAGCCGCACCCGCACACGTCGCCGACGTGCGAGACGAACGCGAACCCGTTCCCCGCCAGGCAGCCGCGCGACATCGTCGTCAGGCGCGTCGTCACGCGGCTCGGACGCCGCTCGCCGCGAGTGCGCGCACTCTGGGCCTCGACACGGCGGTAGTGCGGCGCGCAGATCTGCTTGACCGGGAACGGCGAGTGGCGCTGGAGGCGGTAGAGCCAGCGGAGCACGCGCTCCTGCTCGCCGGCGGGCAGCTCCTGGTCGGCGAGCAGGCGGCCGCGGCCGGTCGGGACGAGGAAGAAGAGCTCCCAGCCCACGGCGCCGAGGTCGCCGACGAGCCCGTGCAGCCGCGGCAGCAGCTCGGCGTTCGCGCGCATTACCGTCGTGTGCAGCTGAAACGGCACCCCCGCCTCGCGGAGGTTCCGCAGGCCCTCGAGCGCGGCCGCATGAAAGCCGGGCGTCGCGGCAAACTCGTCACTGCGCTCTGCGTCGGGGAAGTGGAGGCTGAAGGAGACCCGCGTCACGCCCGCCTCCTTGATCCTCCGACAGGCGTCCGGCGTCAGCAGCCAGCCGACATCGACGGAGAGCGCCATGTGGAGGCCGAGCTCGGAGCCCGCCGCGGCGAGGTCGAGCGTGTCGGGCCGGCTCAGCGGCTCGCCGCCAGTCAGGATCAGGACCGCACCCGGGAACCCCCCGGCGAGATCGGCCATCAAGGCGCGGCCCTCGTCGAAGGTGAGCTCCGCGGGATGACGCTCGTGCTGGGCTGAAGCGCGACAGTGGCGGCAGGCGAGCGGGCAGGCCCGCGTCAGCTCCCACGCGACAACCACAGGAGGCCTCATCGGACCGTCAGCACACCTTTCATCCCGGCCCGCTCGTGGCCAGCGACCGAGCAGTAGAAGACGTAGCGGCCGGCCTTCAGCCTCACGCTGACCGTCGACGTGCCGCCCTTCAGGACGACCTTGCCGAGCTTCTTGACGCCGTTCCCCCGCACCGCGACGTTGTGGGGGAGAAACGACGGATTCTTCATCGAGATCGTCACCATCCCGGGCGCGGCGCGCAGGGCGCTGCGGTCGAAGCGCATCGCGCCGTTCGCGTTGGCTGAGAGCCGCAACACGGTTACGGAGGGTGCAGCGAGAGCCACGCCGGCGGCGAGGGCCAGCGCGGTCGAGACGACGACGAGCAGCGAGCGAAGCATCCAAGTCTCCTTCGGTCGGGGTCGAACTCGATTCAAGCCGTCACGCCGCCCGCGCCCCTGATGAAAATTCATCAGGAGCGACGGGTGCTCCGCGGTGAAACTCGTCGAAAGCACCAGGCCCGCGAACGACGAGGAGGAACGCCGTGACTGAACAGCCGGCACCGGAGGACGGAGGCGCGAGCACGCGCTTCACGGAGTCGATCCTGGACAACCTCTCTGCCTGGACGGTCGTCGCGCTGCTCGTCGGCGTGCTCTACCTCGTCTGGGCAACGCTCGAGATCCTGAACACGTACGTCGGCAACATCCCCTCGGTGAGTGCCTGACGATGGCGGGCGACGACTCTTCCGTCATCCCGCCCGAGCCGGGCTGGGCGCGCCGGCTGCCGCTCGACGAGAAGCTCTTTCTCTGGGTCGTCGTCGCGTCGGTCGCCTTCATGTCGGCCTTCGCGGTCGGCTGGCTCGTGCTCGGCAAGCAGAACGTGCCGACGGACTCGTACCGGATCAAGCCGGCTGCATTCGGGGAGAAGCTGCAGGAGTTCATGGCCAAGAACACGCGTCCGGACGGGCGTGTCCATGTGCCACCGGGCGAGGATGCGTACCTCCTCGCGGCCCGCTACACGTTCTACCCCGAGCTCGTGGTGAAGGCCGGGCAAGAGGTCAGGATCTGGATCTCCTCCGTCGACGCCCTGCATGGCTTCTCGCTCGTCGGCGGCGGCCAGAACCTCAACCTCGAGATTGCGCCCGGGCACGCCTACGGGGCGACGTTCACGCCCGAGAAGCCAGGGGAGTACCTGATCGTCTGCAACGAGTACTGCGGCCTCGGCCATCACGGCATGAAGGGCCGAATCATCGTCGAGGAGGGGTAGCTGATGGCCTACGTCGAAACGCTTCCGCGCACCCACTCCAACCTGCGCAAGGAGGCTTCGCGCACGTGCCCGATCACCGGCCTGCGGGTCTACGCGGGCGCCCAGGCACTCACGGTCGCGAATGCGGTCGCCGCGGTGCTCTCGCTCGCGCTCGGAGGCCTGTTCGGGGTCTCGCTCGGGCTGACACGCTCGCCGGGCCTCGAGCTGCTGGGCCCGAACGCGTTCTACGCGTCGCTCACGGGCCACGGCGTCGCCGCCCTGATCCTGTGGCCGGTCTTCTTCGAGGTCGCGGCGATGGTGTTCGCCTCCAGCATCCTCCTGAACGCGCAGGTCTTCAGCATGCGGCTCGGCTGGGGCGCGTTCGGGCTCATGGTCGGCGGCGCACTGCTGCTCCTAGGCACGATTCTCAGCGGGGAGGCTAGCGTGGCGTTCACCGCCTACCCGCCGCTCGTGGCGACGCCGCTCTTCTACGTCGGCTATCTGGTCTTCGCGGTCGGGGCGCTGCTCGCGGTGGTCAACTTCGCGCTCTCGATCGTCGCCGCACGCACGACCGGCGCGCACGAGGGCTCGCTGCCGCTCCTCACCTACGGCGTTGCCGTCGCGGCAATCCTCGCGCTGATCTCGGTCGCCTCGGGGCTCATCGCGCTCGTGCCGGCGCTCCTGTACTCGCTGGGCTGGGTCGGCTCCGTCGAGCCGATCGTCTACCGAGGTTGGTTCTGGGGCCTCGGGCACACGCTCCAGTACGTCAACGTCGTCGCGATGGTCGTCGCCTGGTACGGGATCGCGGCGCTCGCGCTCCGCTCCGGCCCGGTGAACCAGAAGTTCACGCGCATCGCGTTCGTCCTCTACCTCGTCTTCACCGTGCCGGTGCTCGGCCACCACTTCCTCGTCGACCCGAGCCTGTCCACCGAGGTGAAGCTCGTCGGCGGCACGTTCTTCGGCTTCGCGCTCGGGGTCCCAAGCTTGATGCACGGCCTCGCAGTGATGGGTGGGGTCGAGGCGACGGCGCGGAAGCTGGGGCCGACGAGCCTGTTCGGCTGGCTGCGGCGGATCCGCTGGGGCAACCCCGGCGTTGCGGCTCTGACCTGCTCGCTCCTCCTGTTCGCGATCGGCGGCTGGAGCGGGACAGCGCAGACGACGCTCCAGCTCAACCTGATCAGCCACAACACGATGTGGATCCCCGCTCACGTCCACGGGGTCGTCGTCGGCGGCACGACGCTCGCGTTCATGGGCTTCGCCTACTTCCTCGTGCCGATGCTCGTCGGACGGGCGCTCTGGTCGGCCCGGCTCGCGACCGTGCAGGCGTACCTCTACGGGTTCGGCCTGCTCTGGATGATCCTCGCGATGAGCTGGGCGGGCGTCCTCGGCGTGCCACGCCGCACGGCCGAGATCTCCTACGGGGGTGACGCACCGGGCGGCTGGAACCTGCCGATGAACCTCGTCGGCGTGGGCGCGTCGCTGGCGGGCATCGCCGGCTTCCTCTTCGTCCTCAACATCGTGCTCACGCTCGTCCGCGGCCGCCGCACCGACGACCCTGAGCTCCTCGCGCCGAGCGGGATCGCATGAGCAGCTCCGCGCTCACCGCTCCGCTCTCCGTCGCGACGACCTCGTGGCGGGACGTCGTCGCGCTCCTGAAGCTGCGAATCGGCTCGCTCGTCGTGCTGACCGCCGTGACCGGAGCGGTCGCTGCTGGGAGCCGCGATCCGGTCGAGCTCGCCGTACTCGTGCTCGCCTGCCTCGCTGCGTCCTCCGGCGCTTCGGCGCTCAACCACTACCTCGACCGCGACCTGGACTCGCGCATGGTGCGGACCGCCGGCCGGCCGCTTCCGGCCGGGCGAATCAGCCCGCGCACGGCCGTCTGGCTCGGCCTGGGGCTCGTTGCAGCCTCGCAGTCGGCCGCCCCGGTGCTCGGCTGGGGAGCGGTCCTCTATCTGCTCGCGGGGGCCGCTACCTACGGCATCGTCTACACGGCCTGGCTCAAGCGCCGGACGCCGTACAGCATCGTGATCGGCGGCGCCGCCGGCAGCTTCGCCGCGCTCGCCGGCTGGCAGACGGTCGCCAGCACGTGGAGTCCGGCCCCGCAGCTGCTCGCCGTCGTGCTCCTGCTCTGGACGCCGTCCCACTTCTGGAGCCTCTCGATCGTGCTCGAGCGCGACTACCGCTCCGCCGGCATCCCTGCGCTCGCCGCGCTCGTCGGAGCGCGCCGTACCGCGGCGGCCGTCCACGCCAACACGCTCGCGCTCGTGGCCGCATCGCTCCTACTCGGCCTGTACGCGGGCTGGATGTATCTCGCGATCGCAGTGCCGGCCGGCGCCTGGTTCCTCGCCCACACCTACCGGCTCCGGCGTGATCCGGAGCAGGAGCGCGCCCTGCTCACCTTCAAGCTCTCCGGCCTCTACCTGTTGCTGCTCCTCGCCGGCCTGACCCTGTCCGCGCTCACCTAGGAGGGAGGATGCTGAAGATGTCAGGCCACCGCTTCCAGACCCCGGGCACGCTCGCGATCATGCTGATCTACCTGGGCGTGTTCGCGGCGATGTGGGTGCTCGCGTTCGTCTATCTGGCGCTCCGCTGGGCGATCTCCTGATCCCGCTCGCCGCCGTCGCGGCGACGGTGCTCTTCGCCCGCGGCTTCGGCCGCCTCCACGGACGAGGGCTCGCACGGGACGCCGGCTGGGACCGCGCGGCGATCTTCGCGGCCGGCGTCCTGTCGGGCCTCCTCGCCCTGCGGCTTTTGCACGGCCCGGCCGAGCAGCGGGCCTCGGCACACATGCTCCAGCACGTGCTGATCGGCGACCTGGCGCCGGCGCTCGTTCTCGTCGCCCTCCGCGGCCGCCTGCTCGTCGCGGTTGTCCCGCGACTCGTGCGCCGCTTCCTGGCGCGGCCGCTCGTCCGCACCCTGCTCGGGCCCGGCCCCAGCCTCGCGATCTGGGCTGTGCTCCTCTGGGGCTGGCATGTGCCGGTCGTCTACGACGCCGCGCTCGCGCACGAGTCGCTGCACCTGCTCGAGCACGCGAGCTTCCTGCTCGGCGGCCTGCTCCTCTGGAACCAACTGGTCGACCCGATGCGCCGCCGCGCCCTCTCCCTCTGGGGCTCGCTGGGCTACGCGCTGGCCGCGATGATCGTCGCCCAGATGCTCGTCATGGTGCTGATCCTCAGCTACCGGCCGCTCTACGCCTACGGCTCGACCGCCGACCAGGGCCTGGCCGGCCTGATCATGGCCCTGGAGCAGTTCGCGACCCTCGGCGTTTTCACGCTCATCCGGCTCCGCGAGCACTTCCGCTCCCCGCTCGCGCTGGCGGACATGCACCCGCTCCGCGTGTGATCCGTAGTTCACCGCAGCGGCGGTCGGTGGGTTCCCGCTTGCAGCTGGGCGTCGGGTCGCCCAGGCTTGTCGCCAGGATGGCCGCGACGTTCCGCTCGGGTGATGCCCTGTTCGCATACGGCGACGACATGCGCATCCTGCTCTGGAACGGCAAGGCCGAGCAGCTGACGGGAATCACGGCCGCCGACGCGCTCGGCCGGCCCTGCTGGGATGTTTTTCACGGCGTCGACGAAGGGGGTGCGCTGATCTGCCACGCCGGCTGCTCGGGCGCGCGGCTGGCGCGCGAGGGCTGGCCGGTGCCGTGCAGCCGAATGCTGATTCGGACGGAGCACGGCAGCAAGGCGGTCTCGGTCTCGACAGTCGCCGTGCGGCTGCCAGGCTCGGAGCCGATCGTGCTCCAGCTACTCCGGAACGGGTACGTCGAGACCGGGAGCGTCCCCGCCCCCGTTTCACTGACGCCGCGGCAGCGCGAGGTGCTCGGGCTGCTTGCGGAGGGAGTGCCGGCGAAAGTGATCGCGAAGCGGCTCGGGATCGCGCCGGTCACCGTCCGCAACCACATCCAGGCGATCCTCATCGAGCTCAGCTGCCACTCTCAGCTCGAGGCGGTGGCCGAGTCCCGGCGGCGCCGGATCCTGTAGCTCAGCCCGGCCCGTCGAGGTCTTCGGCGACGAGCCCGTACAGCACCCCGTCGACCCACTCGACGTCGACGAGGTAGGCCTGGCGCTTGACGCCTTCGCGGGTCATGCCGATCCGTTCCGCGTGTGCCATCGCACGCTCGTTGAAACCGTAGATCTCGAGCTCGAGCCGCCGGCCGCGGAAGAGCGGGTGCACGGCAAGCCCG
>JBKJML010000038.1:0-5607 GCA_046596415.1 Gaiellaceae bacterium | reverse complement strand
GCCCGGCTCGTGGGCGGCCACCGAGTTCGTCGCGTGGTACAACGGCCACCCTGACTACCAGGGGCTCGAGTTCGACCTCTCCGGTGAGCGGGCCGTCGTGATCGGGAACGGGAACGTTGCGCTCGACGTCGCCCGGATGCTGGCGTTGACGCCGGCGGAGCTCGCTCCGACGGACACGACCGAAGCTGCGATCGACGCGATCAGCCGTTCAGGGATCCGGGAGATCGTCGTTGTCGGGCGGCGTGGGCCGGTCCAGGCCGCGTGGACACCGGTGGAGCTCGGTGAGCTCGGTGAGCTCGCAGGCGCGGACGTATTGGTCGAGTCGGGCGATCTTGAGCTCGATCCAGCCTCGGAGGCCGAGCTCGAGGCCGCGCCGGCGACCGTCAGGCGGAGCGTCGACCACCTTCGCGAGTACGCGGTGCGCGAGCCGGTCGGGAGAGACCGCTCGCTCAGGCTCCGGTTCTTCTCCTCTCCGGTCGCGATCCTCGGAGCGGCGAGGGTCGAGGCAATCGAGCTTGTTCGGAATGAGCTCGTCGGCGGCCGCGCGGTTGCGACCGACGAGCACGAGACGCTGCCATGCGGGATCGTTTTTCGCAGCGTCGGCTACCGCGGAGTCGCGCTTCCCGGCGTCCCGTTCGACGAGACCGCGGGTACGATCCCGAACGAGGGTGGCCGCGTCGAGCCGGGCCTCTACGTCGCCGGCTGGATCAAGCGGGGCCCGAGCGGTGTGATCGGGACGAACAAGAAGGACGCCACGGAGACGGCCGAGCTGCTGCTCGCGGACGCGCGCGCGGGTCTGCTGCGGGCGCCCACGGGCGGCTCTCTGGAGGCGCTCCTCGCTGAGCGTGGCGCCGAGCCGGTGCTCTACGAGGGCTGGCAGGCGATCGACGAGCTCGAACGTGGCCGCGGCGAGCCGCGGGGACGTCCCCGCGTGAAGCTCACAACCTGGGCCGAGCTGCTGGCTGCCGGCCGCCGCTGACGCGGCTCCCTCGTCCGGGGGACACGGCGGGGGCCTCGATTGTCGACAATCATGGCATGCAGTCCGTCGAGTGCCTTCGCTGTGGGCAGACACGAAGCTTCGTGCCGGGCCCGCGTCACCAGGAAGCGGGTGAGTGCCCGCAATGCCGCTACGTCGGCTGGGCTTTTAGCACCGAGTTGAACGAGCCCGTCCGGCGCGTGCTGCGTGACCTGCCGCTCGAGTCGCGCCTGCGCCTGCGCCTGCGCCTGCGAACCGTGTAGCACCTACACTCCGAGGGTGAGCACGAAGGAATCACAGGAGCTTTGGGGCGGCGAGACGCGCAAGGCGATCGCCAACTTCCCCGTCTCCGGCGAGCCGATCCCCGTTCCGGTTGCGCGCTGGCTCGGCCGGATCAAGGCTGCTGCTGCTCGTGCGAACGCCGACCTCGGCCTGCTCGACGCCGAGAAGGCGGAGCGGATCGCGGCCGCCGCCGACGCGATTGCCGCGGGCGAGTACGACGACCAGTTTCCGATCGACGTCTTCCAGACCGGCTCGGGCACCAGTTCGAATATGAACGCGAACGAGGTGATCGCCTCGCTCGCCGGCGAGGGAATTCACCAGAACGACGACGTGAACATGGGCCAGTCGTCGAACGACGTCTTCCCTTCCGCCGTTCACCTGGCGGCGCTCGGCGAGCTCGAGAACGACCTGCTGCCGGCGCTCGAACAGCTCGCAACGGCGCTTGAGGGCAAGGCGCGCGAGTTCGACGACGTCGTCAAGTCCGGCCGCACGCATTTGATGGATGCCGTCCCGGTGACGCTCGGCCAGGAGTTCTCGGGCTACGCGGCGCAGGTGCGTCAGGGGATCGCGCGCGCTCGCGACACCGAGCCGAGGCTCGGCCAGATCCCGCTCGGCGGCACCGCCGTCGGCACCGGGCTCAACACCCACCCCGAGTTCGCAGAGCGCGTGCGCAAGCTTCTCGCCGACGAGACCGGCCTCGTGATCTCTGCCCCCGCCGATCCGTTCGAGGCGCAGGCGGCGCGCGACGGGCTCGTCGAGGCATCGGGCGCGCTGAAGACGATCGCCGTCTCGCTGACGAAGATCGCGAACGACCTGCGGCTGATGGGCTCCGGCCCGCGCGCGGGCCTGGCCGAGATCTTCCTGCCCGAGCTCCAGAAGGGCAGCTCGATCATGCCCGGCAAGGTCAACCCGGTCATTCCCGAGGTCGTGACCCAGGTCGCCGCCCAGGTGATCGGGAACGACGCCGCGATCACCGTCGGCGGCCTGCAGGGGCATTTCGAGCTCAACGTCTTCGTGCCGCTCATGGCGCGGAACCTGCTCCAGTCGATCCAGCTCCTGGCGAGCGCCTCGCGGCTCCTCGCCGAGCGCTGCGTCGACGGGATCGAGGCGAACCGCGAGCAGTGTGAGAGCTACGCGGAGCTGACCCTCTCTGCGGCGACGGCGCTGAACCCGTACATCGGCTACGACAAGGCCTCGGAGATCGTCAAGGCCGCAGCGGCGTCAGGCCGCTCGCTGCGCGAAGTCGCGCTCGAGGCGGGAGTGGAGGACTCCGTGCTCGACGAGGCGCTCGACTTCCACGCGATGGCCAAGCCGCACCCGCAACCCTGATCGAGGTGAGTCCGGTCAAGTAGGGAGCGCTCGCTTCGGCGGGATGCAGGCGCCGCTCCGTGTGAGACGCAGCGTAGCGGTGCTCCCGAGGCTGCGACGGTGCCCAAGTCTCGACAGATCGGCCAGAGCCGATTACGGTGTTCGCGACGGCCGTTGGGCCGTTGGTTTCTGGGCACTACGTGGGAGGGGAAATGAAGAAGATTCTTGCGGCTCTTGCCGCTCTTGTGGCGAGCGTCGCGTTCGCCGGGTCGGCCGGTGCGATCACCGACGGCGAGCTCGACGGGAACAACCACCCGTATGTCGGCTTGATGCGGTTCGTCGACTCGTCGAACGGTTTTTCGTATCGGTGCTCGGGCACGCTCATCGCTCCGCGCCTCTTCTTGACGGCCGGGCATTGCGCTGATGGCTCGGTGAACGTCAAGATCTACTTCGGGTCTGACTACCGCACGACGGGGCTCGTCGCGCCGTACGTCACGGGCACCGCGTACGCGCATCCGTCGTACAACCCGAGCGCTTTCTTCCTGCACGACCTCGGCGTTGTGGTGCTGGACACGCCGGTGGCGATGGCGCAGTACGGGGAATTGCCGACGCTGAGCCAGCTCGATGCGCTCAAGCCGAGCTCGCACACGACGTTCACGGCCGTCGGTTACGGCTTGCAGCTCATCAACCCGGCGCAGATCCAGCGCGATCTCGTCCGGATGTACGCGACCCCGCAGCTCATTCAGATCAACCGTGGGATCGTGGGCGACTTCTCGCTGCTTCTTTCGAACAATGCTTCGACCGGGGGCACATGCTTCGGCGATTCCGGCGGCCCGAACTTCATCGGGACCTCGAACGTCATCGCCGGCGTGACGTCCTTCGGGCTCAACGGCAGTTGCGGCGGCACCGGCGGTGTCTACCGCGTCGATCAGGCGGACGACCTCGGGTGGCTCGCCACCGAGCCGTTCGCGAGCCTGCTGAGCTAGGAGAGGCCTTGCGGGCGGGTGGGCGCGACCTCGCGTCTACCCGCCCGCAGGAATCCCTTCGGCGCCGAGTTCCGCCAGCCGCTCTTCGAGCTTCGCGCGCTCGCGAGCCGAAACAGGGGCCGCGAGCAGACGGCGGATCGTCTCGACCGGCGCGCCCTTGTCGTAGTAGAGGCGGTAGCTGTCGAGGATCGTCGGGCCGTCTGGCGCCGGTAGTAGCTCGACCGTCATACCGGTCCCGATGTCGCCCGGCTCCAGCACGCGCGCGTACGGTCCCGGCCGCTCGGCGTCGCGGAACCGCTTCACCCACTGCTCCTCGCACATGTGGTTCGCGAAGACCGAGCACGGGATCCGCGCCGAGCTCAGCTCGAGCAGCACCGGGCCGATTCGCAGGCGGTCGCCGGGGTGGAGCTCGCGCGCTCCGAAGTCCGACACGGTCAAGTTCTCCCCGAACGTCCCCGATGCGAGCGGCCGGCCGAGCTCGCCCTCCCACCAGTCGTAGTCGGCGCGGCTGTAGAGGTAGACCGCTTGATCCGGGCCGCCATGATTCGTCTCGTCGGCGACGACATCGCCGGCGAGACCGAGCGGCCCGACGTGGGCGCGTTCGACCGGGCTCTTGTCGATGCCGGTGTCGAGCGTTCGTGCCCCGAGCCGGATGGTTTCGCGCCGCCCGAGGTTGATCGCCTCGAGGCGCACCGGCCTAGTAGGCGACGGCGCCGAGGCCGGTCTCGGCGGCGTGGCGCTGCTCGTCGGCGCGATAGCTCGAGCGGACGAGGGGGCCGGAGAAGACGCTGCCGAAGCCGAGCGCTTCGCCCTGCTCGCGGAACCAGCGGAACTCGTCCGGGTGCACCCAGCGGTCGATCGTCGCGTGCTTCGCCGACGGCTGGAGGTACTGGCCGATCGTGACCACGTCGACCCCGTTCGCGCGCAGGTCGCGCAGGGTGTCCACGACCTCGTCGTTTCGCTCGCCGAGACCGACCATGAGCCCGGACTTCGTCAGCACCGGGTAGCCGGCGATCTCCTTCGCGCGCCGCAGCAGCCAGAGCGCCTTGTCGTAGTCGGCTCTGGCGCCGCGCATGCGGCGGTGGAGGCGGCGGACAGTCTCGATGTTGTGGCTGAATACCTCGGGCCGAGCTCCGAGCACCGTCGTGAGCGCCTCCTCCTCGACATCGAGGAAGTCCGGGGTCAGCACCTCGACCGAGGCGTCGGGGAGCTTCGCCTTGATCGCGCGGATCGTTGCGGCGTAGTGGCCGGCACCCTTGTCCGGGACGTCGTCCCGGTCGACCGAGGTGACGACCACGTGCTTGAGGCCCATCTGGAACGCGGCCTGTGCGAGCCGCAGCGGCTCGAGCGGGTCGACCGGTTCGCTCGGCTTGCCGGAGTTGACGTAGCAGTAGCGGCAGGCGCGCGTGCACGTGTCGCCGAGGATCTGGAAGGTGGCCGTGCCACGACCCCAGCATTCGGCGATGTTCGGGCAGCGCGCCTCCTCGCAGATCGTGTTGAGGCTCGCGCCGTGGATCAGCTTCTTGACGTCGAAGTAGCGCGAGTCGGCGCTCGGAGCGCGGACCTTCATCCAGTCCGGCCGGCGGGGTCGCTCGGCGACGGGCAGCGAGCTCTCCATCGACATCAGGCTAGCGCGGCCAGCTCGGCCGGGGCAGGCAGTTCCTCGAAGCTCAGCGCGAAGACCCCGGCGAGCGCTGCGAGCGCCACCGGCTTCACCTCGTCGACCGTCAGTTCTCGGCCAAGCTCGCGCGCCATCGTCGTGAACGCCGCGTCCTCGATGCCGCAGGCGGTGATCCACTGCGTGAACGGGGCCGGGTCGAGGTCGACGTTCAGCGCGTAGCCGTGGGTCGTCACCCACTTCGAGATGTGGATTCCCAGCGAGGCGATCTTCCTCGGGGGGCGCGTCAGCCAGACACCGGTCAGCCCGTCGATCCGCTCCGCCGGCAGGTCGAACGCAGCAAGAGTGCGGATCAGCGCCTCTTCGAGGTCGCGGCAGTAGCGCTTGACGTCCTGCCCGTGGCGTTTCAGGTCGAGGATCGGGTAGCAGACGAGCTG
>JBKJML010000229.1:0-8021 GCA_046596415.1 Gaiellaceae bacterium | reverse complement strand
CCGAGGCTGCGAATGGCGAGGCGGCGGAGTCCAGCTCGGAGTCGGCCGGCGAGGCCGTCGAGTCCGGTTCCGAGCAGGCTGGCGACGACGGCCCGGGCGGTCACGTCGACGAGCCCGGCAACGCGAACGCCGACCACCAGTTCGAAGGCAAGGAGTAACCCCTCCCGCCTTCGGCCCCGCGGCCCCGCTTCGGCGGGGCAGCGGTCGTTCCGGGGGCCGGCGGTACCACCACTTTCTCATCGGACGCTCATCTTTCGAGGTCACAATGGCCTCATGCGAGCACTGGTCGTCGAGGACGAGCTGAAGATGGCGTCACTGATCCGGCGCGGGTTCACCGAGGAGGGGTACTCGGTCGACGTCGCGCCGAACGGTGCCGAGGCGCTCATCCGAGCCGGGGCGACCGAGTACGACGTGATCGTGCTGGACGTGATGCTGCCGGGCGTGGACGGCTTCGAGGTGTGCCGGCTCCTGCGCGAGCGTGGCATCTGGTCGCCGGTTCTGATGCTGACGGCGCGCGACTCGATCGAGGATCGCGTCGCCGGCCTCGACAGCGGTGCCGACGACTACCTCGCCAAGCCGTTCTCCTTCTCGGAGCTGCTCGCCCGCCTTCGCGCCCTGGCGCGCCGCGGTGCCGTCGAGCGGCCGACGGTGCTCGAGGTCGGTTCGCTCCGAATGGATCCCCGCACCCGACAGACCTGGCGCGGCGACACCGAGATCTCCCTCTCGACGAAGGAGTTCTCGCTTCTGGAGACGTTCATGCGCCGGCCGGGACAGGTCCTCTCACGGTTCGACCTGCTCGAGCATGCGTGGGATTTCGCCTACGAAAACCGGTCGAACGTCGTCGACGTCTACATCCGATATCTGCGCGAGAAGGTCGACCGGCCGTTCGGGCTCACGTCGATCGAGACGGTCCGCGGTGCCGGGTACCGGCTGCGCCAGGACGGCGGCGGGTGAGCCGCCTACCGATCCGCCTTCGGCTCACGGCCGCGTTCGCGCTCGCGATGGCGCTGCTCCTCACCGCTACGGGAGCCTTCCTGTACGTCCGTCTCGCCGCCTCGCTCGACCAGACGATCAACGCCGGCCTCCGCAGCCGCAGCGACGTCGTCGCCGCCCTCGTCCGGCAGTCCGAGTCGGGCCTGCGAGAAGGGGGAGGCGCGCCGCTCGCCGACCAGGGTGAGAGCTTCGCGCAGGTGCTCGACCAGACGGGAGCCGTCGTCGACACCACGCCGCAACTCGGTCGGCGGCCCCTGCTGACTGCAGCCGAGGTTGCACGCGCCGCCCGCTCTCCCGTGCTCGTCGCGCGGACGAAGATCCCCGGTCGGGAGGACACGGTACGCCTCTTCGCCGCTCCGATTCGCGCTCAGGATCAGCAGCTGATCGTCGTCGTCGGCGCCTCGACGGAGGCTCGCTCCGAAGCCCTTGCCGGCCTGCTGGGTCAGCTGCTCATCGGTGGCCCGATCGCGCTCGCGCTGGCGAGTCTCCTCGCGTACGGCCTGGCGGCCGGGGCGCTACGCCCGGTCGAGTCGATGCGCGGCCGTGCCGCTGCGATCTCCGCCTTCGAGCCCGGCAGGCGGCTTCCCGTCCCCGTGGCACGGGACGAGATCTCACGGCTCGGTGAGACCCTGAACGAGATGCTCGGCCGGCTCGAGCGGGCACTCGAGCGAGAACGAGGCTTCGTGGCCGACGCGAGTCACGAACTCCGCACGCCGCTCAGCCTGCTGAAGACGGAGCTCGAGCTCGCTCTGCGGCGCCCACGCACCCGCGAGGAGCTCGAGGCAGCGGTGTCGTCGGCGGCGGAGGAAACCGACCGGCTGGCCCGGCTCGCGGAGGATCTGCTCGTGCTCGCGCGGGCCGACGAGGGGCGGTTGACGACGAGGCGGACGAGCACGGACGCCGGTGCAGCGCTCACGCGCGTCGCTGAGCGCTTCGCGGGCCGGGCGCAGCAGGCGGGGCGCCGGATCGAGGTCGAGGCCGCGCCCGGGGTCGTGCTCGTCGGCGACGAGCTCCGCCTCGAGCAAGCGGTCGGCAACCTGGTCGACAACGCTCTGCGCCACGGCGAAGGCACCGTGTCGCTCCGGGCCGGGATCGAGAGCGGAAGGACTGTCGTCCACGTCCTCGACGAGGGGCAGGGCTTCCCACCGGCTTTCCTGGCGCGCGCCTTCGATCGGTTCAGTCGATCCGGCGAGGCCCGAACCGATCGCGGCACCGGTCTCGGGTTGGCCATCGCGGCGGCGATCGCGCGTGCGCACGGAGGGACGGCGGAGGCGACGAATCGACGCGACGGCGGCGCTGATGTCAGTCTCATCCTGCCCCGGTGAGCGACGCCTGCCGTCAGGCGGGTGCGGAATCGCGCTCGATGGAGGGTGGGGGCAGCGCTAGCGTCCCCGCGGCGACGAGCGCCGCCGCGTCCTCGACCGAGTGGAGGATGCGGGCGACGTCGACGTCGCGGTGAACGGGCACATAGGCGCTGAGCCGGCGCGTGGCCTTGGCGAGCTGCCGCTCGCAGCCGGGCCGGTTGCCGCGACCCGCGTGATACCAGGCAACCGCGACGTGAACGAGGCCCTGGAGGAAGTCGCGCTCCTCGCTCGGCGCGGCGCGCCACTCGTCCTCCAGCTCCTCGTGCGCGTCGAAGTAGCGTCCCACTCGGATCAGCTCCAGTCCGCGTTCCAGGCTCATACGCCGATTATTGGCGCAGCGGGGAGAAGGTGCTAAGTTCGCGTCATGGCAACGATCCTGCTCGCCGGGGTCGATCTCTTCTTCCGCGCGAAGCTGGAGGGGCTGCTGCCGACGCATCATCTCGTCACGACCGACAGCGTCGACCCGCCGGACCTGGTGATCGCCGACATCGCCAGGGTCGACCCCGACGAGGTCGTCGAGGCGTGGCCGGAGGTGCCGATCCTTGGCTACGCGAACCACACGGACACGTCGGGGCTGCGACGCGCGCACACCGCCGGCTTCGACCAGGTGATCGTCAAATCGGCGCTCGTCGAACGGGCGTCCGCGCTCGTCGCGGAGCTCGTCGGTTGAGCTGACCCCCCGCTCCAGGGCTCGGATAGGATCGCCGCCGTGACGTACATCATCGCGGAGCCCTGCATCGACATCAAAGACCGCTCGTGCGTCGATGTCTGCCCGGTCGATTGCATCCACGAGTTCGAGCGGATCCTGATCATCGACCCCGAGGAGTGCATCGACTGCGGCGCCTGCGAGCCGGAGTGCCCGGTCGAGGCGATCTTCCCGGAGGATGCGCTGCCTGACAAGTGGACCGCGTTCGTGAAGATCAACTACGCCTATGGCGACGCCGACGTCGTGAACACGCTCACCGAGCAGTACGCGACCGAGAACAACGTTCAGAACCAACCGCTCGAATAGAAGCGGCACTCGGTCGGCACGCTCGCGGTGGGCTGAAGCCGCCTCGCTATCCTCTGTCCGTGCAGCCGAAGACTCTTGACCACGTCGCCCTCTGGGTGAGCGAGCGCGACGCGATCGCCGACGATCTCGCCGCCGGCTTCGGCATGCACGTGATCGAGCGCACCGACCGATTCACGCTGATGGGCGCCAACGCGCGCCGCTTCAAGCTGACGCTCTTCGAGGCCGACGGGAATCGTGAGCCGGGCGTGCTGAAGCATGTGGCGCTCCGCGTCAATGCCCTGCCCGACGGGCCCCGGGAAAGCGTGCTGCGAAACGGGCTCAAGGTCTTGCTCGTCGAGGCGCCGACCGAGGTCGACTACGACCTCGACCACATAGCCCTGCTCTCGGCCGACCCCGGCGCGGCAGCCGCCGGCTGGGAGACGTTCGGCTTCGCGCGCGCCGGCGAGGCGCGGCTCGAGCTCGGAGGCGCGTTCCTCGAGCTCCACCGAGGCGAGCCGACCGGCACCGGTGAGCCGCTTCTCAATCACCTCGCTGTCCTCGTCGACTCGGTCGAGGAGCACATCGTGGCGGCGGAGGAGCTCGGGCTCGAGGTCGCCGACATCGTCGACGCCCCGAACACGCTCGCGCTCTTCGTCTACGGGCCCGACGGCGTGAAGCTCGAGCTCGTCGAGCACAAGCCCTCCTTCTCGCTCAGCTAGCTCGTGCTGACGGTCGCAGGCGCGGGGATGGCGGGCCTCGTCGCGGCGGCTCGTGCCCGCGAGCTCGGGGCCGAATGCGTCGTGCTCGAGAAGGGTGACCGGCCGGGCGGCTCGATGCTCCTGTCGAGCTGTGTCGTCTGGCGTCACCGCGAGCTCGATCGCTTCCGGCTCGAGTGCCCGGGCGGCGACCCGCGCCTCCAGCGGGTACTCGTGGAGGAGCTCGACGACGCGCTCGACTGGCTCGGGTCGCTCGGCGCCGTGGCGACGGCACGCGAGACCGGGAACCCACTCACCGTCGGGCGTCGCTTCGACCCCCGTGAGCTCACCGCCACGCTCGCCGGCCGGGCGGAGATCCGGCTCGGGCAGCCGCTCGCTTCGGTCGACGGGCCGCTCGTGCTCGCGACCGGTGGCTTCGGCCGCCGTCTCGCTACGGCACGGTGTCTCGGGCTGCGCGCCAACCCCTGGAGCGAGGGTGACGGTCTCGACCACGCCCGCGCCCGCGGCGCCGCGCTCACGGCCGGGATGGACGAGTTCTACGGGCGGGCCATGCCAGCCTCGCCCGCCCGTGTGGAGCCGGCCGACTACGTCCGCGCCGCCCAGCTCTATGGTCGCTTCGCGCACCGCGTCGACGAGCGCGGCCGCCCATTCTTCGAAGCCGAGCCTTCCTGGTCCGAGAACGACCTCGTCCAGGAGCTCTCGCGGCTTCCCGAGGGCACCGGCTGGTACGTCCTCGACGCCGATGCGCTCGACCGGGCGGTGCGCGATCGGACGGTCGCAGACGTTGTGGCGGTCGCTGAGGAGCTCGGCGGTGAGGTGCGCCGTGCCTCCGACCTTGCCGGCCTTCGCCTGCCCGACCTCGAGCCAGCGGCGCTCCTCGCGCGCCCACCCTTCACCGCGGTCAAGGTGCGGGCCGCCGTCACGCACACGATCGGTGGTCTCGCGACCGACGACCACGGGCGGGTGCTCGACCGGGAAGGCTCGCCGCTCGAGGGGCTCTTCGCGTGTGGCGCGGACGCAGGCGGCATTGCGGCGGGCGGCTACGCGAGTGGGCTGGCGGCCGCGCTCGTCTTTGGGCGGCGGGCGGCTCAGGCAGCCTGCGTGTAGGCGCAGCGGCGGGGGTCACCCGGCATTGGCGACGGCGCGTGCTTGCTTACGCGCAGCCGTCGCTCAGCGGCCTCGACTTCTGCTCCGACCGCGGGCAGCTCGCCCTCGCGCTCTTCGAGCAGCCAGCCGTTGGGCGTCCACACGAAGAGGAGATAGCCATTGTCTTTCGCCATCGGCGGCGAGCTTAGATGATCGCTAGTGACCGGCCGCATACGGCGGCAGGACGACGCGAACCGCAGTGCCGGACTCCTCACCCTGCTCCACGGTCAGCCGTCCGTTCAGCGTCGCGGCGCGCTCGGCGATCGCGTCGATCGAGGCGCGTCGCTGCTCGCGCTTGCCGTTGTCGCGCACCACCAGCTCGATTGCGCCGCCGGTCGTCTCGCGTACCGTGACCTCGATGCGGGAGGGCGGGCCGCGCCGGATCGCCTGGTTGAGCGATTCGCGGACGATCTGGTAGAGGCCGACCTGCTCGTGCTCGCCGAGCCCGGTGGCGCCGGTCACGTCGACGTCGATCTGCACCTCGTGCTCGATCCCCATCTCCGAGGTCAAGGCCTGTACCGCCGGCCCGAAACCGCGGTCGCGCAGCACGACCGGCTCGATGTTGAACGACAGGTCGCGCAGCTCCTTGATCGTCTCGCGGTGGCGGAGGAGCGCCGAGCTCATGATCCCCTTCGCGTCGGCGCCGCGCCCGTCGTCGACGGCATGCACTGCGGCATCGAACATCAACGCGATCCCGGACAGGTTCTGTACGGGCCCGTCGTGGAGGAAGAGCGCGAGCCGTCGCCGCTCGTCCTGCTCCGCGGTGATGATCCGGTCGGCGAGCCGCCGGCGCTCCTCCTCGCGAATCGTCGCCTCCGCCAGCAGGCGTGCGTTCTCGAGCTCGACGTACTCGTGGCGGCGGCGCTCCGTGATGACCAACCAGCCGGCAACGATCACCGCGATTGCGACCGCGATGACCGCAACTGCGGCGATGCCCATCTAGTCGATGATCGCGTCGCGTAGCGCGATCGCGACTGCGTGTGTCCGCGTGTCGGCCTCGAGCTTCGCGAGGATGTGACGGACGTGGCTCTTGACGGTCTCCTGGCTGATGAAGAGCCGCCCGGCCACGTCGGCGTTCGACATGCCGTCGGCGAGGAGCTGGAGGATCTCGCGCTCGCGGGCGGTGAGCATGTCGCTCTGCTCCTTGCCTGTGAGGAAGGAGGGCATCAGGGCCGGGTCGACGAAGCTCTCGCCGGCCGCCACCTTCTCGATCGCGCGCAAGAGCGTCGCGTGGGGCGCCTCTTTGAGGATGTAGCCCTTGGCGCCCGATTCGAGGCCGCGGCTGAGCAGCGAGCGCTCGCTGTAGGCGGTGAAGATCAGGACGGCGGTCTCGGGCACCTTCTCCATGATCAGCTTCGTCGCCTCGAGGCCGTCCATGCCGGGCATGCGGACGTCCATGATCACGACGTTCGGTCGGCGGCGCTCGACGAGCGCCACGGCGGCGGCTCCGTCGGGGGCCTCGCCGATCACCCGGATGTGCGGCGCGCGGGAGAGCGAGAGCCGCAGTCCCTCGCGCACGACCTCGTGGTCGTCGGCGATCAGGCAGGTGATCTCGTCCATGAGGCGATTCTACGGCGGACGGGACCGTTCGGGCAGAAAAGCTCGAACGCGGTGCGGTCCTGAGCGGTGGGCCGGGAGGATCGGCACGACGATCAGGTGGTGTTGAATGTGCGGATGGAGCTGCCGCTCGGCATCCGCCGCCTCACGATCCCGCTGCCCACGCGGCCCGGGCACGTTCACGCCTATCTCATTCCTGGGGACGACGGCTGGACGCTCGTCGACACTGGCATCGGCTTGCCGGACGTCAAGGAGCACTGGGCTGGCCTCCTCGACGGGATCGGCGACGTGGCGCGGATCTTCATCACGCACTTCCACCCCGATCACGTCGGCGCGGCCGCCGATGTCGCCGAGCTCACCGGCGCCGAGGTGGTGGAGGGATCGCTCGACTTCGAGCAGTGCAAGCTCGTCTGGGGAAACGACGACTGGCCGCAACGGATCGGCGCGTGGTTCATCCGCCACGGCGTGCCGCAGGAGAACGTCGATGACCTGCTCGAGAACGGGCAGGTCTACCGGCAGTTCATCCGCTATCACCCGTCGCCGCGGCTCGTCGAGCCGGGTGACCGGCTCGACGGTTGGGAGCTCGTCGCAGCGCCAGGGCATGCCGACGGCCAGCTCTGCCTGCTGAAGGATCGTGTCCTGATCTCGGCCGACCACGTGCTCGGGCGGATCTCACCGACCGTCGGTCTCTGGCCGGAGAGCCGCCCCGACCCGCTCGGGGACTTCCTCGACTCGCTGCGCCGCACGATCGAGCTCGCACCCACGATCGCGCTGCCGGGCCACGGCGACCCGGTCGTCGACCCGGTCGGGCGTGCACACGAGCTGATCGAGCATCACCGGCTGCGCCTGCTCGAGACCGAGGTGGCACTCCTCGACCGCCCGCGCAGCGCGTACGACGTCTCACTCGACCTGTTCGGGCCGGAGCTCAAAGCAGCCTCGCGGCGCTTCGCGGTCGCGGAGACGATCTCCCACCTGGAGCGGCTCGTGCTTGAGGAACGTGCGCAGTGTCGCGAGGAGGCGGGAGCGGTCGCCTATACTGCGCCGCAGCGCCTTGGACGACGACCCACTTAGTACGCACGCCCTGGAGAGCAGGGCGTGAGCAATCTCCTCCGCGTGCTCCTGGTGCTGTTCCTGGTGCTCGGGAACGCATTCTTCGTCGCGGCCGAGTACGCGCTGGTCACCGCGCGGCGTTCGCGCCTCAACGAGCTCGCCGCTGGCGGCAGCCGCCGGGCCCGGATCGCCCTGCAGATCATG